>CAMWRH010000013.1 GCA_947176605.1 uncultured Porphyromonadaceae bacterium
TTTCCGACGATGTGCAAGCCCCGACGCGATTTTTTTCAAAATTTACGCGATTCACGCTCTCAACTCATTGCTATTCAGCGAAATCAATTTATGTAAATTAGTGTTAATTTATGTATATGCAATTTTGGGCAATTATGTTTGACAGCAGGATTACACAGCATTTTTCTTCAACTGTCGGCAGGATTGAGATATTTTCGGGCTTCCGAGCGATGGCAATTTAGACCGCGACATTCATCTCTTTATGTTAATCCACTTTCCTTATAATGAAAATGTCAACGAGGAAGCGCCCATATTCAGGCAATTCTCTCGTTGACATTCTTTGGGGGCATGATCTTGCACCGATTAGTGCCGCTTAATGCTTAGAACAGGGGGAACGTGCTGGAGTTATAGACGTACTTGTCATCAAACTGGCGGTCGGTCATTGTCAGCATCAATATACCCTGTATCAATGTGACTACACTCCACATCCCGCACGTCACTATCGAAAGTACAATCGTGATTATTCCGGCTGTTACCTTATCAAGATAGAAGTACTGTACTCCGAGATAGCCCAGGAAAATGGCAAGCAGTCCGGCCGTCACTTTCGACTTACCGCTCCATTGTCCGGGCTGCGGGCGGCCATACTGGCCATACTGCCCGTATTGGCCGTATCCGGCATCAGCCCAATTACCGGGATTGTTAGGGTCGGCCATTCTTTGGCCGTATCCGGATGCTCCATATTCCTGACCGCGTGGCTGATTGCCATAACCGTCGTAGTTCGGCTGCCGTGGAGCGGCGCCGGGGGAGTCAATGTCGATATCCTCTACCCTACTCCGGGAAGCATCGGTGACTTCCGGATGCGGGAAACCACCTCCGGCTTTAGTAGCCAGCAGGGCATTAAGCTCAGCACACGTTCCGGCGCGACGCCATTCGGGCATTCCGGCTGTCCATACCATTGAATCGGCTGTCAGACCGAAGTTTAGCAATTCATCGGCCGACATGGGGCCTTTACTTTGACCATCGTATATTATGTACCATTGAGTCATATCCGTATTTTTTTGTTTTATCTGCGAATTTACAAAATATCTTCATAAACGGCAACACCGCCAATCATTTTGGTGACTGGCGGTGTGATTTTATTTATTTCAGCTGCAAAGCCTCCTGATGATTCGACTACTTGTCGCGCATGAAAATCTGAATCGGAGTGCCAAGGAAATCCCATTTGTCGCGGATTTTGTTTTCGAGGAATCTGCGATAAGGTTCCTTCACCCATTGCGGCAGATTGCAGAAGAATACGAACGTGGGCACTACCGCATCCTTAAGCATCGTGACGTATTTTATCTTCACGAATTTGCCTTTGTTGCTGGGCGGAGGTGTAATCGCTATCTGCTCAAGCATATAGGTATTCAGCTGCGAGGTCGGGATAATCCTGCGCCGGTTTTCATAGACCTGTATGGCAGTCTCAAGCACTTTGTAAATGCGCTGCTTGGTGAGTGCCGAGGTAAAGAGAATCGGGAAATCTGTAAAGGGGGCGAATTTGCCGCGCACGGCAGCCTCGTAGCGTTTCTGAGCCTCGAGCGAACGGTCTTCGATGAGATCCCATTTGTTGACGCATACCACGAGTCCTTTCTTATTTCGCTGGATGAGCGAGAAGATGTTGCCATCCTGTGACTCGATGCCACGAGTGGCATCAATCATGAGTATGCAGACATCGCTTGCCTCAATTGCGCGTATCGAGCGTATGACACTGTAGTACTCGATATCTTCGCTAACCTTCTGCTTTTTCCGTATGCCGGCTGTGTCAACGAGATAAAAGTCGAATCCGAACTTATTGTATCTATGATAGATAGAATCACGGGTAGTGCCGGCTATATCGGTGACGATATGGCGCTCTTCACCGATAAACGCGTTGATCAGTGAGGATTTTCCCGCATTCGGGCGCCCTACGATTGCAAATTTCGCCACATTGTCTTCGGGGCGGTCATCGTCAGAGGGTTCCGGCATATCGGCTACGACGAGATCCAGGAGGTCGCCGGTACCGGCACCGTTGGCAGAAGACACTTCGACCGGATCTCCAAGTCCGAGGGAATAGAACTCCGGCACGTTGAAGCGTGCATCACCCTTGTCTTCCTTGTTGGCCACAAGTATTACCGGCTTCTTTGATCTGCGCAGTATCGCGGCTACCTTGTCATCGAGATCGGTCACACCTACCGAAGCGTCCACCACAAACAGTATTACATCTGCTTCCTGTATGGCGATTTCCACCTGCTTGTTGATTTCCTCCTCGAACACGTCGTCGGAATTAACCACCCATCCGCCGGTATCCACAATCGAGAATTCCTGACCGTTCCAATCTACTTTTCCATACTGGCGGTCGCGCGTTGTGCCCGCAGTATCATCCACGATGGCTGAACGAGTCTGCGTCAAACGGTTGAACAGTGTGCTTTTGCCCACGTTCGGCCGCCCTACTATTGCTACTAATCTACTCATTATAAGAGTCTCTTGTTACTAAAGTTGTCTGACTTATTCTGGCTGATGAATCGGGGGATAATTCTTCCGGACCGCAGTGCCGGCATTCCGGGGCCTTATGCCACACCGGGCCCGTCGGGAATCATTCGATGTAACCGAACTGTTTCAGTTTATTCTCCCGATTACGCCAATCCTTCTCTACTTTCACGAAGATTTCGAGAAATACCTTCTTGTCGAAGAATTTTTCAATATCCAGTCTGGACTCGATGCCGACCTTTTTGATTTTGTCGCCACCCTTTCCGATGATGATCCCCTTCTGCGAGTCACGCTCTACGTATATCACAGCCATGATATGGATCGCATTCTCCTTTTCGTCGAATTTTTCTACCACGACTTCGGTGCTATACGGGATTTCCTTATCGTAGTTCTGGAGGAGTTTCTCACGGATTATTTCAGTGACGAAGAATCTTGCGGGCTTATCGGTAAGGGCATCTTTACCGAAATACGGGGGAGCTACGGGAAGAAGCTCCACAATACGTGCCTTCAGATTATCGACATTGAACTTTTCGGTGGCGGAAGTGGGGAAGATTTCCGCATTGGGAAGACGTTTCTTCCAGTCGGCCACCAGAGCGTCGAGCTGTTCGTTGTTCTTCAACAGGTCTACCTTATTGATTACGAGCAGCACCGGGATTGTCTCCTTGGCCACGCGTGCAAGGAAATCTGCATTCTTTTCAGGATCCTCGACTACATCGGTGACGTAGAGCAGGATATCCGCATCCGTAAGGGCACCTTCTGAAAATTCAAGCATTGACTCCTGAAGACGGTATTTGGGTTTGAGCACACCGGGTGTATCAGAATATACGATCTGATACTCCGGAGTATTGACGATTCCCATGATACGGTGACGTGTGGTCTGCGCCTTGTTGGTGATAATGGATATGCGCTCGCCGACGAGATCATTCATCAGTGTAGATTTACCCACATTAGGGTTGCCTACTATGTTGACGAAGCCCGCGCGGTGTTCGGGGGCTACGTTATTGGTTTCGTTTTCCATAATATGAAAATGTTTAATTCTATTGATTGGAGCTCATTAGAATCAGGACTGACCTATTGACCCCGTAATATCAACATTCGAAGGGTTATATAAGTTTTAAGCGGCCTGCTGCTCTCGCAGCAGGCCGCAGAAGTTTTTATAGAATCAGGATGTGTGCCACTGCGACATATTGGGCTCAGAATGATTTTCTGGCCGGGTGCCGCCGGAGACACATATTCTGATGAACATCCGTCAGAAAGCAGATCAGTGCAGGATGCCACAGTGACCCTCTACAGATGATGGCCTGCAGCAGCCTGCGCGACATAATCCACAGACTGTCATTTGGGATTTATAGCCCAGATCAGGTAAAGCGCTCCCCATGTGAATCCCGCACCAAATGCGGTCATGACAATCTTGTCGCCCTTATGCAGCCGGTCTTTGTATTCATCAAGGCACAGTGGAATCGATGCGGCCGAGGTATTGCCGTAATGCTGAATATTTACCAGGACCTTTTCCTCCGGCACTTTCAGTCGGCCACCGACGGCCTCGATGATGCGCAGGTTGGCCTGATGGGGCACAAACCAGTCGATTTCATCGACAGTAAGACCGTTACGTTTCATCACATTCTGAGAGGATGAAAGCATATCGCTTACAGCATGTTTATATACTGCACGCCCTTCCTGGTATACGAAATGCTCGCCGGCATCTACCGTTTCGTGACTTGCAGGGGTGACGCTGCCTCCGGCTTTCATCAGGAGATGTGGAAGTCCGGTGCCGTCGATATGGAATTCACCGTCGATGACGCCGAGATTTTCAGATGACGGCTCTACAAGGACAGCCGCCGCCGCATCACCGAAGAGGGGGCATGTGGCACGGTCATCGTAGTTGGTCATGCTCGACATTTTCTCGGCGCAGACCACAATTATTTTCTTATATAGTCCCGATTCGATATAAGCGCGGGCAGCCTGCATAGTCACGATAAAACCGGCACATGCAGCCTGTATGTCGTAACCGTATGCATTGTTGAGACCACATTCATGCAGGATTACACTTGCTGTCGAAGGGAAACGATAGTCAGGATTTGAAGTGGCACAGATCAGGAGATCAATATCCTCCCGGGGAGTGCCGGTATCAGCAAGCAGCTTGCTGACGGCTTTTATGCCCAGATAGCTGGAACCCGCACCCTTTTCCTTGAGAATACGACGCTCCTTTATACCTACTCTGGTGGTGATCCACTCGTCGTTGGTATCCACCATGTGGGAGAGCATTTCATTGTCCAGAATATCGTCAGGCACATATGAGGCTATGCCGCTGATTATTGCGTGTTGCATAACTGGGGAGGTAATAATTTTTTTGATAATGTGAGGGGTTAATATGTTTTAGATTGCCTATGCCCGGAGGGCTTCCTCTCAGGCAATAGACAATCTAAAGCGGGGAGTCGGCGCAATTGACGGAGAAACGGAGGTCACTCCGGCGCGCCTTCCGGAAATTCCGGAGCGGCCATGAAAAATACCGCTTCGGGATAGACTTTCCGAGAGCCTTAGCGAGGCTATCAGAGAGTCACGGCGTCCTTATCGATTACGAGCTTGCCACGATAGTAGCCGCACTCGCCGCATACGTAGTGATACATATGCCATGCACCGCAGTTGGGGCAGATGGCGAGAGTGGGGATAAGAGCCTTGTCGTGTGTGCGACGTTTCGCAGTTCTGGTATGCGATTGTCTGCGTTTGGGATGTGCCATTTTCTATGTGCTTTTAATTGTTTTTATCTGTTGGTTGCATCCTGCATGGGCAGGATATCTGAAATCAGTCTTCGGCGCCCGGCACGCTGGGATCAATCTCACCGGCATCGGCATAGCCGGAGGCATCTTCATCATCGGCTCCGTCATTGTCAGAAGCGGCCGAACGATGTTTGCTGAGAGCGGTCAGCATGGCTCGGTTGCATTTTCCTATCGGATGGACGTGGCGCAGGGGGATGCAGAGCACTATCGTGTCGTACAGCATGTAAGCCACATTCAGATAGGGATTGCTTTCGGGAATCACGAGTATATCGTCGCTCTCATCGTTGTAGGAATCTCCGTACTTCACTATGATGTGATAGTCGGTGGAGATTTCTATTTCGAGAGGGTCAAGACATCGGTCGCAGGCCACTTCCACGTAGCCTTGACAATGAAATGTGCAGTCATAGACATCGTGCTTCTTTTCAAGATCCAGATGCACCTTTACATCCGCCTTATGGATGTCGGTGCGCTCCATGTTCTTGAAGAACTCAGTGTCTACGACAAAATCCTGCTCATGATGTCCATCCTTGAGCTGGGCGAGCTGCACTTTATATGCTGTGAATTTTCCCACGTTTATGCTATTCTTTGAGGGCCGTAGTGGCCCATATATTAAAAAAAGCGCCACAAAGTTAGTTAGTTTCTTGATAATTACCAACTTCTTTGGGCACTTTTTTTGGTTAAACTCTGTTTTATTCCGGTTTTAGGCCCATATAAGGGCACTTTTTAAACCATTTTCAATATTTCAGGGTGTGCCGGAATGATTTCCGGCAGGCACGGGGCCTTCTCATCCGAGTCGGCTGATCAGCGCACCTGAACCTTCGCAGTGGCGCCGTTGGCGACTACGATGTATACGCCAGCCGGAAGATCGGTCATGCCGCATTCCACGCCGCTCATGTTGTATACACGCGCCCCTTCGGGAGCGGTAATACATCCCTGACCGCCAAAAATCATGGGGATTTCTCCGGCCACACCATCGACGCCGTCGACACCAACGTCCTCCATGTCGGCAGGCACGAAATTAATGACATTTGAAGTCACTGCTCCGGGCACACCGTTGAACGGACGTACATAAGCGGAGAATGTCTGGGTCCACTGATTGGCTGTGATGTTCTTTACAAAATACTGAGATACGTTACCTACACTCGTCTCCTGCAGGCCATCCACAGGGAATACATTTCCGTTAGAGTCGCGACGTGTCACGGTAAGTAAATAATCAGTAGCCCCAGCCACCTTATTCCACGTCAGCCACACGATACGGTCGGCAGCGTTCACCTGAGGATTCTCAGCAACTACGGGAGCCTCATCCAGGGGAGAGCACTTATTATAATCAAACGATGCTGCCCCTGTACCCCAATCGTAACTGATGTTAGAAATCGTCACATTAAGCGCCTTGCGCAGACAGGCCGGCACAAGGATATTCATCTGCGGAGTAATGTACACATAATCTTCAAAATCGCCGGGCCATGCTGTGAAATCTGAACTTGGGCCAATCAGCTCCACATACGGTGTAGATCCGGAATTTACCATATTCTGCCGCCATATGTTATAGTTGAAATCTATTCGCCAGATCAGTATGCCATGCTCAGGCACAGTGGCATCCCACGAATCATAACCACGGGTTTCTACAACGTAGTACTCCGAACTGTATGTACCACCACCCTGAGGTATGCGGAGGCGCACTGCATTACGGTCAGCCTGCGTCAGGGGGTTGAGGTTATATGTAGTCCCATCCACGGCATCCGTATATTCCAACCAGCGGCACAGCCACTGCTCATAGGCTGAGTATGTGGGAGGACAAGTGGAAAGGTTGTTATAGCTACCCTGGTCCATAATTGAATATCGTCCGGGAGTCTTGCATCCGTTATAGCCGGTATCATACAGGTCGGGCAGACCAAGCACATGACCGAACTCATGACAGAATGCTCCGATTCCATCCAGATATGGCTGGTCGGCCTCAGGGATCAGGCGCGAGCCGTTGAGCTCGTTGGAGCAAGCATAGCACTGCAGCTCCACACCATCGCGCACCTGACGGGGCAAATCAAGAGCACTTCCATAAGCCAATGTAAAACGGCGATAATCACTCTGATGGGGCCATATTGTAGTTTCTCCGCCACCATCAGCCTGACCATAACCGCTGAAGAAAAAGAAGATATTGTCGATTATGCCATTCTGATCATAATCATAGATTGAAAAATCAATCTCATCGTCCAAAGCTTCCATGGCCTCGGCTATCGCCACACCAAAGCGGGCATTTTTGTCGGTAAGTGGCAGACGGCTGTCGACATCCTCCTTATTCGTATACCAGGCCGAGGTATGCTGCAGCTTTACAGGACCATACACATCAAACTGAGGAGCAAACACACCATTGGATGCATCTTTAAAATAATCTCTGGCAGAGCCCTGGGCTCCGTAATCACTGTAACCCTCCTCGTTGCAGAAACGCGTGAACTGCGCCTGGGGGTCAGCTGAAGAATACGGCTTATCCGCATACTCAAGCAGAATCACACATGAACGGACGACATCGTTAGGATCCTTAGGCACGGTCGGGAATGTGGTACGACCTTTATCGGCGCCTGATGCCACTATGTCAGCCATACGGTGCACGTTTCTCGACACAGGCTGAATGTCGGCAGGGAGCTCGGCACGAAGCATCTCGATATCAGTCTCCGCAAAGCGCAAAGCCTTGCCGTTGCGGTATGCCTGCTCAAGACGGCCATTACTGTATTCGAGGATATTCTCACATTCAGCATCCGTAATGTAGCTGAAATACTCATTGCCATGCAAACGATACTCTACGACAGAGCCATCCGGATTGACATGACGCATGAGTTCAGGTGATGCCGGACGGGCCGCAGCTATCAAAGGAAGAGCTGCCAATGCACCGAGGGCAATGAGTTTCTGAAGTCTCATAAGCGCTATGATGTATATGGTTACGTTATAAAAAAGCCCTCTCCTTGCACGCCATGAAATCTTCATGGCTACGGAGGGGGAATACATCCCGACCCGCTTCAGGAGGGATTGTTAATTTATTATGGAAGAATAATTGTACCTCCGAGGAGAATCGAACTCCTATCTAAAGTTTAGGAAACTTCTATTCTATCCGTTGAACTACAGAGGCTTATTACTGACAGAATCCCAATCATCGGCCTGCAGACATATCACCGGAATCCTTTCATTATGCAAATATAGGGCATTATCAGTGACCTACCAACAAAGTCTTAAAAAAAAATCGTAAAAAATATTAAAAACGCCATTCCACACATTCTGCATCACCCCCCGAAAGCCGTCGGCCATCACTACGAGTCTGATTGCAGCCACTGTGATTCATCTTAACCTAAGCCTGCTCCCGGGACGGTCAGCCACACCGGCATTCAGCGCCTTGATCGACTCAAGCCGCATCCCGTAACGCTGAGCCACGGAATGCATCGTCTCCCCGTCGCCGATAGTGACCGCAGCCACCCCCTCGGGAGCATCGCCAAGTTTAGGTTGAAGATACACTTCCTCCCACGCCTTGATTTCACAATCCGCCTCGGCATCATTATAGAGAAGCAACTTCTTCTTACTCACCTTCAGCTCTTTGGCTATCCGCCCATAGGTATCTCCAGGTTGGGCTATCACATAATGCAGCCCGCGGCTGCGGCGTATGGCATGACGGCTGATAAGATTCTGATGTATGTAATCGGCAGCCTCCTCCATCTCCCGAAGATTATCACCGTCAAACAATTGCAGCGAATACAGCTCTATGATCGAAATCAAACGGTCGGCATAATTCGGATCCGTAGCATAACCGCAACTCTTCAATCCGCGTGCCCACCCCACATAATCCGTAAGCGGGAGATCAAACAGCGAAGCATACCGCTGGCGTCTCAGAAAAAGCGAATGGTCCCTGAACGACTCCTCAGGCGAGTCATAAACCCTGAAACACTCATCAGGAGCATCGTCATTACGAAGCATGCTGCTCCCCGTCCACTCCTTGTGGCATTTTATGCCGAAATGATTATTCCCCTCTACGGCCAAGGTCGAACGCCCGGCTCCACTCTCAAGCAGACCCTGCGCCAATGTAATCGAGGCAGGCACACCATACAGACGCATCTGCTCCACAGCCATCGCTGAATAACGGGCTATGTAATCTTCATAAGCATTCCCCAGCATCATCACCGGAGAGATAAGCAATATCAGTAAAATCAGGCAACGTGGCATATCAGTCAAATTTTCGCTGCAAATGTAATCATTTTCCACAGAATCCACAACGATATAAATCACTTCACACGCCATTAATCTATCATAATTAAACCACCAAATAACACGATTTCACCAATTTTTCAAACGAAAGAATCTGAAAAATTTAAAATTTTCAAAAAAAATCACTATGTTTGCAGCATATTTGAGCATCAGCTTTATAATGTGACTTACCTAAAAGCCACAATTTAAGGTTCTGATTCTCTGAAAATCGTAATTCAAGCCATACAAACGCCACTGATTCCGACACCAGACTAAACATCAATAACTAAATACTTTACAGAATGAAACAGAATCTACACCTACTTTGGAGCCTGTTGCTGGGCGCGGCCGTCACACCGGTCATGGCCCAGACTGCCGACAGCCCGCAAGTGTTGCAGATCGGGGAAAACACACTCTCTGACGGCAATATTTATCTGCAGTTCTCATATGTCGGTCCGGCAGGCCTGGCTACCCTGGACGGGATAACCCTTTCATCCTATTCCGACCGCATCGTAGCCACAGCTCCGGATGGCTCACAGGCCACCGTATCGCAGGCATCGATGTACAGCCCCAACAAAACATCTTTCTACGTACAGGACGGCTACACCTACGACTTCACCTACACTTCACGAGGCGAAACAATGACCCTCGAAGTGGCTCCCATAGATGGCCCCGTAAGCGGCCCTTCATGCGACGCTCCGATGCTGATGCCCGACGAAGGGACTTTCATGGTGCCCAACTACAGCGACTCCTACTATTCACCCGGCACCACATACTTCAGCTACACTCCTGAAATCAGCGGCAAGCTCAAACTCTACGCCTCCGATGCATTCCAGACACTGTCAGTAGCCGAAAGCTGCGACGGCAACTGGGATTCCATTGAATACACATACACCTACGGCGAAGAACTCGGAGTATACGTATACTCCGTGATTGTGGATGCAGGACAGACGCTGATTTTCAAGGCAACCGGAAGCGCAGGCGTCTATCTCAACCACACTCTCAACGAGATCGTACTCGGTGCCACCTGCGAAGATGCGATGCCCATCACTCCCGGCACAATCGACCTCCCCGCCGGATCCGGCACATACTACTATCAGTTCAGCGCTCCCGGAGCCTACGGCGACTACAGTGCCCTTGTGATTTCCTCCGACACGGAAGCTTCCGCAGTGCTGGCCACTTCATGCACAGCCTACACAAAATGGCCTTACAGCTCGCTTAACTTCCGCCGCACTCCGATGGCCGGCGGCTCATCCTACATCCTTGAGGTCACCAAAGAATCAGCCGAAGCAGGAAGCTTCACATTCGCATGGGACGACCTCCTGCCCATCGAAGACGAAAATGTAGGTGAGGCAGTGGAATTCGGTCAGACCTACACCACTCCCGTCGGTGAAAATACATTCTACTACTCCATCCGCCTTCCCGAAGGAAGCGAGCCCAAGCTCCTTACCCTCGCATCGGATGCTCCGGCCGGCAACTACACCAGCACATTCTTCCTCTGCGAGCAGGGCAAGACATATCCCCGCCTGGCCACAGGAGCCAACTTCAAGGTAGAGATTCAGCCCGACATCACCTACATTCTGTCAGCCTACGTACCGGCCGACTCCCAGTATGAATTCTCGCTTTCAGTAGAGGACATGCAGGCCGGCCAGACTCCTTCATACGCCATCAAGGCAGCCATTGGCGACAACGAAGTTCCCGCATTCTCCCCCGTATACTACGTCTTCTCACAGGACCACGACGGCTTCATACAGATTTCATCGGATCTCGCCGACGCCACATTCGAAGTGACTACACTCAACTCATGGGGAGGCACCGATAACGTGGCATTAACCCAGACAGCCGACGGCCAAAAATTCGAATGTGTTGCAAACTCAAGCTACACGATCTGCGTAAGCAGCGCCTCCGAGGCCGGCACTCTTACTCTCACAGAGGTACCCTATGGTCCCGGTGAGTCTTTCGCTACCGCCATCGAGGTGAGCGCAGGTGATTTCACACTGCCTGCTGGTCCGTCAAAATCATGGTACAAGGTAGAAGCACCCATGACAGGCTTCTTCAACCTCACCACCACCATGTCGATGAACTATGCAAGCAGCATCAACGTCTACGTCAACGACCTTCAGCACTCTTCTTACGCCAACGCCGACTACTCTTCATACACCTGGCAACCCTTCAAGACCGGTGTTGCAGAAGGCGACACAGTGTACATCTGCTTCAATAACAGCGTGGCAGAAGATGCTCCCTCGGCTACCGTATCCTTCACCGAGGCAGAACCCGGTCAGACTGCAGCCAACCCGATCCGCATACATCTCGGCGACCTGATCATGCCTACAGTATCCGGCGATGCCGTATGGTACGGTATCACACTGCCCGCAGGCATCTTCAACCTCTCCGCACCCGGCTACTACATGATTGAACTCTACCGCGCTGACGACACTGCCACACGCATCGCATCCTGCGAGTACATCTCATCCGACGTATACGGCATCAAGAACGCCTACATCGAGGAAGAAGCCGAATATCTCCTCAAACTCTCGAGCAACTACACCGAAGGCCTGATCGCACTCCTCTCCGTGACCGACCCGCTGCCCGGACAGACTCCCGCTACGGCCTACGTCGTAGAGGTGCCCGAAGGTGGATGCAACGTCGCAGCCTCCGACATCTCCTCCAACACATGGTACCGCTTTGACGCACATCCCGGCACATTCACTATCGCCGCGACCGTCAACGCATCGCTGACAGCCAACCTTTACGCTGCCTCCGACCTTAAGAACCCGCTCTCCTACGTGCAGTTCAACCGTGACGCCGACTCATTCCAGTACGGCTTCTTCGACTATGAGGTGACTGAGAATCAGACTTTCTACCTCTGCGTGACCCGCTCGGCAGCCGATCTCGAACTGACATTCTCCGGCAGCGCCGTAGAACCTGCGGCAGACGCTGAATACGTTGCTGTAAACGTAGCTGTCTCTGATGGCCAGACATTCAGCTACAACGCTCCCAACCACGCCACTACCTCATTCTTTGTAGTATTGCCCGACAACTGGTCAGTAGATTCCTGCCAGGTAAATGGTGAAGACTACGATGCAGCAGCAGCATTTGAATTTGTCACCGACAACGCCGATATCGACGTCCTCCTTACCCTCGCATACGATGGCGACGTGGCATTCGTCGACGCCACCACCGGTGTAGTAGAACTTGACGCACGCGTCAACATCTACATCCAGGACGGCAAGATCTTCATCGACAACACTACCGTAGGCGACCAGATCTCAGTCTACAACCTCGGTGGCATGAAGGTGGCCGACCACGTGGCTCAGAACACTCGCGTAGAAATCTCACTCGAACACGGCACATACATCGTGACTGTCAACAACACAGCCGCCAAGGTAGTGCTCTGATCCCGAAAAGTCACGAACCCGCAGACCTCTCCCCTGCCCCAACCCATGGGGAGAGTCCACCACGGTTCATGACACAATCCATAAAATCCGACAGGGGCATCGTCGATCGTGACGATGCCCCTGCTGCATATCCATAATATTGAGTTAAACTCCCCTCCTCCCCTCAGAAAATCACAGAGTCCCGCTGCCCGGCCTCTTGGACGCAGTCAATAAGTAGCCGCTGCCCGCTCGGCTCAGAACTCCGTGAAACACAACGGCAGCAGCGAGGCCACCGACGGGAACACATATACCTTCTCCCTCCCGTAGAGAATCACCTCAATCGGGCCATACATATTCTCATACTCCAGCAGAGCCTGCCGGCACGCTCCGCACGGAGATATCGGCAAAGCCTGAAAACAATCCTCCCATGGCGTCCCCTCGGCCACATGCAGCCTCGTCCACGCCGCAATCGCAATCTTACGCATCGGCACACCCGGGAACTTCGCCGAAGCATAGAAACATGCCGAACGCTCCGCACACGTGCCCGACGAATAAGCGGCATTCTCCTGATTCGCCCCGCTCACCACCTCACCATTATCCATAAGGATCGCAGCCCCGACGTGGAACTTCGAATACGTAGCCAGCGAACGCCGCGTCGCCTCGCGAGCCTCATCCACCAGATGGCGGTCTGCCGGCGGCAGCTCCTCCAGCGTGGTCTGCACATACTTGATTACTATCTCTTTCTCCTTCATATTGAATTGGGTTAAATTTTAAGAGTCTGCATATACCTGACACATGCACTCCATATAATGGTAACGCAAAACCACCGTTTTTTTATAAATGACTGCAAAGAATAAATGCACTTACAGGAGAGCTTATTCTTGAGCTGAATCCGCACACGGAGGAACACGCAATACACCCCATTGCTACCTACGTGACCTTGCGCTGACATCCCTATAAGCCTCTCCAATATAAAATCCTCCCGGACACATAATCATTTATTCCTTGCGGATATCTAAACTGCCGTCAAATACACTGACTGCCAATCCTCAATAATACAATACACCTGACAGACATATATCCCATGGACCGGATTCTGACCTATATATCCCCCTTCTTCATCATATTGCTCTTCACCGTCACTTCGGCACACGGGGCCGCACTGCCGTATATCGAACAGACAATCAACTACGATGATTTCCTCAACGAAGCCCCCTCCATGAAACTTGAGCAACTCGTACGCCATGCCTGGGAAGAAATACAGCAGGAACACTACGATGCTGCCGCTGCATACTATTACGTAGCCGCATCCCGATACGATCCGGCCCTCCCGCCGCGCGACATACGCCGATGTGCCCTGGCCAACGTCAACATGGGATATATCTGGCTCGCATGGCGCATGAATGCCGCCGAAGCATATCCCTGGCTGATGAAAGCCCAGGCCATAGCCACACGCCACAACCTGCGTGACATAGAATCAGCCGTAATCTCCAACCTCGGGCAAATCTACTTCGATTACAACAACATCCCCAAGGGATGTCAGCTGTTGCGCGAATCATTCCAAAGAGTCATGGCCGACTCCGACCACCATTATTTCGGACGCGCACTCATAGACTATGCCTACGCATCACTGCACTACGGCGCACATAGCATCCCCGACTCCCTGATCGACGAAATGACACGCTACCGGATTGATGCCGATGCCCCATTGGCCGCCTACGCCCCACGCCTGATCGAAGCGCTCAGACTGCTCAGACAGGGCAGACCGGAGCAGGGTGCCGCAACTCTTGAAGACGCCACCCCGCTGCTGCGCCTTGACTCCGACACCCAGCGCTATACAGCGCTGCAACATCTCTGTGTCGGATTGATGTGGATGGCTGCCGATGAATGGCACAAAGGTGCCACAGCCATTGAAAAAGGGGTAGAGATAGCACGTGAAATGGAATACTTCAACCTCCTTGAGAAAAGTTACGGATACCTTGAAGAATGTACACGCCACACCGGCACACCTCAGGAAGTGCGGCAATACCATCTCGAAATGCTGCAGATACGCGACTCCCTGTTCAACGCCTCCAGATTCGAGGCATTCAAGGATATGCAGATTTCTGACCGTCTGGCCTCTCTCAACCGCGACATCCACGAAGCCTCGACACGGGCCGAAAAGCAGCAACGCCGCATATTCATCGCACTCGGCATTTCCGTAATGCTTATCGCTACAATCGTAATGATGTACATCAAGCACCAGCGCCTGCGCGACGCATATCGCGAAATCTACAAGCGAAATCTCCAGCTCTCCACGCATCCCCTGCTGCCATTGCCTCCCGTCACCGGCAACGATCCTG
The DNA here is from genome assembly GCA_947176605.1 of uncultured Porphyromonadaceae bacterium. Lineage (GTDB taxonomy): Bacteria > Bacteroidota > Bacteroidia > Bacteroidales > Muribaculaceae > Lepagella. Next base: position 15,202 of record CAMWRH010000013.1, read on the forward strand.
CCTCCCCCACTGAAGGCAATCCCCCCGGCAGCGCAGATACAGGAGCCGCACACCCCGACACCATCCCGCAAGCCGACCACGACCTCATGCTACGCGTAAGGACCCTGCTCGAGCAACAACGCGAGATATTCAATCCCGACTTCTCGGTCGACACCATGGCTCGCATGCTTGATATCCGTGAAAAGACTCTCAGCCAGACAATCAACCGCGTCACCGGCAAAAACTTCAACACCCTTCTGAGCGAATACCGCATCCGCGAGGCCTGCCGTCTGCTTGCCGATACCGACACCATGCGCTCGGCCACAATCGAAAGCGTGGCCGAAAGCGTAGGCTACAGATCACGCACTTACTTCAGCTCCGTCTTCAAAAACATCGTCGGGATGCCACCCTCTCAATTCATACGGCAGGCACGTCGGAACAACGAAAAATAACAAAATTACTGTCACATATGTCTGAAATCGCGATTTCAGACATACCTACACCCTAAATTTCAATTATTTTCACACATCCATACTATATTTGCACCCGTAACCAACTCAAACCCACATTATGAAAATGACCTTACGCCACAAGATCCTCTCCGTAATGGCCTGCTCATTAGCCGTCATCCCAGCATCGGGTACTCCCACTGTCCCGGGCAACCTCAATGCCGCTGTCAACGGTCTCATCGTCGATCTCACTTGGGACTGGGGCAATCAGGCCGCCGCGACCCTCTTTGAAGATTTCGAAGATGACACCTTCCCTCCCGCAGGATGGGATATCGAACGCGGATACCAATTCGGCGACATCGGCAACTGGATGCTCTACAGCTTTGACCCCGAAGATGAAGAGACCCTCGCCCACAGCGGATACTCCACTGCAATGGTAATGATGGCCGACGATTATGACGAGCAGGATCCCACCACCATGCATCAGGATGAATGGCTTATCGTGAAGCCCGGCATAGGAGCCGAATACATGGAATTCTGGTATTTCCTCTACCCGGACCTCCTCGAATTCGGCGCATACATGGACTTCCCCGACCACTATTATGTAAAGATCAGCCGCGACAATGGTGATACCTGGACCGAACTATGGGATGGCCGATGGGATATGGGCGATACCGACCAGGTACAGCCTGCCGCCCTTTTCCTTGGCGAACCCTGTGATGATGATACCCTTGTGGCCTTTCAGGCAGTCAGTGGCGAAGAGGAAAGCCTCTATTTTCTGTGGACCATTGACGACGTAGTATTCTATACTGCCTCCGAGGCAGCCGCTACGCGTCCGGCTCTCTCCATGCGCAAGCCGCATCCTCTGCCAAAGCATGTCCGCACACACCGCCCCTTTACCCACACCGATACGGCCCGAAAGATGGCCCGCATCCCCAAAGACGAATGGCTGAATGCCGGGCAGACCACATACCGCGTATATCTTGATGACCAGATTGTGGGCGACTACATCAAGAAACTCTCCTTCACCGACTACTCCAACAAGACTCCCGGCACTCACACTTACCGCGTCATGGCGTGGAACGAAGCCACCGATACCGAATATCCCGCAACTGAAATCAATGTGGAAATAGAAAGTTTCGAATTTCTTCCCCCCGTCAACGTCAAGGCATACTGGGAGAAACGCGACGACGGAAAATACGCTATTGAAGTAGGATGGGATTCCCCCGACAGCGAACTTCAGCCTGCCTATTTCAATGTATACGTCAATGGCAAAGGGATAGGGCGCCTTGATATAGATGAATATCCATATGCTCTCGGACAGTACGGACTCCCCAAAGGAGCCTACGCACTTGGCGTAGAAGCGGTCTATGAGCATCCGGAGGGCACATCCCCGATTGTAGAGGCCTACGTATTCCCGGGCACCTGCGTCACTCCCATCGCACTGCAGGTATCCTCACCCGACGGCGGCACAAATCTGCTCCGATGGGAGATGCCTGAACTCTCCGAACCCTACGAAGCCCCTGCCGGTTGGACTGTCTATCGCGGTGAGACGCTGATTGCCACCGTCAGCGACAAGATGGAATATACCGATACCGACGCTCCGGCCAACGGTACCTACCTCTACTCCGTACATGCCCTCTACACCGACAATGCAATGTCCCTCCCCGCCACAGCATTGATCGACACCGGAAATCATGAGGTCGCAACCCTTCCCCTCTCCCAGACATTCGACAACTGCCATCTGCCCGCCAACTGGAATGTCGAACTGAATGACCCCTATCTGCGCGTCAAGGATATTTATGCATGGAGATTCGACAACTGGTTTGACCTCTCCCCCGATCCTGCATCCGGCATAACCGGAGGATTCGCTTCCATAAGCTGCCCGGACGCAGGCTACAATCTTCTGGAGAGTTATCTGATCTCACCTGAATTTAAGATTCCTGCAGATATGCCGGTATCCCTCCAATTCGACCGTTGGTACAGCGAGCCGGAAGTAGGTCCGTCCGGCCCGGCTCTGGCGGAAGTACAGATTTCCACCGACGGGGCCTCCACATGGCAGACCCTTGCCGACCTCAATACCACCGATACCGGACGCATCGACATCCCGTTGACTGATTATGCCGGTCATGACGCAATCATCCGCTGGGGTGTCATCGGACGCGCATCGGGCACACTCGCCATCGACAATGTCAGCATCTCCAGATCCGATGACAACGCCGTAAGCCAGCTTACAGCAGTATCGGCCACTACCGTAAACGTCTACACCGCTTCCGGAGTGCTCCTGCATAAAGACCTCCCCGCTACCGGAATCGGATCACTTCCCAAAGGATTGTACCTTATTACAGGTACATGTGGAATGCAAAAGATCATGATACAATAATCTCACTCCACAATCTCACTCCACCGGAATACCTCATTACTCCCCCCTCAGGCAAAACCGGTGCATCGTACATTGTTACTTTCAATCTCTTCATACATTGACAAGAGCCTGCCGGGTGCTGAATATTCTCAGCCGGCAGGCTCTGATTCCGTTCAGTCAGGCTCCCGGCACGCATCCCATACCGAATCTGACCTCACCATTTTTCCACATCCCCGGAAATCTTTTTACGCATATCAGGCGTTTTAGATTTGTTAACTCACAGTTGAATTATTAAAAGGTTGCGCTTATGGCTAAACTTTACACACGTATCGTCGGATTATTCTCCTGGAGAATCTTCCGTACACTTCGCCAACTTGGACTCACCCTCGTAGGAGGTGCGGCAGTAGCTGCAGCCGCCGTCACACTTACCGGATGCGCCGTCGATGTAGGATGGAATCCCACTCCCCCCTATGGATGGAGCAATACCTTCTATGACTCGGCTCTCGACGGATGCTGGCGCCTGAGTTCGATCAACTCACAGTATGTCAGCGGATACTCCGTCAATTATCTGTATTTCAACGGCCGGGGCCGAGGCGAATACCTCTACTACACCGACGGACGCCCCTGCACCGAAAACACCGCCTACTGGTGCCAGCGCTCCACAAGCGGCAGCTCCTACTATCAGATCAACATACAGTATGAAAGTTCATACTCCCCGACTACGATGAACTACTGGTTTACCGACGGAGGCGACACCCTGTGGATGCAATGGCGCAATTCCTACGGCCTGCAGACCTACGTATACGTCTACGAGCCACGCATGCCCTGGTGACGAATCCACGTGCCCGCAATCCCTGAGCCCGTCATGCCTCAAGGAAAGAGTAAAAATCACCGCCGTGTTATCCCGGAATCTTTCCGGATAACACGGCGGCAATATATATTTATGTCATCATGACGCTACAGGGCCGGATAAGCCGGACCTCCATCAGCCTCCATGGCTATCTGATCATCCCTCAATGTCGAAGTCATCGGCAAAAAGGTCTTCAGCTATATCCTCGGCAGAGTCATCGCCAAAGTCCATGTCATCGGCGCCTTCAGCAGCTTCCTCCTGATCCTCATCCTCAGCCTTCACACTCTTCGTCTTCTTGCCGGGAAGGAAGGGATTCGCAGGATCCGAAGGATTATCCGACACCTTCTTCAGATGCTCGCGTATCTTCTTGTCGAGCTCCTCCATAAGTTCGGGATTATCCTGGATCACTCGCTTCACGGCATCGCGACCCTGACCCAGTTTCTTGCCGTCATAGCTGAACCATGCGCCCGACTTCTTGACGAAACCAAGTTCGACGGCAAGATCCAGGATCTCGCCCGAGCGCGAGATACCCTCGCCAAACATGATGTCAAACTCAGCCTTACGGAACGGAGGAGCCACCTTATTCTTCACCACCTTCACCTTAACCAGGCGCCCTACCGTCTCATCGCCATCCTTGATAAGGGTGCTCGGACGGATGTCGAGGCGCACCGAAGCATAGAACTTAAGCGCATTACCACCCGTAGTAGTCTCCGGATTACCGAACATCACGCCGATCTTCTCACGCAGCTGATTGATAAAGATGCAGCACGTGCGCGTACGGGCTATGGTGCTTGTGAGCTTACGCATCGCCTGACTCATCAGACGCGCATGCAGACCCACATTCTTCTCACCCATCTCCCCGTCAAGCTCCGCTTTCGGCGTAAGGGCAGCCACAGAGTCCACCACCAGCACATCAATGGCGCCGGAATTGATCAGCTGCTCCGCTATGTCGAGAGCCTGCTCTCCATTGTCAGGCTGTGCGATCCAGAGGTTGTTGACATCCACACCGAGCTTCTCGGCATAGAAGCGGTCGAAAGCATGCTCGGCGTCAATGATGGCACAGATGCCACCCTGCTTCTGCGCCTCCGCGATTACGTGGATGGCCAGAGTAGTCTTACCCGACGACTCCGGACCATATATTTCAGTCACACGGCCACGCGGGATACCCCCCACGCCAAGCGCGAAATCCAGACCGATCGAGCCCGTGGAGATGGCCTCCACATCCTGCACCTTATCATCGCCAAGACGCATTATCGCCCCCGCACCAAAATCCTTTTCCAGATGCTGCATGGTCACCGACAGTGCCTTACGCTTCTCCTCAAGGTCGCTGATGCGAGTGGCAAGCGTCTTCTTTACTTCTTTTTTCTTTGCCATTCCGGTATATTGTTTCTTTGTTTTCTGTTGCAAAGATAATACTAATACTGCGGTTTCTCCTAATTTATCACCCTATAATTCACCATATGCCCCTATTAAATATTCTTAACAGAACCCTTCGCACTGCCACTTCGTTGCAGTCACTGCAATTCAATTGCAGTAAGACGGAGGCAAAAAGAAGAGGTGCCGGCCTACCCTCCGCAATTACAGAGAGCGCCGGCACCTCGGCATATTTTCAGCACATGGCATCATGCGGCTTCATGCCCGGCCGCCACCATCGGGGGGCCGACCTGCATGAAGGCATTTGCACTTACTTAGCCCTGGATTTTAGTCTTGATTGCAGCTGTCTCAGCCTCATAGCCGGGCTTTTCGAGCAGCGCGAACATATTCTTCTTATACGCCTCCACACCGGGCTGGTTGAAGGGATTGACACCGAGCAGATAGCCGCTGATGCCGCAGGCCTTCTCGAAGAAATAGATCAGCTGACCGAGCACATACTCATCGAGCTTCGAGATTTCGATGCGCATATTCGGCACACCACCCTCTACGTGGGCGATCTTAGTGCCGAGTTCGGCCATCTTGTTGACCTCATCCACATTCTTGCCTGCCAGATAGTTGATACCGTCAAGATTGGCGGCATTCTCGGGCACGCGTACCGATACGGCGGGTTTCTTTACGGAAATCACAGTCTCGAAGATAGAGCGCTCACCCTCCTGGATCCACTGGCCCATTGAGTGAAGGTCAGTCGTATTGTCGACCGATGCGGGGAAAATACCCTTGCCGTCCTTACCTTCCGACTCACCGTAGAGCTGCTTCCACCACTCGGAGAAGAAGTGCAGCTTGGGAGTATAGTTCACGAGCAGCTCGATTTTCTTGCCGCTGCGGTAAAGGGCGTTACGCATACGGGCGTACACCTCGGCGATATTGTCGGGGCCGGGATGCTCGGTAGCCTTCTCCATATCGGCAGCGCCCTGAAGGAGCTTCGCGATATCGTGGCCGGCCACGGCGATCGGGAGCAGACCCACCGGAGTCAGCACTGAGAAGCGGCCGCCTACATTGTCGGGGATCACATAAGTCTCCCATCCTTCCTGATCGGCCATAGTGCGGAGCGCACCCTTGCTGGCGTCGGTAATGGCTACGATAAGGTCTTTGGCAGCCTCCAGCCCTGCCTGCTTTTCGAGCTGATCGCGCAGGATGCGGAAAGCGATTGCAGGCTCAGTGGTAGTGCCCGACTTAGAGATCACGATGATACCGAACTTCTTACCTTCCAGAAGTTTCTGCAGCTCGGCAGTATATTCCTCACCTATATTCTGACCGGCATAGAGCACTTTGGGCTCATTCGGCTTCGGAGCATAGTAATCGGCAAAGCTGTCGCTAAGAGCGGTGTTGACCGCCTTTGCTCCCAGATAGGAGCCGCCGATGCCGATGCATACCACATACTCGCAGTTGGCGCGCAGACGTGCTGCTGTGGCATTGATTTTCTCCACCAGTTCGGCCGGAGTCTGCGATGCAAGATTTACCCAGCCGATATAGTCAGAGCCAAGACCGGTGCCTTTCTCAAGTTTAGTGATTGCTTCCACAGCTTCGCCCTGAGTGGCTTCATACTGTTTTTCAGCGAAATAGAGAGCGTCCTGAATATTAAGCTCAATTGATTTCATAAGTGTTGCTTATTATTTTGGGTTTATTTTCATTTATTCCGGACATCTGCATGATGCCGTAATTGCCTTACGGCATCATGCACATACCCTTTATATATAACCTTTTGCAAGCATAAAAGGTTGTATTACCATCCATTATCCCGACATCCGCGTCAGATTGAGCGCCGTCAGGAGAATGTGTCGGTGATCCGGTCGATGGCCACACGCGGCGAGCATCCGTCATACAGGATTGAATACACGCAATCCAGTATCGGCATATCGGCTCCCACGCTGTCGCGGTTGATTTCATAAATGCAGCGGGTGCCGTAATACCCTTCGGCCACCATTGCCATCTCCATCATCGCGGCTTTCACGCTGTATCCCTTGCCGATCATCGACCCGAAATTATGGTTGCGCGAGAAGCGGCTGTACGCCGTCACCAGCAGATCGCCCAGATATGCGGAGCGGCATATCTGCCGGTCGGGCATGGGGGATATGATATCCACGAAACGCTCCATCTCCCGGATGGCGTTGCATACCATCATGGCCATGAAGTTATCGCCCGTCTTCATCCCGTTGACGATTCCGGCGCATATGGCATACACATTCTTAAGCACGGCCCCGTATTCGATGCCGGCCACATCGCTTGAGATGATGGTCTTAAGCTTCGCGCTTGAGATCAGCCCGGCAAACTGCCGGCTTCCCTCCGTGTCATGACATCCGATAGTGAGATAACTCAACCGCTCCAGAGCCACTTCCTCCGCATGGCAGGGGCCGCCGATTACCATCAGCCGGTCGTCGGCGCATCCGAAATGGCGGGCGAAATAGTCGGTCACGATCGAATGCTCGTCGGGCACGATCCCCTTCACTGCCGACACCACATACTTGCGCGATATATCCTCCGAGATACCGTCGGCGATACTCTTGAAATATGGCGACGGCAACGCCACCACCAGAGTATCCGCCATCCGGCACGCCTCATTGATGTCAGACGTAAACCGTATCCTCTCCGTGTCGAAACTCACATCCGAGAGATACACCGGATTATGACGGTACCGTATGAAATCATCGATACGGTCCTGGCGGTGCATATACCACACTATTCTGTCGCAGTTGCGCATCAGCAGCTTGGCAAGGGCCGTAGCCCAGCTTCCGCCGCCGATTACTGCTATTCTGCCTAAGGCTGCCACAGGTCGAATGATTTAATATTATGATTTATAATCCACTGGGATGCGCGTGCATCAGTCTTCGCTTTCTGCCTCGGCGGAATCTCCGTCTTCACCTTCCTTTTTGGCCCTCACTTCCGGGCGCATCTGCGGGAAGAGGAGTACTTCCTGAATTGTGCTCTGCCCGGTGAGCAGCATGGCCAGACGGTCCATGCCGATACCCATACCCGATGTCGGGGGCATGCCGTATTCGAGCGCACGTATGAAGTCGGCATCGATGATCATCGCCTCGTCGTCGCCTTTGTCGGCAAGACGCATCTGCTCCACGAAGCGCTCATACTGGTCGATCGGATCGTTGAGCTCTGAGTAGGCGTTGGCAAGTTCCTTACCGTTGACCATCAGCTCGAAACGCTCCGTGAGTTCCGGATTATCGCGGTGACGCTTCGTCAGCGGCGACATTTCGATAGGATAGTCGGTGATGAACGTAGGCTGTATGAATGTGCCCTCGCACTTTTCGCCGAAAATCTCATCGATCAGCTTACCTTTACCCATCGAGGCATCCACCTCGATACCCTGGCTCTTACAGAAGTCGCGGAGCTCCTCCTCGCTCTTGCCGGTTATGTCGAAGCCGGTGGCATCGAGTATGGCCTGTGTCATGGTGACACGCGGATAGGGTGCGGCGAAATCAATCTCGTTGTCGCCCACCTTTACCTTCGTGGTGCCGTTGACGTCGGTGGCTATCTTCTCGAGCATACGCTCCGTGAAGCACATCATCCAGTTGTAATCCTTATAGGGCACATAGATTTCCATGCAGGTAAATTCCGGATTGTGCGTGCGGTCCATACCCTCGTTGCGGAAGTTGCGCGAGAATTCATACACGCCGTCAAAGCCGCCCACGATAAGGCGCTTGAGATACAGCTCATTGGCGATACGCAGATAGAGCGGTATGTCGAGTGCGTTGTGATGCGTCACAAACGGGCGTGCCGCCGCACCGCCGGGGATCGACTGCAGCACCGGAGTATCCACCTCCAGATAGCCGTGCGAATTGAAATATTCGCGCATCGAGTTGAACATCCGCGTGCGTTTCACGAAGATATCCTTCACACCCTTATTGACTACCAGATCCACATAGCGGCGGCGGTAACGCATTTCCGGATCCGTAAAGGCATCATAAGCCTTGCCGTCCTTCATCTTCACGATCGGGAGCGGGCGCAGGCTCTTGCCGAGGAATGTGATCTTCTGGGCATGGATGGAGATTTCGCCGGTCTGAGTGCGGAACACGAAACCCTCCACACCGATAAAGTCGCCTATGTCAAGGAGTTTCTTGAATACCACATTATACAGATCCTTATCCTCACCCGGGCAGAGCTCGTCGCGGCTTACGTATATCTGGATACGCCCGTCGGCATCCTGCAGCTCCATGAACGAAGCCTTGCCCATGATACGGCGGCTCATCACGCGTCCTGCCACACGCACCTGGCGCGGCGGCTGCGCCTCATCGCTGAAATTCTCTTTGATCTCTACGGTATGACCCGTCACTTCATATTCTGCAGCGGGGAAGGGATCGATACCCCTTTCGCGGAGTGCCTCCATCGAGCGGCGGCGCACCACTTCCTGTTCGCTGAGTTCCTTATTGTTTGCCATCGTTACTTATATATGTATCTAATCGCGCAAAAATAACAAAAATTTCGTGAAATAACAAATTATCCCCCCGTTCCCACCTGATTTTGGTGGGAGCGGAGGGTGCATGTTGTCATTTCACTCAGTCGCGGCGCCGGGGAGGCTACTCCATACGCAGGCTTGCCTTGGCGAGGCGGATGAAATCCTCCACACCGAGCCTTTCGGGGCGCAGACCCATTATCGGATCGGTCATGATCGGGTTGTCGGCTCCCATCAGTCCCCCCAGTGAGTTGCGCAGTGTCTTGCGGCGCTGACCGAATGCGGTCTTCACCACACGCCTGAATGCGGCTTCATCCACACCCAGATCCGTGCGCGAATTTCGCGTCAGCCGCAGCACTCCGCTCGTCACCTTCGGCGGCGGGGCAAACACTCCCGGAGGCACACTGAAGAGATACCGGCAGTCATACCATGCCTGGAGCAGCACCGACAGTATGCCGTACACCTTTCCTCCCGGCCCGGCACATATCCGCTCGGCCACCTCCTTCTGGAGCATACCGCTCACCACCGGTATCTTATCCTTATAGTCGAGTACCTTAAAGAATATCTGCGACGATATGTTGTAGGGATAGTTGCCTATCAGCACCATCGGTCCGTCGATAAGGGTGTCAAGATCCATCTTAAGGAAGTCGCCTTCCACTACCCGGAGCTCCGGCATCTCGCGATGCAGGTATTCCACCGACTCCGAGTCAAGTTCCACAGCCGTCACATCACGCCCGGCCTCGGTCAGGAACCGTGTCAGCACCCCCATCCCCGGCCCTATCTCCATCACCGGCAGGGATCCCAGCGGCTCACCCACCTCGGCCGGACTTATCGTGGCGGCAATCTTTCCCGCCACACCTAAGTCGCGCAGGAAATGCTGTCCTAAATTCTTTTTGGCTCTTACTTCCACTTCATTCTGTAATTACGGGTTATACACATCAAATGGGGAGGGGGTGGCATATCATCCCCCTTGCCACCTGTAAAGATAAACTCATCCGAACCTCAAAAGTTCAGATGAGCCTGCATGTCATTGCGCTCGCATTTCACGATGTATCATCACCCTTCGCGGCCCCATACGGCATCCGCCGGAAGATAGAGAAAGCGAAAGTGCACCCTCCCCTCCCCCGGAGCCATTCCGGCATCCGGCGGGGAGAGCAGGGAGGGTGACAATACATATTTCCGCTACTGCGGGCTTCTTACTTCTTATTGCCGAATTTCTTGGCTATCGAAGCGGGCACAGCGTCATTATTCACCATCACGCTCAGCGTCTTCTCAAGGAAATAGGGCTCGCTTACATAAAGATACCCGCCGTAGAGCTGGTTGGTATCCCAGGAGTTCTTCACCTTATAATAGCGGTTACCCTCCTGGTCGGTGGCATATCCGATGATTACCATCCCGTGGTCGTCGGTAGTCTCCATGTTGTCGAAAGTGCGCTGACGGTCTTCCTGCGTCACTTCGCGCTCCTTCACCGGACCCTTGATATTGCTCTTCTCCTTCTCGCGGTCGGAATCCGAGAGCTGCACCCAGCGGGTCAGTTCGCTCCCCTCCATATCCTCCGGGCCCTTGTCGGCCGGGAGCACGGCATACCCCTCGCGCCATTTGAAGGTAGGCTCCGACACGTCGGCTGCCCATGCCACGGTATAACCGTTGTCAAGCGCATTGTCCACAATCTGCTTCAGCTCCTCCATCGGCACATTGCGGCTCGTTCCCCACAGCCAGTTGTCGGGAATCTCCAGGGCAAACTCCGTGTAGAAGGGGTGGTGCGTATAGCTCGTATAGCTGCCGAATTTATTGGCGTCCAGCCCGATGGCCTTCGCATATTCCTGCGGTGTATAGGTCTTGCCATTGTAAGTGAACGTCTCGGGAGCCTTACCCAGATAAGCATCCAGGATCCCTATGAATCCGGGGAGCCATGCCGTGGAGAGGCGCTTGTTGGGATTGGTAAGGATTACGTTCAGATAAGCCTCCAGTGCGTTGGCCATTTCATAATGCGAATGTTTCTCCTCGCCGTAGTTAAGGCCGGAATACACCTCTTCGGGCACCGTGCCATACGTATCCAGCGCATAAAGCACATCGCCGAAACCGCCACCCTGCGCGAAGTTGATTTTACCCCCGGTGCGGATATACTTTTTAGCCTTGTCGATATAGCAGTTGCGCACGCAGTACATTTCAGAGAGGTCGAGCTCAGGACCACCCTGACGCAGCACCTCTTCCTCCAGGGCTGATGTGCCGGAGAATGCCCAGCAGGTGCCCGATTTATTCTGGTCTTTCACCGGAGTCGTGGGAAGCACCTTCACATCCGTGAATTTAAAACCGGTGCTGTCGGGCACCACTACCCCGTCGTCGGCTGCGGCCGGAGCCTCCATATAAGTGGCCATGGCCGGCATTGTCAGTGCGCCGGCGGCAAGCAGCATGAAGATTTTTTTCATTTTTTCGGAAAAATTTGATTTGGTTGATTATGGTTTAGACTCAAGGCATCGGCAGGATGCCGTATCGTTGTCATAAAGTATCCTTAGCGGCGCACACGAAGAGACTCCCCTGCGGCACGCACCACATAAATGCCCGCCGGGAGCTCCTTCAGGCTTACGGCACCCTCGCCGCCGGCCACCTTGCTGCCGTCGACCGAGTATACATCAATGCCACACCCCTCGGCCACAGCCGTAAGGCCGTCCATATGCAGCGCCGCCACATCGCGCTTCGCCACACAGATTCCGGCAGAGGCGGCATCCACGTAATCACCGTATTCTATGCGGAGTTCCTCCACGTATTCACCCTCTTCGGTATCATCGTCATACTGGAAGCTGCGCATCAGCACCTCCGTGAGGTTGCCGTCGGCATCATAGGTATTTTCGATCAGCTGCCCGCTCACAAGCACAGGCTCCTCATCGGCCACACCCTCATAGATCTCATCCCTCGTCAGATTCCCCTTCGCATCAAAGGCATACTCCTCGCGAAGCGTGTATGACGGACTGGTGGAAATCTCACCCGTCTCCTCATCGAAATACTCCGTCTGAGTGAATACATAAGTCATTCCCCCGTCGGCATCGGCCGACACTTTCATTTCCTGACTCATCCCTACTTCATCCGGATCATTGGTAGTCATCAGCATCAGATACCCTTCGGAACCGTCTTCCGGATAAGTCACAAACACATACCCGTCCGGCTCACCCTGATAGTATACCGTAGCCGAAGCGAGACGGTTGTTCCCTTCGAGCATATAGAGGAGCTCGCCGGTAAGCTGTCCGTCGGTGCGGTCCCACTTGATGTCGCGGTACTCCGTATCAAGATACAGCTTCCAGGTCGGCGTAGCAGCCGTCATATTCATATAATAGGCATAGGAATCGGCCTCGCCCGAAGCCTCGTCATACCCCCACACCGTATGATATGCCGGCACCATATCCTCACCACCCGAATAGGGTATCGACTTAAGGATTTCAGTGATGTTGCCGTCGGCATTGCGGGTGATTTCATTCGTCTCGCAGAAATAGTTGGGGAGCCAGTCGGAGCCGCTCCAGTCATACCCCATGCGGCGGATGCAATAGTCGTGCACCACAGCGTCATACTCATACGTACGCTTCGATGAATTACGGGCGCTCTCCCCCTCTCCGCTCATTTCAACAAGCAGCGTGCGGCTGCCATACTCATCATATTCGGAGATTTCGGTCGACACATAATTGTCTTCATGCAGCACACTCTTGATCTCATTCCCTTTGGCATCATACTCATACTGCACCTCACCCATAAACGTCCACTCGCCATACTCATTGACATACTGCCGCTCCCACGACGGCCTCATGATCTTGGCGGCCTCGCTGCGGAGCGGCGCCTTAGGGGCACGGTTCGCACGGAATCTCTCCACATTCACGGCATCGGCAGCCGAAACACAGCCTACGGCCATCACACCGAGAGCCGCGGCAAGCATATATTTTCTTTCAAGCAGATAAAAATGTTTCATAATGAAGTCGGTTTAAATCATTAATACGCAAATTTACACAATACTTTTTGCTTTCGCAAATAAAACGGCTTCACAATCGGCAATTGACATTCCAAAACCACATATACATCTGCCATCGCCAGACTACAAAAGTTTGCTTCATCAGCCGGATATACGCAAAAAAACATTAAAAAACAGCCGAAAAATTTGGAATACACGAAAAAAGGTATTAACTTTGCACCCGACTTGAGGCACCTGCATCTTCAATACCGCCCGGATGACGGATTGAGCGCAGCGCATTCAGCCTCTGAACGGTCAATAATAAAACATCAGAAACGATTTATCCGGAGAGGTGGGTGAGTGGCTGAAACCACCAGTTTGCTAAACTGACGTAGGAGCAATCCTACCACGGGTTCGAATCCCGTCCTCTCCGCCAGAATAAACCCGCCCGGAAAATCCGGGCGGGTTTATTCATTCAGACCCCGCATCCGCCGTCAGACTCACGGCGCCGGCTCTACGGCTACTCAAACAATATAGCTGCCCTGGCATGAATATACTTATTATCACGCACTACTTTCATCCCGAACCCATAATCGCCGCCTTCCGCATCAACGCTTTCGCCCGCTACATGCGTCAGGCCGGACATCAGGTCACCGTCATCGCCGACGGGACACAAACGAAATCCATCGAATGGCACGGCTGCGACGTGCACTACGTCACCGACCCCATTTTCCCATCATTCTCCACAAGATCTTATCTTGAGAAATTATCCCGTCTGGCTCCACGTCATATCCTTGCTTCCCTCCTTTACCGGCTGACCCTGCACCCGTCATATCTGGAAGAATTCAAATTCACCCGACTGGCTAAAAAGATTATTAAGGAAAAGAAAATCGACCTTCTGCTTACCACAGGAGCCCTGAACTTAGGCACCAACCTGACCGGCCTTCGGCTTAAGCAATGTTTCCCGTCACTCTACTGGATAGCCGACTATCGCGATGAAGTCAGGCTCCCCTCTGCACGGCGCTGGGATATCAACTGGTTCATGCTTCCGCATCATCGCCGACGCGTACAGCGCATCTACGACCGCTCTGATCTGCTGCTCTCCGTGTCGGCCCCAATCGTAGATATGATACGCCGCGCCTCTGCCCACGGCAATGTGCTGGAGATACGCAACGGTTACGACTACCCCGAGGCCACCGGCTGCAACTTCCAGCCGCACTTCACAATGAGCTATATCGGCCATTTCTACCACGGCATCACCCCCGACAACTGGTTCCGCGCATTTGCCGAACTCCTCAGCGAAAACCGCATACCATCCGACAGCAAGATAAGGATAATCGGCAATCCATATCCCGTCAACGTGCCGGATGCCATCCGTAACAATGTGGAAATACTCCCCACAGTAAGCCATGATGAGGCGGTGCGCATCTCCATCCATGAGACGGATGTCCTGGTGATGGTATACTCCAAACGCGCCGGACGCAGAGGTATCTACTCCGGCAAACTCCTTGATTATCTGGCCACCAACAAACCCATCATCTCCATCTACGACCCTACCGACGTGCCCGGCGAACTGCTTGCCGAAACCCGTGCCGGATTCGCTGTAGACGAAGACGATATCCCGGCCATCAAAAACGCCATCCTCGAATGCCATCGCCTCTGGGCCGAGCGCCGTGTCCTGCCGCGCGATTGGGAAAAAATCCGGCAGCACCGCCGCAGCCATCAGGTCGGACTCCTTCTTGACTACCTGCGACGCACCACAACCCTGCGCTGATCCTTCTTTCCCGTTTCCTCCTCCGGCTTAGACCGCTTCCAACAAAAAATGTGAACGCAGCGACTGACGCCCGCTTCCCTATGATGCTTTTGCCGCTACGGGTTCGACTGCGGCGAGGGGCCGTTGAGTATCTGCTGCACATAGATCGAAAGATTCGTCTGATGCTCATCGATGCCGAGCTTCTTCCGTATCTGGCTGCTCAGATTATAATGACTGCGCGACTGCATGAAGTTGCCCACCTCCTTGCCGCGCAGTCCCAAAGCATACAGGCACACATAATTTATCTCCGTATCCGTCAGATCGCGACTGCGCAAATATGTGATAAACTCCGGATTCGACGCCGTGAATACCAGCCGTATCGAATCCATGAATTTATCTCTATCGCCATATACCGAATCGATCCAGCCCTTACAGGCCTGCGCGCAATCCTCATTCTGCGCGATACCCTTGGCAATCTGCGATTTCAGAGCCAGCATCATGCGGTATACCTCTCCCTGCGAATCCCCTCCGGCATTCTTCATCTCCGCAATCACCCCCTTCAGCCGGTCGCGCTCATTCAGGAGGGCCTCTACCTTGTCATAGAGCACGTCAAGCTCTTCTTCAAGCGACTTCCCCTGCATCCGGGAGGCCTTATACTTCGACTCTAACTGCTCATTCATGCGGTTGAGCTCCGCACCATCCGACTGCAGCCGCTCATTCTCTTCCTGCACCGCCCGGCGGCGCTCCCTTCCACGCAGATAAAACCTGTAGGATACTCCGGTCAGTATCACCAGCAGCAATACGGCGCTCACACATCCGCTGATAATCCAGTCATTCTGACGCCGCTCCGTCATTCGCGCCATCTCAATCCGGTGCCGGTCGTCGGCAAACATAAGTTTCTGCGAACGCAATGTGCGCTGATACGCCTCTGCCACACCATTATATATACGCTCCATCCTCAGCGCCTCCCGGTATTCACCTTCCGCTTCAAGCACATTCACCTTCACCGGCAGATATTCCATCGAATCGAGCGGCACTCCGGCTCCCTCTACCCTGCCGAGCATCTTCGCGGCAGCCCTACCGTCGCCTAAGGCGGCATAGCCGTTGGCCATGTTAAGCATCAGATCCACCGGCAGCTGCCGGTGGTCGGCCTCCATTATTCCCGTCAGTTCATCCAGCGTAGCCGCCACTTCCGGAAATTCACCGTATCTTACGTCATACGCAAGCAATTGCGCCTCAAGCATCTCCGACTTTGCCGGATATCTTTCGGCCAGCTGCCTGCACTCCTCCACGATCGTATCCGCCACCTCGCGGTCAGTCAGCCGCAAGGCACCATGCAGTGCCGCTGCATAACAGTCCATAGCCTGCTGATACATTCCGAACGAAGAGAATATCCTGCCCCCCCTCATATTATTGTCGATGCTTGCACGCAGTTTGTACTGCCGGCGGTAGAGCACACTTTGTTCGGCCAACAGATGGGCCAGCACGAGCGAATCTGTCCCGGGCGTATAATACTCCGCGGCATACAGGAAATCCTCCATCGCCTGGTCTTGGTCACCGTTCCTCAGTGCCACGCACCCCTTGCATACATAAGTACGGAATTTCTCCCTATTCTCACCATCCGGCAGATAATAGTCGATGGCAGGCTGAATCGACTTCGCTGAAATCGCAGAATCGCGTCCTTCGGCCAGCGCCACTGTTGCACACAGCAGGGCATAACGCGCCTTATCCTCCCTGTAATCCAGATTGAGTGTATTTACCTGTTCCAGAACCGACTGTGCGGACTCCGCTTTCCTTGCAATCAGACTCTCGGCCATTTCCAGCTTGGCCCATTCAGCCGAATGAGGGATGCAGCCCTGCATGAGCAAGATCACACAGATGCTGACCATTACATATACACAGCCGAGGAGTCGTTTCATATGCGGAATTTATTTAGTCTTAAGTTTTGCCCGCAAAATTACTAAATACTGTTTAATACGCCAAATTATTTGTTGAGAATTTCACATATCTTCATCTGTCAGACAACCTGACTGCGACACAAAAAATCATTAATAACGCAATCATTATAAAGCAACGAGCTGCCGGAATAGCCTACTCATCGCATCTATTCCGGCAGCTCCGATGGAGTGCCATTCCTTATTGTACTGTCGGCATTATACTGTCGGCATATCTGGTCGGTGACCTTTTATGGTTATCGGCGGAAACCGTTGAAGTGCCAGATGAAGGTGAGGTTCACGTTCTGTGAATACCCCTTGAGGGTCAGTTCATGATAACGTGATGCGCCGGAAAGTGTCAGACGCGGATACCAGCCGTTGAATATGTCATTGGCCATCAGGTCAAACTCGCAGCATCGGTTGCGTCCGAACTGCCATTTCACTCCGGCATCCATCTTCCATCGGTCGCGCATGTCTGCGATTCCGTATACCGAGGGAGAATCATACGAAAAGTCTACCGCAAGCGATACAGGCACCCGCTCGCCAAACGAAAAGGTATTCTGCCAACGCCCCTCAAACGTCCATTTCTCATTATCCAATGCTACTCCATGGAAATCAGCTGCCTTATAACGCTGATTATATACGTTGCCCGACAGCACCGCATCCCATACTTTCCCTACACTGAAGGGCACCTTTACATTGAGTCCGTAGCTGCGCCGGAAATCAAGATTCACAGTCTGACAGGAAAGTATCGGGTCGTTGTCCGATTCATACGGAAGGAACGCTGTGGCCTTATGGCCATATATGAAGTAGAGTGTGGCTGTCAACCGTCGGTTGAGCACATAGCTCAACTGCGCTGAATAATCCGTATACGGACGCAGCTGCATGTTATCGCGAAGTGTAGAGTATTCATTACGCAATACACTGTATCTCAGTTCCTGCCATAAGTCGGGATTCACACGGTGGCACGACAGATTCAGCTGTATCGCATTACGGGCGCCGTCGTCATACGAGAAAGCGAGTTGCGGAGCCACACTCCAATTGTGCAGGTAATCGGCTATACGGAAATACTCACCCTTGGCCGAAGCATTGAAAGCAAGTCCATTGCCAAACCGGCTCCCCACTCCCACATACATATCCGCCACATCCTGACGCAGGATTTCGTCCACACCCGGCAACTCATACGGATATGAATGGCGCTTGCCGTGATGCTGCATATGCTCGTATTCCGCACCGTAATTCACCTGCCAGTTGGCAAGAGTATGCATCTGGTCTATATGCACCCGCAGTTTGTGCGTCGACAGATTCAGAAGTCCGGAAGATACATATTCGTCGTCAGCATAGATGGTATTGTTGTAGTTGCGCGTATCAATCGTATATGATGCTCCGGCATTCAGTCCGAATGGTGCGCTGTAATCGAGCGATATGTTGTTATACACCTCCGGTTTACGGTTGGATATATAGTCGGTATAGTCACCGTGCGCCCCCTTGTATCTGCCGGTATTGCCAAGCGACGAACCGAATTGCCCGTACCAGGCGAGACGCAGCGTGCGCCATGCCGCCATTGCGGATACCGTATTCTGCCAGCTTTCGCAGGTATCGTATACCTTTGACCGTGCCGGTTCGCTCACTCCATCCTCAAAGGCGAGCGACGAATTTTCAAACCACCCCTTATTTCTGTCTAATGCGTAATCCAGACTGAATTTCCAGTCATTCGCGGCATACACCGCATTAAATGCACCCCCGAAGGATGCATAATGCCCCTGTCCGTATCCAGCACGTATCTCCCCAAGCAATCCTTCTGACACTGAAATCGGACGCAGCACTACATTGACCACCGCACCCTCGGCATGAAATCGTGCGGGAGCACTGTACATCAGTTCCACACACTCCAGTCGGTATACCGGAAGAGTGGCCAGCAGTCGGTGTATCTGAGCGGCATTCATACCCGAATCCGTCCCATCGATAAGCACCGTCACATTATCCGTGCCTGTCAGCGACACCTTATCTTCCTCTATGTTCACTCCCGGAATGTATGCGAGAGCATCGTAAATATTATACACGGGAGACTTCCCTACCAGTCGGCGCAGATCGATACGCATGATTCCTTCATCCTCCGTCACGAGAGGACCTGCTACAGCTATGCCATCCGTACCAGCCGATGCGTCAAACCCGGCATTCCGGTCAACTGCCAAAGCCGATGAAGCCGACACCGCCAGCAACATAGCCACTGGGAAAAAATGAATCTTCATGATAGTTGTATTAGTTGAATTTACGGCTGCAAAATTAACTCTTTTAATGTTTACGGCCAAACCCAAAAGTTTCATGCCTTTCACAAAACTCCCACTGATAATCAGAGTATTACGATTCGGTTATTTGCTGTAAGTTTAATCTACCCTTCCGAAAGTTTATCCCGATTTCCTTACATCAATTGTAAATCATTAACGAGCTGCCGGAATAGCCTGCTCATCGCATCTATTCCGGCAGCTCCGATGGAGTGCCATTCCTTATATGCAGTCAGCTGACATGGGCGGTTTTACCGTATCCAGTAGATTGCTGTGACGGAGAGGGTGCGGTGCTTACCATTGCCATAATATGTGGCGTTGGTTAAGGCGTAATCGTAATCCACCTTCAACCCGACATGCCGATAGGCCAGTTCCAATGCTGCTGATAATCCCCAATCACTTCGGTTGCTTGATCTGTACGGAGGTCTGAAATGGCTTGAAAATGTTGACGTTCTGGCTTCGTACGGCTGTCCATAAGAATCTATACCGGTTACAAATGAATGACCGGCGACACCGACTGCATAATACAGTCCTATCTGCGGCTTTACCGAGAAACCGTGATTAAAGTTAAACTTATACCCGGCGTTCAATGGTATCTGAATATAATCCATAGAACAAAATTTGATTCTTGACAGATTGGAATACCAAAGATTCTTACCCCAGGTTTCGCCCCCCTTCCTCACAAATGCCACACCAGATTCAAAGGAGATGTTATTCTTTAGAGTAAATTCTACCAGACCTCCGATTTTAAACCCATTCCGTCCTGAAGCATTATATTCTTCGACCGAGAGCCAGTTGTAAAGATATCCGGCTTCTGCTCCATAGTTCAGTTTTTGTGCGTTGCCAAAGCAACACACAAAAACTAACAGTATCGAAAATACACAAAATCGAATCTTCATGATGCTTATAAAATGATTTTTCCGGCTGCAAAATTAGCTCTTTTAAAGTTTACGGCCAAATCTAAAAGTTTCATACCCTTCACAATACCCACACTGATAATCAGCGTATTACGATTCGATTATTTGCTAAAAGTCTAATCCATCCCTTCGAAAGTTTATCCAGATTTCCTTACATCGGCCTTATACCGGATTCACACCCCTATCCACATCAATAATAACCGGAATTATACCTCCCCACGCCCGTCATGCCGGAGATACAGGCCGGCTCAATGCCGACACTGCAAGGGGGATCCGTCCGCATTACGGCAGCACACTGCCCGGCATCACCGGAACTGTGCACATCCTCTTCCACCCCCGAATTTGCCCCAATCATTATTTTTCGTTAAATTTGCCGTGCCTTTCATGGGGTGACGGTTGTTGTATAATATATATGCACAATCTGTGACCCTCCACGTCGTGATTCCACTGCCGAGAGGCCTTATTGTACTGACAATCCAACTCTGTGCGGAGCAATACGCACATTTACATCCTTGCAAGATGAGAGATAGAATATTATTGTGCCTGGCTCATATGTCGGGCCGTGAGATGGACTTCATCAAAGAGGCGTTCGACCAAAACTGGGTCGTGCCTTTGGGTCCGAACGTCAACGGTTTCGAGGAGGACCTCGAAAAGTTTGTCAACCATCGCGACAATGCCCCCGCCCTCCACAAGGAGGTAGTGGCCCTGTCGGCCGGAACGGCCGCAGTGCATCTCGCTCTGATCGCCTGCGGCGTAGGCCCGGGCGATGAGGTGATGGTGCAGTCGTTCACTTTCTGCGCCTCCTCACACCCCGTCACCTATCTGGGCGCCACTCCCGTATTCGTGGACTCCGAGCCCGATACATGGAACATCGACCCCCGGCTGCTCGACCGCGCCATCGCCGACCGTATCGAAAAGACCGGACGCAAACCCAAAGCCATCATCCCGGTGGCCCTCTACGGCATGCCCTATAAGATTGACGAAATCATGGCCGTAGCAGAGAAATACGGTATTCCCGTAATCGAGGATGCCGCCGAGGGTTTCGGCTCCCGTTTCAACGGCCAGGTGCTCGGCACATTCGGACGCTTCGGCGTGCTCTCCTTCAACGGCAACAAGATGATCACCACCTCCGGCGGCGGCGCACTCATATGCCCCGACGAGGAGGAAGGTCGCCGCATACTCTGGTATGCCACACAGGCCCGCGAGTCATACCCCTATTACCAGCATGAGGCAATCGGCTACAACTACCGCATGTCCAACATCTGCGCCGGCATCGGCCGTGGCCAGATGACAATTCTCGACGAGCACATCGCCCACCATCACCACGTGCAGGCGCTCTATTGCGAACTGCTCGCCGACGTAGAGGGATTCAAGATGCATCAGGCTCCCTCGCCCGAAATGGAATCCAACTACTGGCTATGCACCGCCACCCTCTCCCCCTCGCTCCGCATCAAGGGTGAGGAAGAGGCCTACGGCCGGATCATCACCGGTGCCGTGGGTGGCGCAGCCGGAGTGACCCACGCCGCTTCAAGCGCCGTGACCGACTGTCAGCCCAACGCCAACGTCGAAGCCCTCCGCGTGGCCCTCGACAAGGCCAACATCGAGGCCCGTCCCCTCTGGAAACCGATGCACCGCCAGCCCGTCTACGCCTCCAATCCGGCTTACGTCAACGGCGTGTCGGAAGACCTCTTCAAGGTAGGTATCTGTCTGCCGGCCGGCCCGTGGGTCACCGACGACGATGTGCGCTACATCGCAGAGCAGATCAAGGCCGCAATCGTAAGATAAATCCGTCTCCCTACCGGAGACCTGACAAAAAACGGGGGATGCGCCGGCTGATGCAGCATACGGCACATCCCCCTATTTCTTTTGTTATAATTACACCCCGACACCTCACTTCCCCCCTCCTGCGGCGGTCGCGACAGGTCGCGACCCTACGACGGAATTCCTAATTCCTCCCTCCTAATTCCTAATTATTCCTAATTCCATGAGTATAATACACACCAAAGAATCTGACCGAAGAGACCGCGAGCACCGTGAGATCGGCAATCTTCCCGCCAACCGCAGGATAAAGATCGCGGCCATCATATGCATCTCATTATGTTTCCTGCTGCTGGTAATACAGCTGTACTGGTTTTTCAGCCTGCCGCGCACCGCCATGCTCATAATCCGGGGATGCACCGGACTGGCGGCCATCGCTTTCGCTGTGCTTTACGCCATATGGATCTACCGCATCAACCATACCTACATACGCCGCCGCCACTCCGGTCCAAACCCCGGACACCGCGACTCCGACTGATTCCGCCGCAGCATTGCGGCCACATACACCGGCCCGGCTGCGCCCCCCCTCATATCAGCGCCACCGTGATAATACCCCATATCACAAGCAGCACATTGCTGACGGCATACGTGACGGTATACCCCATCGTGGGGAGATTCGAACCGATATTCTCCTGCACCGCTCCCAGAGCCGCCGTACACGTGCGCGTGCCCGCGCAGCAACCCAGAGTCAGCGCCGGATTAAACCTGAACACATACCGCCCCAGAAGCAGACCGATGAAAAGCGGAATCATCGTGGCCACAGCCCCCACACCGAGCAGCCCCCACCCTACCTGATGCAGACCCTGCACGAACGTAGGTGCCGCATCTATGCCGATTACGGCTATAAACGTGTTCAGACCCAGATTATTCATCAGCCACAGCGCCGGCTGAGGTATATATCCTATCGTGGGGCGCCGCGTGCGCAGCCACCCGAATACAAGGCCACCTATCAGCGAACCTCCGCTCACGCCGAAACTCATAGGAATACCGTCCACCACCAGCGGAATCGCACCTAAGAATGCCCCTATGAATATGGCCAGCCCCACAAACATTATGTCGGTCTTAGTGGTAGGCACATCAAGCACACCGATCTGATTGCTCACCTCGCGCAGCACCTCCTTGCGCCCCACCAGCACCAGCGTGTCGCCACGGTGTATCACCGTCTGAGGCGTCACCTCCTCCAGTTCCTTCTTGCTCTGCAGCTCCTCTATCATTATGCCGCGCATCGACGGATGGTCGCGCAACTGCGCCACCGTATGCCCGTCGACCTTGCGCGAAGTCACCAGTACCGGAATCCGTTCCACGGGATACTCCAGAAGTTCGGAATCATCCACCTCCGGGCCGAGCAGCCCCGTATTCTGGATCAGATACTCTCTGCGGCCGCACACCACCACCGTATCACCCTGCCGCACCATAGACTGCGGCGTGGGTATCTCCACCGATCCGTCCGGACGGCGTATCCGGTCGATATACAGCACCTTCCCCATCGCCCGCAGATACTCCTCGACGGTATGCACCGAATGCCCGTTCATGAAATAGGGCTTCTCCACACGGAACGTGCGGAACGCCACCGTGCGAAGCGCGTTGATATTCACCGGATCCGACTTCCAGCTGGCTTCGTTCATCGCCGCCTCCAGGCGCGCGGCCTCGAGTTTCACCTTGTCAAGGCCGCCGAGCATCATGGGGCCTATCGTGCCCAGCACGATGACGGTGCCCAGCGTGCCGAATACGTAAGTCACGGCATAGCATACCGGCAATATGTCGATCATGCCTTTCTTAAGATCTTCAGCCACATTCGAGTTGCCGATCGCATCGCCACCCACTGCAAGAAGGGCCGAACAGGTCTGCGAACCGGAGAACATGCCCACCGTCTCACCCTTATTGTAACCCATCAGCCACGCCATCAGAAACACCGAGCCGAAGCAGCAGGCACTCATCACCACGGCAAACAGCACCTGCTTCAGCCCCATACCCCGGAGCGAACGGAAGAACTTCGGCCCCACACTGTAGCCCACGGCAAACAGGAAAAGCATAAAGAACACCGTCTTGATCTGCCCCGACAGCGAGATCCCGAGCTGTCCCACGAATATAGCCACAATCAGCACGGCCGTCACCGGTCCGAGCGAAAAATTACGGTAGCGCAGTTTTCCGAGCAGAAAACCCAGACCCACAGTCAGAAAGAGGGCTATGGCGGGATTCTGGCGCAATATGTCAATGCAGAAATCCATAACAGACAGACGTTTTGTAAAACTGTGCAGGGCGCACACCTACTGCAAGTTTAGTTAATAAGAGTTATATGGCCGTCCCCGGCCCGTGACGATACATATCAATCAAAGGGAGGAATCCGTTATTTCAACAATAAAGAAAGATGTTAGGTTTGGCACACTCGGCCACACTTCGCATACTCTGATACAGTATAATAATCAGGCAGCTCCATCCCCCGCCGGCGCGGGGCCCGACAGGGCTGCCATTCTTAAGGTAAACGAGATAATCTGATGAAAAGACCCCTCCCCCTGTGGGTGGCAGTGCTGCCGGTAGCCGCGCTGCTTGCCGGTGTGATAGCCGCACTCGCCATCAAAGGTTCGGACTTCGTGGCCGATTACAGTTACGCAATGCTTCTGGCAGCTGCGGCGATATCACTGATTGCCGGGATTGCCTCCGGCGGATGGAATCCGCGTGCGCTCTTCGACGGGCTCCGCACTTCGGCCCGGCAGACGGTGCCGGCAGTGCCGATCCTTCTGCTTATCGGCACTGTGGCAGCCACCTGGATGCTCTCGGGCGTGGTGCCCATGATGATTGAGTCGGGACTGCACCACATCCATCCCCCGATGTTCCTGCTCACGGCATGCGGCGTATGCGCTTTCATATCGATACTCACCGGAAGTTCGTGGACCACGATCGCCACCATCGGCGTGGCCTTCATGGGTATCGGCACACTGCTCGGGTTCTCTCCCGGATGGATTGCCGGAGCCATCATCTCCGGCGCCTATTTCGGCGATAAGGTATCCCCCCTTTCCGACACTACCGTACTGGCCTCCACCTCTTCGGAGGTGCCCCTGTTCACCCATATCCGGTATATGCTCATCACCACCATCCCCTCGCTTGTGATAGCTCTGGTGATATTCGCCGTGGCCGGATACGTGTCGCCGCTCACCGCCGCCGGCACACGCAGCGCCATGACGGCCGCTCTTGAAGGGGCTTTCAATCTCAATCCCTGGATCTTTGCAATCCCTGTGATCACGGTGGTGCTGATCGCCCTGCGTGTCAATACGCTGCTTACTCTCGGAGCCTCAACTCTGCTCGGACTTATCGGCATATTCGTATTCCAGCCCCATATCGCGGCATCGATCGGGGGGACCGGACTCTCCGGCGCCGTGCACACTGCCCTCCAGGTGCTCCTTACCGATACTTCCCTCTCCACCGGCGATGCGGCGCTCGACACGCTTGTGGCCACCGGCGGGATGAAGGGGATGCTCTCCACGGTGCTGCTCATATTGAGTGCCATGGTGTTCGGCGGCGCGATGATGGGCACCGGGATGCTCTCCCGCATCACAGAGGCATTCACCTCACTGATACGCAACCGCGTGGGGGCCGTAGGTGCCACCGCCGCCTCCGGACTATTCCTCAACAGCGCCACCGCCGACCAGTATCTCTCCATCATCATCGGAGCCAACATGTACCGCACCCTCTATCGCCGTCTCGGTCTCGAAGGGCGTCTGCTGAGCCGCACTCTTGAGGATTCGGTTTCGGTCACTTCGGTGCTCATACCCTGGAACAGTTGCGGAGTCACCCAGTCGTCGGTGCTCGGTGTGCCTACGCTGACGTATCTGCCGTATTGCGTGTTCAATTATCTGAGCCCGCTGATGAGTGTGCTCATAGCCGTGACAGGCTTCCGTATCGTGCAGCTTGCCGACCGTCATATCCATCATGAGGATGCCGAGCCCGATGCCCCCCTGACGGCCGATACCGACACCCGCCCGGCTACCCTCTGAGTCGCCCGCTCCTCCTCTCCTTTTATTCTCCATTTCTCCCATCTATCCATCCTCTTCTCCCTCAGCTCCTCCCTCTCCGGCTGAAATACGTAATCATAAAAATCCGGCCGTCGCGACAGTCGCGACGGCCGGATTTTTATTTGTCGGGATGTACGGACGGTTATACCGTTTTATGCATCATCATGCAATTGCATCGGCTGCATTACACGGTGAGGATTTCCTTCTCTTTTTCGGCGAATGCATCGTCGATTTTCTTGATGTAGCGGTCGTGCAGCTTCTGCACGCTTACCTCGCCATCCTTCTGCACATCCTCGGGCATACCGTCGGCCTTGACGGCCTTCTTCAGGGCGTCGATGGTGTCGCGGCGTGCGTTGCGCACCGACACCTTGGCATTCTCGGCCTCGCTCTTGCACTGCTTCACAAGGGCCTTGCGGCGGTCCTCCGTAAGCGGGGGAATCGAAAGGCGGATCACCTCACCGTTGTTCTCCGGCATAATGCCGAGGTCGGAATTGATTATGGCTTTCTCGATCTCCTTGAACATACCCTTCTCCCAGGGAGTGATGGCGATCGTGCGGGCATCGGGCACACTCACATTCGCCACATTCGATACAGGCGCCATAGAGCCGTAATAATTCACTCTGATGCCGTCGAGCAGACGCGCCGAGGCTTTGCCGGCACGGATGTGCGACAGCGTGTCGTCAAGATACTCCACTGCAAGCTGCATGGAGTCTTCGGCGTTCTGAAGATATTCTTTCAGTTCCATTTTTATGGTGGTTTTTATGTGTTTTTATTATATTAACGTTGCTAAATACCGCTATATCGCCGCTGCGGTCTGCGGGTCTGGTCAGGGGTGGATGTAAGTGCCGATATCCTCACCGGCGAGCATCCGGGCGAGGTTGCCTTCGCAGTCCATATTGAACACGTAGATCGGCATTCCGTTCTCCTTGCAAAGGGCTGTGGCCGTGAGGTCCATCACCTTGAGATTACGCTTCAGCACCTCGTCGTAACTGATCTCGTCGAAGCGTGTGGCGGTGGGGTCTTTCTCGGGGTCGGCGGTGTATACGCCGTCTACGCGGGTACCCTTGAGCATCACGTCGGCCTCGGTCTCGATGGCACGCAGCGCCGAACCGGTGTCGGTCGTGAAATAGGGGTTGCCGGTGCCGCCGCTGATGATGGCCACCTTCCCCTGGCGCAGGGCCTCGATGGCACGCCATTTGGAATACGGCTCACCGATCGGGAACATCCCGATGGCCGTGAGCACCACGGCCGGCTGTCCGATGGCCTCAAGAGCCGAACTCAGCGCGAGCGAATTTATCACCGTGGCGAGCATCCCCATCTGGTCGCCCTTCACGCGGTCAAACCCCTTCGAGGCGCCGCTCAGACCTCTGAAGATATTGCCGCCGCCGATGACGATGGCCACCTCCACGCCGCTCTCCACGGCCTGCTTGATCTGGGCGGCATATGATGCGAGGCGACGGCTGTCGATCCCGTATCCCTGCTGACCCATCAGCGACTCGCCCGAGAGTTTCAGTAATATTCTTTTGAATCTCATCTCTTAAGTGTAGTTTAAAATTTTACAAATATACTCCTTTTTTCCTATACATAAAAGAGACGGTTGATTTTTTATGACCCGCAATGCGGTGATTCGGAATCTCCGGCTCCCGCCTCCTGACCCGGCGCCCGGATCAACCCCGGGCTAACCCCCTGCCGGATGCGTCCGGGATACACGCCTACGCCCCCCGGCATCCTGCGCGGTGCCGGTCGCCCTGTCAATAACTTGTCAATAACCTGTCGATAACCCCGGCAAAACCTGTCAACAACCTGATAAAAACCATGTAAAAAACTGATTTATAACTTATAGCCGGAAAATTTGGAATTCATCTTTTTTTTACACCCCCTTTTGCATCCGTCACGTTATTGACACCCCTGTCGATAACTTACAGGGTTATGAGCAGGTTTTCTACAGGTTTTTGACCTTTATTCCGAATAAAATCGTTAACTTTGCCATCTCAACATGATTGTCAATAACCTGCGTATCGTATTGATATACAGCGCAGGGGGTTGTCAACAACATGTCAATAACGCCCTCCCTGACTGACAATAACGACATATGCAAATTTTCAGGCCGGAAGTTATGGACACTTATTGACAACCTTTATTGTTGTTGTTGAGTTTTTTAA
This sequence comes from uncultured Porphyromonadaceae bacterium, assembly GCA_947176605.1. Classification (GTDB taxonomy): domain Bacteria; phylum Bacteroidota; class Bacteroidia; order Bacteroidales; family Muribaculaceae; genus Lepagella. The sequence continues at coordinate 43,491 of CAMWRH010000013.1, forward strand.
TTTTTAAATTTTAAATTCTTAGATATAAAAATAAATAGGAAATGGAAGCGTCACAGGAGCATCTGAAGGAGGAGATCGCCCGCCTCAGAAAAGAGAAGAATGCCTTGATCATGGCCCATTATTATACCCGGCCGGAAATTCAGGAGATCGCCGACTTCATCGGCGACTCGCTCGCCCTGGCCCGTCAGGCGGCCCGTACGGATGCGGAGATCATCGTGATGTGCGGCGTGCATTTCATGGGTGAGACGGCTAAGATACTCTGCCCCGGCAAGAAGGTGCTGGTGCCCGACATGGAGGCGGGATGCTCGCTGGCCGACAGCTGCGACCCGGAGGAGTTTGCGGCCTTTACCGCAGCCCATCCCAACCATACGGTAATCAGCTATGTCAATACCTCGGCGGCCGTGAAGGCGCATACGGATATCGTGGTAACTTCGGGCAATGCCCGCAAGATCATCGAGTCGCTTCCGGCTGATGAGAAGATCATCTTCGGCCCCGACCGGAATCTGGGGGAGTATATCAATAGCGTATGCGGCCGGCAGATGCTCCTCTGGAATGGCGCCTGCCACGTGCATGAGCGTTTCTCGCTCGAGGCTATCGTGAAGATGAAGAAGGAGCATCCGGGCTCTAAGATCCTGGTGCATCCGGAGTGCCGCAAGCCGCTTCAGCTCATAGCCGACAAGGTGGGCTCTACGGCCGCCCTGCTTGACTTCGCACGCACCGATGAGGCGCAGGAGTATATCGTGGTCACCGAAAGCGGCATCCTGTTTGAGATGCAGCGCGAATGCCCGGGCAAGACTTTCCTCCCGGCTCCGGCCGAGGATTCGGAATGCCAGTGCAACGAATGCGATTTCATGAAGCTCAATACGCTGGAGAAAGTCTACAAAGCGTTGCTAAATGAATCCCCTGAGATCAATGTCGAGCCTGAGCTCGCCGCGCGTGCCCTGCGCCCCATCGAGCGTATGCTCCAGCTCTCCTGAATACGATGACTGACCGGAGTAAGAAAAACATCCTCGAGCTCACGCATTGCACCATCGGAGAGTATCGCCGTCTGCACAAACTGCCGCTCCGCCTGATGGCCGACAATGTGCGCTCGGCCCAGAACGTGGGGTCGATGCTGCGCACTGCCGATGCCTTTCTGGTGGCGGAGATGGTGATGGCCGGTATCTCGCCGGTGCCCCCTTCGCCGGAAATATCGAAGACGGCTCTCGGAGCCGAACTGAGTGTGGCCTGGCGGCATGTGGCCGATGCCTTTGAGGAGGTGCGCCGCCTGAAGGATGAGGGGGTGCGTGTGTATGTGCTTGAGCAGACCCATAATTCCGTCGCGCTGCAGCAGCTCCGCCTCCCCTCTCCGGAGGAGGCTCCGGCGGGGATGCTGCTGGTGGCGGGCAATGAGGTGAGCGGTGTCGACCAGCGTATCGTGGATATCGCGGATGCCGCCGTGGAGATACCGATGCACGGCACGAAGCACTCGCTCAATGTGAGCGTATCGGCCGGAATCGCCCTTTGGGAGTTTTATCGACAATTGCATGAATATGTCATATAAATGGATACCCGTCAGCCTAAAATATCCATCCTCACACCTTGTTGCAACTCGGCTCCATGGTTGCCTGCCACTCTCGCATCGCTATATGCGCAGAGCTTCACCGACTGGGAACTTCTGCTGCTCGATGATGGCAGCACCGATGCCACGCCGAGTCTGCTGCAGAGTCATGCCGGAGTGCGTCCGGAGGGGGGTGAGGTAAGGATATTCAGTAGCCCCGGCGAGGGGGTGGCAGAGGCACGCAACCGCCTGTTGGGACTTGCCTGCGGGGAGTATCTTCTCTTTCTGGATTCCGATGATCTGCTCGCCCCCGATGCGCTCGCCTACCTGCTCTCTGTAATAGAGTCGACCGGAGCCGATGTGGCCGAAGGGCGTATACTCTGTTATCCGGATGGCGACGATGATAAGGTTCTGGGATGCGTGACAGAGAGTTGTCGGGAGCCGCGTGTGAGCGTTTTTGACGGGCGTGGAGCTGTGGAGAGCAGTCTGTATCAGACTCTGGTATCCTCATCGCTTTCCGGCAAGTTATTCCGCCGGAACCTTTTTGCCGGAATCCGGTTTCCGGCGGGGCGGTTGTATGAGGATCTGGATGTGTTTCACCGTGTGGCTATACGTGCGGCCAAGTATGTGTGCAGCAGTAAGGTGGTGTATCTCTACCGCCAGCGCAGCGGGAGCATAATCCATACGTTCAATCCCCGGCGTCTGGATGTGTTGGATATCACGGAAGGGATTGAGGCTCACATGAGGCGCCATGGGGATAAGGGGCTTATCAGAGCGGCCTGCGACCGTCGGCTTTCGGCGGCCTTCAATATGCTTGGTCTGTTGCTCAATAATCCGTCTGCCCTTGCGGGCAGTGAGCGCGAGGGCGACATCCGTCGTTGTCGCGAGGTAATCGCCACCCATTCACGGGCCAGTCTCCGCAATCCGCGCGTGCGCCCGCTCAACCGCGCCGCCGCCCTTTTGGCCATCATCCTCCCGCCCCCCCTCCTCGACCGCCTGCTTCGGCGTCGCTACCGCTCCTGACCATGTGTGCCATGCGGCTCGTTTAAATTTGAACACTTAATCATCCCTATAAAAAGTATAAGTTATGTCAGCAAGAAATTCAGGAATGCGGATAGCGGTGGTTTCGATATTGGCTCTGCTGTTCTGCGGATGTGCCGTAAACAGTCGGTTCGGGAAAAATCGGCTGCTTACCCAGAAGCAGATTGTAGGGAAATGGATAGAAGGATCACCGAAACCGATTACTTACCGGCAGCTATGCAAAGAGAAGGGCCGTAGTCGGCTCGCGTGTGCTGATTGTATTTTGCTACCTAATGATTCAGATATCAGTATTGATGCACTGGATACACTTTTTTGTCCGTGGGCACCCGGTGGTCCTTGTTGGCACTACCGTATGCCTGACATTAATATGCAATGTTATCTGCAACTGGTCGGGGGGATTGTTTTCCCTGTATCTTCCAAGGGGGTGATGTTGGATTTACAGGCACCTGCTTATTATGAAATGGTAGCCGAGGATATATATCTTGTCACAGATACCATTGTGTGTCATTACGATAGTCTTCATCTTGCCGATGCGGGATGGATGGAAACCGGTAGGAATACCTTTATATTCAACATACCTCCCAATACATCGGGACGCGAGCGCTACTGGCAGGTAAATCTGTATAATAAAAACAGAGAGGATGATATTAGGGTAAACAGGGGTTCCGCTCCGTATATTGAAGATAAGGAGGTACCCGAAGAGTATAAAAAATGTCATCCTGCTGTTTCGTTATTGAGATTCATACAGGTTACCGACAGTTTTAATCCCGCATCCCTGAATGAGAAGTATTACAGACGGTACACCAAGCAGCTGCCTTACTGGAATAAAACAAATGATGACTGAATTTTTGAAAGCAGCCGCTTCTCTGTAGAATGTCAGCGATGAAAAGCCGCTGATTTTAGACTGCTTCCGGCAAAAATGGCAGTATATCCTCCGCAGCAACGGGTATTGGCTAAAAATCCGGAAAGTCGCTCGCGATATACAGTCAGCGCCGCCCCCGGCAGGGGGCGGCGCTGAGTATGTTGGGAGCGGATGTGGTATCGGCTTACTTTTTGAGGAGGGCACGGCCCTTCTCGATGGCCTGCTCGTTGAGGGGGATGAGCTTGTGGTGACGCTCGGGAAGCGATTTCTTAAGCCCTTTGATCACGTTCTCCATCGGGAGCTTGTAGTTCATTGCCTCAAGGAGCGCACCCATCACTACCATGTTGTAGGCCTTGGAGTTGCCAAGTTCAAGAGTGGCACCCATGGCATCGATCGGGTAGATGGTGATGTCGTCGCGCTTCGGGTGGTTGTGGATGCCGTTGGTGTCGTAGATCAGGATACCGCCGGGTTTCACCTTGGGAGCGAACTTGTCGAGGCTCTGCTGGTTGAGAGCGATTACGTTGTCAAACGAGTCGAGCACCGGCGACGAGATTCTCTCGTCGGAAAGGATTACGGTCACATTGGCCGTGCCGCCGCGCTGTTCCGGACCGTAGGAGGGCATCCAAGTGACCTCCTTGTCGTCCATCAGACCTGAATAAGCCAGGATCTTGCCCATAGAGAGCACACCCTGTCCGCCAAAACCGGCGATGATGATTTCTTCCTTCATAAGTGTAAAGTCTTTATGGGTTAGGGATTATTTCACGTCCTTGAGGTCGCCCAGCGGATATTTGGCAAACATGTGCTCGGCCATCCACTCGTTGGCCTTTTCGGGGCTCATTTTCCAGCCGGAGTTGCAGGTGGCTACAACTTCCACCACCGAAGTACCCTTCTTGTCGAGGGCGTTCTGGAATGCCTTCTTAAGGGCGGCTTTTGTCTTGCGCACGTTGGCCGGAGTGTGTACCGACTGGCGGGTGACGTAGCATGTGCCGTCGAGGATAGCCATGAGGTTGGTGATCTCAAGCGGGTGACCGTTGAGGTCGACGCGGCGGCCATAGGGTGTGGTGGCGGTCTTCTGCCCCACGAGGGTGGTGGGAGCCATCTGGCCGCCTGTCATGCCGTAGATGGCATTGTTGACGAATACCATTACGATATTCTCGCCACGGTTGGCGGCATGGATTGACTCGGCAGTGCCGATGGCCGACATGTCGCCGTCGCCCTGATATGTGAATACCACATCCTCGGGCCAGAGGCGCGAGATGGCTGTGGCCACTGCGGGAGCGCGGCCGTGGGCAGCCTCTACCCAGTCGACGTCGATATAGTTGTAAGCGAACACGGCGCAGCCTACGGGCGACACGCCGACAGTCTTCTCGGCGAGGCCCATTTCGGCTATCACCTCTGCCAGCAGCTTGTGGATCACACCGTGGCTGCATCCGGGGCAGTAGTGCATGTGCACATTCTGGTCGAGAAGTTCAGGTGCGGAATATACCTTATTCTCGGGGCGGATTATATCTTGGATTTCCATTTTTGGAGTCAGAAGTTAGGTGGGGTGGCTTTTATCTGATGATTTTCTCTTCGAGGGCCTTCACTACCTCGTCGGGGCTGGGGATGATACCGCCCAGACGTCCGAAGTGCTCTACGGGGAGATTGTCGTGGACTGCGAGGCGCACGTCCTCGATCATCTGTCCGGCGTTGAGCTCTACGCAGAGGATACCCTTCTTCCCTTCGGCGGCGCGGGCGATAGCCTCGGTCGGGAAGGGCCAGAGGGTGATGGGGCGCACGATCCCCACTTTGATACCCTTTTCGGCGGCCAGTTCCTTGGCCTTGGTGCAGATACGTGCGATCGAGCCGAAGGCCACGATCAGATAGTCGGCTCCCTCGACATCGATTTCCTCCCAGCGGGTCTCGTTCTTTTCGATTTCGCGGTAGCGTGCCTGGAGCACATGGTTGATTTCCTCCATGCGTGAGGATTCGAGTTCGAGCGAGGTCACCACGTTGCGTTTGCGGCCACCCTTGCGGCCGTCGGCCGCCCAGGGGCACTGCCGGCGGATTTCCTCCTCAGTGCGGCGCGGGCGCTGCTCGGGGAGCACCACCTTCTCCATCATCTGGCCTACGATGCCGTCGGCCAGGATCATGGCGGGGTTGGTGTATTTGAATGCCAGGTCGAAGCCGAGGCCTACGAAGTCCACCATCTCCTGCACCGTCGAGGGTGCGAGCACGATGAGGTGATAGTCGCCGTGGCCGCCACCTTTGGTGGCCTGGAAATAGTCGGCCTGCGAGGGCTGGATTGTGCCCAGGCCGGGGCCGCCGCGCATTACGTTGAGAATCAGGGCGGGCAGCGATGCTGCCGCTATATAGGAGATACCCTCCTGCTTGAGGCTGACGCCCGGGGAGGATGATGAGGTCATCACGGCCTTGCCGGAGGCGGCTCCGCCGTATACCATATTGATTGCTGCCACTTCCGATTCAGCCTGAAGCACTACCATGCCGGTGGTCTCCCAGGGCATGAGCTCCTCGAGTGTCTCCAGCACTTCCGACTGGGGTGTGATGGGGTAGCCGAAATAGCCGTCGCAGCCGTAGCGGATGGCGGCGTGGGCGATGGCCTCGTTACCCTTCATGAGTCTTACCTCTTCTTTCATATTCGGTGTAATGTTAATTCAAGGTTTTGTTTAAGGATCTGTGCGGTGTGTGGGGTCTCAGTCCACCTTCACGCGGTATACTTCGATGCAGGCGTCCGGGCATACCAGGGCGCATGAGCAGCAGCCGATGCAGGCATCGGGATTTGACATATAAGCGTAGTGATAACCGCGGTCGTTGACCTCGTTAGCCTGAAGCGACAGGGTGTCTGTCGGACATGCCACCACACAGAGGTTACACCCCTTGCAACGTTCGACGTTGACTGTGACGGCACCTTTTATTTTTGCCATACTTGATTGATTTTTAAATACTTGGCAGTTTTAAGGAGTGCTGCCATGTTTTCCATGATGTTACTTCCGCAAATATACACGTTTTACGGCGTATTGAGGGAGTAAAATTATATGTTGTACAGCATAAACTACTGTTTTGCCGTAAGTTTTTCGGCCAGTATTTCCATCCCTTTGGTGGCCGGAGCCTTGATTACCGTAAGGTTGGGGAGGGCGGGTGTGGCCGCCGGGTTGGGGTCGATGTAGTAGATCGGTGTGCCGGGGCGCACGCAGTTGATGAGCCCGGCTGCGGGGTATACCACCAGTGATGTGCCTATCACGACGAAGATGTCGGCCTCGTGCACCAGGTCGACGGCGGCCTCGATCATCGGCACGGGTTCCTGGAAGAATACGATGTGCGGGCGCATCAGGTCGCCGCGCTTGCCGCGTGTCTGGGGGGTGGTGTCGAGATGGTCGGCATCGAGGGTCTCGATGTAGTCGGGGTCGCTGACGGAGCGGATTTTCATCAGTTCGCCGTGAAGGTGCATGACGTGGTGCGATCCGGCGCGTTCGTGCAGGTCATCGACGTTCTGTGTGATGATGTACACATCGTAATCCTTTTCCAGCTCCACGAGGGCGCGGTGGGCGGCGTTGGGCTCTGCCTTGAGCAGGGCGTGGCGCCGCTCATTGTAGAATTGATGCACCAGTCCGGGATTGCGGCGGAAGCCGTCGGCCGAAGCCACATCCATCACCGGATAGTTCTCCCACAGTCCGTCGGCATCGCGGAAGGTGCGTATGCCGCTTTCGGCCGATATTCCGGCTCCGGTGGATACCACCAGTTTGGGTTTTGACAACATAGTTATCTGTGTTTTTTATTGTAGATTGCGTCGCCGGGGGGCGCGGCTCCCGGCCGGCGCGAAGGGATGATTTCCCGGGGTGAGGAGGGTGTCGGGGGTGACGGAAGATTTTTTTTGAAATTTTTACACCGTTTTTTCTCCCGATTCCCAAATTTATAACTATTTTTGCAGATAATCACTATCCGAGGGGATTTTTTTTGGAACTTTGACGGTTCCGCCCCGTCCGGCCCCGCTGCCGGAGGGTCCCTGTCTTCTCTCGGATTACGTAATGTCTCAGCCTGTAATACACTGTAAAATTGACATAAACACATAATTCTAACGACATGAAAAAGTCTTTACTTTCAATGATGCTTTGCGGCATCGCCGGCATGGCCATGGCAGCCGGTACTGTTGAGAACCCTCTGTCGGTCGACGATCTGCTTGAGGCCGGCACTCCCGACGAGCCTACCGAAGTGGTAGTGAAGGGTTATATCGTAGGTGTAGTGGAAGGTGCATCCTGGACGGAGAACGCAAGTTTCACCGCTCCGTTCACCACTGCCTCCAATCTGATTCTGGCCGGTTCGAGCACTGAGACCGACCTTGATTTCTGCATCCCCGTGCAGCTCCCCTCCGGCGACATCCGCACTGCGCTCAGCCCCGCAGGCCATCCGGAGAATCTGGGCCATCAGGTGATCCTGACCGGTATGAACACCAAGTATTTCAGTGTCAACGGCCTGAAGGAGGTATCGGCCTATGAATGGGTAGGCGAGCCTCCGGTGGCTCCCGAAGTGCCCGAAGAGCTGCGCGGCACTGTCTACAATCCCCTCAGCGTGGCCGACTACCTGAAATACGGTGAGGACGGCACTACAGTAGAGAACTGCTGGGTAGAGGGTGTGATCGTAGGTTATGTAGACGGCATGACCATTGATGGCGCGGTATTCGGCGCTACGGCTCCCGAGGGTGGCGAGGTTTCTGCCACCAACATCCTCATCGCCGCTTCAGCCGACGTGACTGACGTGGCTGCCTGCATCCCCGTGCAGCTCCCCGCCGGCGACGTGCGCACTGCCCTCAACCTTAAGGACAACCCCGCCAACCTCGGCAAGACCGTGTCGATGCACGGCAACCGTGAGAAGTACTTCGGTGTGACCGGTCTGAAGAGCGTCGACCAGTATTACTGGGAAGGTGAGAAACCGAAAGATCCCGCGACTGACCCCAACATCGCTTACTATGGCCTGACAGTGCCCGGCACAGGATGTGATGACTGGACACTCGACAACGGCACACTCCCCGAGGGTCTGACCTACGTATGGTACTGGGCCGAGAAGTATGGTCTGTGCGCAAGCGCATTCAAGGATGTATGCTTCGAGTCTGACGCATGGGCGGTATCTCCCGTAATCGATCTGACCGAGTTTAAGAATGTCAACCTTACTTTCGCACAGGCAGCCAACAAGTTTGCAGCTTCTGTAGCCGACCAGGTAGCCGTAATGGTGCGCGAGGGTGAAGGCGAATGGCAGAAGGTGGATGTAGAGCTTCCCGCAGGCGACAGCTGGACATTCATCGACAGCGAGGCCGCTCTCTCCGACTGGGACGGCAAGAAGATCCAGATCGGTTTCCACTATACATCAACTGCAGAATCAGCCGGCACATGGGAGATCCAGAATCTTCAGGTGAAGGGTGAGAATGTATCAGGTGTTGAGGAAGTGGTATTCGGCGAGTCAGAAGTACGCGTGGAGGGGAGCAGCATCGTTGCACCCGCCGGTTCACGCGTATTCAACCTCAACGGCGCAGCCGTAGGCGCAGAGAACCTTGCAGCCGGCGTATATGTGGTGGTTACACCCTCGAAAGCCGTGAAGGTGATGGTACGCTAATCCATAAAAGAAATAGTTAGAGAAAAATACCCAAAACGCTGCGACAGCGGGGAAGGTATTAATTGTTATCATGAGAAGCTACCCGGCCTTTTCGGCCGGGTAGTGATTTTTTTTGGGGTATCGTTTCTATCCCCTAACCGGGGAGAGCCGTATGCCCCCTAACCGCGGAGCGGTTATCGCTACGCCCCGCTGCCTGCCTCGCAGTACGCCGCCTAAAACCAAAAATTCCTAATTCCTCCCTCCTAATTCCTAACGCCTGACGAAAAGGTAAAAGCGGCACTTCATCGCGAAGCGCCGCTTTTATGGGTAACTCCCGAAGCGGGGGATGACGGCATTCCACTTCCGTCATCGGATTCCGCCGGATGACTAATAGACCGTCTGTTTCTCTCTACACTTGACTCAAAGGAGCTACCCGGTAAGTGTGTGTACCAATATTCAACCAAACAAACATCTTCTAATGGCGGTCTTCCACCTCCGCCACTGGATGATGGCTGCATTCTGTTCGCACAGTTTTAAGGAAGCCAACTTTCCTAATGATTCATAGCTGTGATATATTGAAACATTAGGAATGAAATTGTTTTGCGCCGTAAAGTTGCAAAATAAATCTCATAATACCAAATTTTTGTTCAAAAAAATCTAAATTTTTGAAAAATCAGCGCTTTGCGAATCAAAAATATGTTGTTTAACATATTTTTAACCCATACTCACCCCTGTCATGCGGATATATATAGAAATCCGGTGAGTTCATTTTTCCAGCCAAGGGAATGCCTCGGGATTGCTTAATAAAGGGGATACGGTGGCGGGGCCCGGAGGTAAGGATATAAAAAAAGACCGGCTCCTGACCGCATGTCAGGAGCCGGAATTATGTTCGGTTGATCAGTGATCAGAGTCGGGGATTAGCCGTTCACTTTCTTCATGTAAGAGATGAGGTCGAGCACCTTGTTGGAGTAGCCGATCTCATTGTCGTACCAGGAGATCACCTTCACGAAGTTGTCGGTCAAGTATACGCCGGCAGTTGCGTCGAAGATAGAAGTGAGGGGGCATCCGAGGAAGTCAGAGCTTACTACAGCGTCCTCAGTGTAACCGAGCACACCCTTGAGCTCACCCTCAGCGGCAGCCTTCATGGCAGCGCAGATAGCCTCTTTGGTAGCGGGCTTCTCGAGGTTGCAGGTCAGGTCGACAACAGAAACGTCGAGAGTGGGGACACGCATAGAGATACCTGTCAGCTTGCCGTTGAGCTCGGGGATAACCTTGCCCACAGCCTTAGCGGCACCGGTGGAAGAGGGGATGATGTTGCCGGAAGCGGCACGGCCACCGCGCCAGTCCTTCATAGAGGGACCGTCGACAGTCTTCTGAGTTGCAGTAGTGGAGTGTACGGTAGTCATCAGACCCTCCTTGATACCGAAGTTCTCGTGGAGCACTTTGGCGATGGGGGCAAGACAGTTGGTGGTGCAGGATGCGTTGGATACGATCTGAGTGCCGGGTACGTATGCAGTCTGGTTTACACCTACTACGAACATCGGGGTGTCGTCCTTAGAGGGAGCCGACATTACCACGTACTTTGCGCCAGCCTCGATGTGAGCCTGAGCTTTCTCCTTAGTGAGGAAGAGACCGGTAGATTCAACTACGTATTCAGCGCCTACCTCGCCCCATGCGATTTCCTTGGGGTCGCGGCATGCAGTCACGCGGATAGCCTTGCCGTTGACGATCAGAAGGCTCTTCTCCAGGTCGTAGTCTACAGTGCCGTCGAAGCGACCGTGCATTGTGTCGTACTTCAGCATGTAGGCCATGTAGTCAACGGGAAGGAGGTCGTTGATGGCTACTACCTCGAGATCCTCTCTTTTTGTAGAGGCGCGGAACACGAAACGTCCGATACGGCCGAAGCCGTTAATACCGATTTTTGTCATTGTTACTATTACTTAATTTGGGTTGTATTTAAGTTTTTTATTGGTTGCGTAAAATTTTGTTTGCTTTTTTTGTTATAAAAGCAGCCGGGGCCGCGAAGTTGATTCATGTCATTACCTGTAGTGGATGACAGGGTCATCCCGCTGACCCGGTGGTCGAGTCTTGTTTCCAACCGCAAAATTAGCAAAAAATTTTCTAATTTCGCTTGCAAGAGGTGCTAAAGTTTCATCGCCGACCCCTTTTAGACGCATTTTATGCATCGCAGGGCTCTCCGGCATGGCGCGACTTGGCTTCAGCCGCCGCTGCAGCGGCTACAAGGCTTTTATTATATAACCCTTTGCAACACCAAATCTATCGTATATGAGTAAATTTTTAAATGATTTTAAAGAATTTGCCCTTAAGGGCAATGTGATCGATATGGCGGTCGGCGTTATCGTCGGCGGGGCGTTCGGCAAAATCGTCAGTTCGCTGGTCAACGACATCCTTATGCCCGTAATCTCGCTCTGCACCGGTGGCGCCGGGTATAAGAACCTGAAGTATGTGATTACTCCGGGTACGCCGGCCACTGACGGCGTGGCTGCCGTGGAGGAGGTGGCTATCAATTACGGCCTGTTTATCCAGAATATCGTGGATTTCTTTATTATCGCTTTCTCGATATTTGTGGCGCTGCGTCTGGCTATGAAGCTGAAGAAGAAGGAGGCTGAGCCGGATTCTGCTCCCCCGGCTCCGACGAAGGAGGAGGTGCTGCTCACCGAGATCCGCGATCTGCTTGCCCGCCAGCAGGATGATGTGGCCCAGAAGAAGTGAGTAGCCGGAAGCAGCCGGGGTAGTCTCTAAGAGCCTTCGGCAGCCGGCTGCCGAAGGCTCTTAGAGACATTCCGATCAGACGTTGAAGCGGAAGTGCATGATGTCGCCGTCCTGCACTACGTATTCCTTACCCTCTACGGCCATCTTTCCGGCCTCTTTTACGGCTGTCTCTGAGCCGAGGGTGACGAAATCATCGTATTTGATCACTTCGGCGCGGATGAATCCTTTCTCGAAGTCGGTGTGGATGATGCCGGCTGCCTGCGGCGCCTTGGTACCGCGTATGAAGGTCCAGGCGCGCACTTCGTCGGGTCCGGCGGTGAAGTAGGTCTGAAGGTCGAGCAGGCGGTAGGCGGCCCGGATAAGGCGGCTTACGCCCGATTCCTGCAGACCGATCTCGTTGAGGAATTCCTGACGCTCTTCCCAGGTGTCGAGTTCGGCGATTTCGCTCTCTGTCTTGGCTGCCACCACCATCAGGTCGGAGTCCTGTCCGGCTATGGCTTCGCGCACACGCTCCACATAGGCGTTGCCTGTGGCGGCCGATGCGTCGTCGACATTGCAGACGTAGAGCACCGGCTTATTGGTGAGCAGGAAGAGTTCGCGTGCGAATTTCTCCTCATCCTTCGTCTCGAAGCTCACGCTGCGGGCCGGCCGACCCTGTTCGAGCGCCTCTTTGTAGGCTTTGAGCACCTCTACCTGCATTTTGGCTGTCTTGTCGCCACCGGTCTTGGCCTGTTTTTCGGTCTTGGCCAGGCGGTTGTCGATGGTCTCAAGGTCTTTGAGCTGGAGCTCATAGTTGATTATCTCCATGTCGCGCACGGGATCGACGGTGGTGTCGACGTGGGTGATGTTGTCGTCGTCGAAGCAGCGCAGCACGTGCAGCACGGCATCCGTCTCGCGGATGTTGGCAAGGAATTTATTGCCGAGTCCCTCACCTTTGGAGGCGCCCTTCACGAGTCCGGCGATATCCACGATTTCCACAGTGGCGGGCACTGTCGATCGGGGCTGGCACATCTCCACGAGGCGTGTCAGGCGGTCGTCGGGCACGGTGATCACACCTACGTTGGGCTCGATGGTGCAGAAGGGGAAGTTGGCTGACTGTGCCTTGGCGTTGCTGAGGCAGTTGAATAGTGTGGATTTACCCACATTGGGCAATCCCACGATACCACATTTAAGTGACATTTCGGTTTGGTCGTATTGCGTTATGGCGGCTCCCCGCCTCCCTCTCTTTTTTCTCCTGCGCGCGGCCTATGCGTGGCGGCAGGGGTCGGGG
>CAMWRH010000014.1 GCA_947176605.1 uncultured Porphyromonadaceae bacterium
CGCAGTCCGGCGGGGTTGGCCGGAGTGAGTTCGGTACGGAATTTCATATAAGTAAGGATTACATCTTATTATACGATTTATCGCGCCGGATATTTGATGGCCGTGGATAAAATCGCTATTTTTGCACTCTGATTCAAGGTGCCCGGAGCCATAACGACCGGGACTCCTAAAATACAGACATGATAAAATGAAGAGCGACAACAAAAACGAGATATTCCCCATAGTGGACGAGGCGGGGAAGGTAGTAGGGCGCGCCACACGCGGCGAGTGCCACAGTGGCAGCCGGCTGCTCCATCCGGTGGTGCACCTGCATGTATATGATGCCCAACGGCGGCTCTACCTGCAGCGCCGCCCCGAGTGGAAGGATATCCAGCCCGGCAAATGGGATACCGCCGTAGGGGGACATATCGACTACGGCGAAAACGTAGAGGAGGCCCTGCGCCGCGAGGCGCGCGAAGAACTCGGTCTCACCGGATTTGAGGCAGAATACCTGACCAGTTACGTATTCGAGTCCGACCGCGAGCGGGAATACGTCAACGTATTCCGCACCACCGTCGCCCCCGATGCCGTGAATCCATCCGACGAACTTGACGGCGGGCGCTGGTGGACAGCCGAAGAAATCGCAGCCTCCGCCGACATGCTCACCCCCAACCTGCGCCAGGAATTGCAGCGGCTGCAGCTCATCTGAGCGGCTGCCCGGCCCGAGGGGCTGCCGTATGTGGCCGAAGGGGGTATATGCATCCCCCGGCAAACAAAGCTTCCGCCATGCGTGATTCTCATTACGCATGGCGGAAAATATATGTAGAACTAAAGGAAAAGTAAAGGAGCAAGTCAGTCTCATCCGGCTGACGCGCCTCACTCCGTGATTTCGGCGGGAAGAATGGGCATTGCGCCGTTGCGGGTGCAGACGAAAGCTGATGTACGCACAGCCTTGGCGTGAGCCTCCTCCACACTCGCACCCTTCAGGATGCTTGCGATAAAGGCGGCAGTGAAAGAGTCGCCCGCGCCAACCGTATCGGCCACCTCCACCTTCGGAGTGGGCTGGAACGACACCTTGCCCGGTGTGAATACATAGCTGCCGTTGATGCCGCAAGTCAGAATAAGCATCTTCAGATTATACTTACCGAGCAGAATCCAGCACTTATCCTGCAGGTCGATGCCGGGATAGCCGAACATGCGGCTCACCGTAATCAGTTCCTCGTCATTAATCTTGAGGATGTTGCAGCGGTCCATCGAATCGCAGAGTATCTCCTTGTTGTAGAAGCCTTGGCGCAGATTGACATCAAACACCACCAGCGAATCGGCCGACTTCGGCATTGCGTCGAGGAAATGGGCGATAGTCTGACGCGACACGATGTTGCGCTGGGCCAGCGAACCGAAGCATACGGCCTTCGTGCGCGACGCGATCTCCTTAAGTTCGGGAGTAAAGGGGATATTATCCCATGCCACATTCTCCTTGATGTCATACTGCGGTACGCCTACCTGATCGAGCTCCACCTGCACCGTCCCTGTGGGGTAGGGCACTTCGGCGATGTGGAAATTCAGTCCCTTCGAGGTGAAATTCTCGATGATTTCCTTACCGAGGGCATCCTTGCCCACAGCGCTGACCACATGGCCCGGCAGACCGAACTGCGATACGTGATATGCGAAATTGGCGGGAGCGCCACCTATTTTCTTACCTTCGGGGAGCACATCCCAGAGTGCTTCTCCCATACCGATGACTAAGTCTTTCATATGTAGTTTGTAGGTTTTTTAGGTTTTAGGCTATAGGCTTTAGGCTTTAGGAATTAGGAGGGAGGAATTAGGAATTGGGAATTAGGAGGGAGGAATTAGGAATTAGGAGGGAGGAATTGGGCTTAAGGCTATAGTCTATGGTTATGCATTTTAGAATTTGATTCCTGCGGCAGGGTGGCCGGAGCCGGATTGACTCCGGCCACTTTACACATAGGTTGGGGGTATGTTAGATACGTTTAATCTTATATGTCAGATACGTTTGATCTTAAGGGTGTAGAATATCAGGTATGCCACACCGGCCGCCATCACGGCCACGGCGCCGACCTGGCCGATAGCATCGGCTGCAAATCCCATGGCGAGAGGGAATATCGTGCCTCCGAAGAGGCCCATGATCATCAGGCCCGACACCTCGTTCTTCTCCTGCGGGGCGGCAGTAAGCGCCTGGGAGAAAATGATGGAGAATACATTCGAGTTGCCGAATCCCACCAGACCGAGAGCCACATAGATTGCGCCAAGTGAGTCGCAGACTGCGAGCATCGCCATAGCCACAAGCATCATGACCACGCTGATCCCGAAGAAAAGCTTAGGCGATATGGTGCGGAGCAGGAAAGCTCCTATGAAGCACCCGGCTGTGCGGAAGATGAAGTATACGCTCGTGGCGAATCCGGCATCCTCAAGCGGAAGATTGAGGCGCTCCATGATGATTTTGGGAGCGGTGGTATTGGTGCCCACATCGATACCCACATGGCACATGATGCCGATAAAGCAGAGCAGGATGAACGGACGACCCAGCAGACGCAGACACTCCAGCACTCCCGAAGCGCGGTCGGCCTTCTCCTCGCGGATCGGAGTGGCGGCCAGGGCCGACACCGAGAACACGCAGATCACCGCGTATATCACAAACAGCGCGCGCCATCCCAGACCGAAAGTAGGGAGATAAGTCGTGGCGCCCCAGGCGGCAATGATCGGAGCCAGGAACGAGGCGATAGCCTTCACAAACTGGCCGAAAGTAAGCGTAGAGGCCAGACGGTCGGGACTGATCAGATTGCTCACAAGCGGATTGAGCGAAGTCTGCATCACCGCATTGCCGATGCCGAGCATCGAGAAGGCTATGAGCATGGTGTAATACCCGTCGCCGAAGATCGGCACCACCAGCGATACCGCCGTGATGGCCAGACTTATCAGCACTGTCTTCTTACGCCCGATACGGTTCATCAGAATCCCGGTGGGCACCGAGAAGATCAGAAACCAGAAGAATACGAGCGAAGGAAACACATTGGCCTGCGAATCCGAGAGGCCGAGATCCTTCTGAACATAATTCGAGGCAGTGCCTACGAGATCCACGAAACCCATGGCGAAGAAGCAGAGCATCACCGGGACGAACTGCATCAGCGAGCTTCTTTTATCAGAGACCAAAGACATATTAGCTTCCATAGTTGATTTCATTTATAACACGGCAATCACTTCGCCGGATTAAGTGAATAGATCTTTATATCCGAGATTTTGGCCTTTCCTCCGGTAGAGCTGACACTCATGGAGTCATACGGAGCGGTGGGGAACACGAGGTTGGTCATCGCGAAGCGGCCTCCGTTGCCAAAGAGTTCGATGCTGGAGCGGTCGATGTAGAGGCGGAGCTGCACCTTGCCGTCAGTCTCGAAAGTGGGAGCCACCGTTACGGCCGGGAACGCATCGCTGAAATCCACCACGCCGCTCTTAGTGCGGTCAAACGAGAGGGTATGTGCGGCAGCATCGTATACCATCACCACCTTATCGCCCCCCTTGTTGGAAAGCGTGATATCCACCTTAGCGGCCTTCTGCGCATCGAGGTCGAGCAGGATCTCGCAGATGCCGGAGTTTTCGGCGGGGAGTGCAAACTGCACCGGCTTGGAGCCTACCGACGCATTGCGGCGGTTTACGGCCACCCGGCCACGCATCGCCTCAAGTTCGGGAGAGGGTACGGAAGCGGCATACACCTGTCCGTCGGCCCCCTTGAACAGACCGATCTCACGCGGCAGCGTGTTGGCGCTGCGGAACTGCAGGGTCGGCACATCGGCTGCATACTCCCAGTTGCTCATCCATCCGATTACGGTGCGGCGTCCCTGAGGGGCATCGCTCCAGCTTACAGTAGCGTAATGGTCCTTACCGTAGTCGAGCCACTTCGTGGGTATCTCACCCATGGCATCCGTATCGGCAGTGAAAGTCTTGCCGTCCCAGTCGCCGATGAAATACTGCGTGGCGCTTCCGCCGAAAGGTCCGCCGGGATTCAGATTGCAGAGCAGCACCCACTTCGTCTCTGCGGTGCCTTCCACCGGAAGTTCAAACAGGTCGGGGCATTCCCACACTCCACCCTGAGCGCCGATACCCTTGCCGAAGGCACTTTGCAGCGTCCATGTCTTAAGGTCGGGCGAAGTGAAGAAAAGCATCTCATGGTCGAGAGCGTGTGCCAGAGTGAGGTTCCACTCGCCGGTCTTCTCGTTCCAGAACATGTTGGGGTCGCGGGCCTCGCTTTCGAGCGTCAGCACCGGATTGGCACCGTATACCTCAAAAGTCAGGCCATCGTCGGTGCTTGCCGCCATACTCTGCATCTGGCTTGTGCCGGCCGAAGTATAGAGCGCTATCACCGCATCCTTGCCGTAGCCGGCTGTATTATCGTGGTCGATCACGCAGCTTCCGCTGAAGATAGAGCCAAGCCCGTCGGGTCGGATTGCATCCGGCAGATGTTCCCAGTTGATGAGGTCGGAAGATACGGAGTGCCCCCATGTCATGTTCTGCCACTTCGATCCATACGGGTTGCGCTGATAATAGAGGTGCCACTTGCCATTCTTAAAGAACATGCCGTTGGGATCGTTCATCCATCCGTAAAGGGGGGAGTGGTGGAAAAGCGGACGGTATCTGGTCTCACGGTCGGAAGAGTCGAAACTGTCGGCGAGCGTGATACCCTTCCAGCATACATCGCCTGAAGCCTCACGCACCGATGAGCGCCCCTGCGGAGTCACGATGTCGAGCACCACATTCTTACCCTTATAAGGAGTGAGGTCGAAGGGGACGGTAAAGTCGGTCTTCGATCCGGCCAGACGCACATATATAGTCTCTGCGATTTTCCCGTCGACAAGCACATTGATGCGTGCGTCATCGCGTGAATCCTCTACGGGGAGGAGGAGGTAATTGCCGTCGCCGGTGACGCGCACGAGTGTATTGTTGACGCCGAGGTGATTGATCTCGACACCGTCTCCGGCCATTGCGGCAAGCGCCGGGAGGGCGGCAAGTGCAGCCGTTGCGAAGGCGCGGGAGATGTAGGTAAGTTTCTTCATATTGGAGTAATGGTTAGATTTCAGAGGTCATCGCCACGAATACTCGTCGGGCGACGGTGCAAAACTACTAACAAACGCGTCTACAGACAATTAAAAATCGGGACGAGAGTATAAAAATTGTTGCAATGCCACATTTTTACCATGTTTTGCAACGCAATTCATTGAAATATTACTATCTTTGCAATGCCGACACAGATAGCCCGGCGATGCAAATCCGGGCGCGCGCCGGAAGAAGCGGCCCTTCAGCCGGAGGAGAGCTTCAAAAGGTAGAAAAGATACAAACCAAACCCAAGATAGCTAACCTGCACAAATGAACTTAACGTCAAGAATACTGTTCGGACTTCTGGCCATCTCGCTTCTGGCTCCCCTTACGGGATGCCGCAAGGAGAAGACCTATAAAATCGGCATCTCGCAGTGCAGCCAGGACGACTGGCGTGCGAAGATGAACGAAGAGATACAGCGCGAGATGATGTTTCATGAGGACGCCGAAGTAGAGATACGCTCGGCCGACGACGACAATGCCCGCCAGATATCCGACCTTCAGTACTTTGCCGACAACGGATTCGACATCATAATCGTGGCTCCCAACGAGGCGCGTCCCCTCACTCCGGCCATAAAGGACCTCTACGCCAAGGGAATGCCCATAATAATCTTCGACCGCAACATCACCGACAGCACCTACACGGCCCGCATCGGAGTCGACAACGTAGGGCTCGGCAGCGCCGCGGCCCGCTACGCCATGCACCTGCGTCCCGGGCGCCCCAACGCAATAGAAATCTACGGACTGCACGGCTCCACCCCCGCCGACGACCGCCATAAGGGTTTTGCCACCACATTCACCGAATCAGGCGGCAATCTTATAGGCAGTGTCGAAGGGCGCTGGAACCCCGAATACTGCATGGCAGCCCTCGACTCGATGCTCCGTCTGCATCCCGAGACCGATATAATATATGCCCACAACGACCGCATGGCCATCGGAGCATCCGAAGTGGCACGCCGTCTGGGGCGCCGCGACATCGGCATAATCGGCATTGACGCCGCCCCGGAGATCGGCATAAAGGCCGTGGCCGACAGCGTGATAGATGCCACCTTTCTGTATCCCACGGAGGGGCAGCGCCTTATCCGCACCGCCTTGGCCATACTCAAGGGAGAGCCGTATGAGAAGGAAGTGCTCATACCGCCGGCATCAGCCGTCGACCGCTCCAATGCCGACATACTCCTTATCCAGGACCGCGCCCTGCATGAGGAGACCGATAAGATGAAATTCCTCAAGACACGCATCGACACCTACTGGGAGCGCCACTCATCGCAGACATTCCTCTTCTATGCCAGCATCGTGATAATCGTGCTGCTGATGGGAGTGGTGTTTCTCGTGTTGAGGGCCTATTGGCAGCACCGGCGCCACCAGGCCGTGCTGCTGCGTCAGAACCGCCTGCTCGAAGAAGAGCGCGACAAACAGAAGATACTCAACGAGAAACTCGAGGAGGCCACGCAGTCGAAACTGATGTTCTTCACTACCGTATCCCACGACCTGCGCACCCCGCTCACGCTGATAGCCGAGCCGGTGGCTCGTGTGGCCGAAGCCCCAAACCTCACCGACACCCAGCGCGAACTGATGCGCGTGGCCGACCGCAACGTGCGCATACTGATGCGCCTGATCAATCAGATACTCGACTTCCGCAAATACGAACTCTCCAAGACCAAGCTCAATCTCAGCGAGATACGCCTCGGCGAAGCCCTTCGCGACTGGGCCGGCGCATTTGCCGGACTTGCACGCCGACGCGACATCCGCCTCACCATCGACATACCTGCGGAGTATGCCGGAGAGCAGATGGCCGTAGACTGCGAGAAGATGGAGCGTGTGGTGTTCAATCTCCTGTCAAACGCAATCAAATTCACCCCCGACAACGGCCACGTAGGAGTAAGGCTCGATATAGACCGCGAGAAGCAGCAGGCAGTCATCACCGTATCCGATACCGGAGAGGGGATAAGCGAGCGCGACCTGGCCCGCATATTCGAGCATTTCTATCAGGCCGACAACGCCAATCCGCACGGATCTGGAATCGGACTGACACTCTCCAAGGCATTCGTCGAACTGCACGGCGGCACAATCACGGCCCGCAGCCGCGCGAAGGAGGGATCGGTATTCACCGTCACTCTGCCGATACGCCACGTGGCGCAGAGTGTGGTGCAGGCCGAAAGCCGCATCACGGCAGCCGATGTGGAGGCCGAATTATGCGAGACCGACGTAACGGCGGAATTTGACAACGACCGCCCCCTGCTGCTCGTAATCGACGACAACAGCGACATCCGCAGCCTCGTAAGCGCATTGCTCGGCGACACATATAATGTAATCACCGCCTCCAACGGCAGCGAAGGGGTAAGGAAAGCCATGAAATATGTGCCCGACATCATCATCTGCGACGTGATGATGCCGGTGATGGACGGTCTGCAATGCTGCAAGGCCATAAAAGCGGAGGTCACCACATCGCATATCCCGGTGCTTATGCTCACGGCCTGCGCCATGGACGAGCAGCGCGTCGAGGGGTATGAAAGCGGAGCAGACGGATATCTGTCGAAACCGTTCAGCAACGAAGTGCTGCGCTCCATGTGCGCCAGCCTTGTGGCCAACCGCCGCAGGATAAAGGATCTTTGGAAAAGCGATGTGGTCCTGGCAGCTCCCGCACGCAGTGCGGCCGCAGAGGAGACACTCCGGAAGGAAACCCCGAAACGCGATGCCGCCATGCCCGGCTCCGACATCGACAGCGACTTCTACCGCCGATTCCTCGACATACTGGAGAAAGAGATGGGCAATCCCGACATGAACGTAGATGCCCTTGCCGGGCGAATGGGACTGGAGCGCTCGCAGTTCTACAGAAAAATAAAGGCGCTCACCAACTACTCGCCCGTCGAGCTGATACGCAAGATGCGTCTGCAGCGGGCACATCAGCTCCTCGTGTCGACCGAAAAATCGGTAAGCGAGATAGCATATGAGGTGGGATTCTCCACACCGGCCTACTTCACGAAATGCTATCGCGAGGCATATGGCCGCACCCCCACGGCAGTGAGGGCGGGCACCTGACCGCTCCCCGTCAGTCCAAGACTGACCCATAAGGCCGCAATCATGCGCAAAAATGATGCACACTCTATGACAAACCGTGTGAATCACGGATTTTGATAACGGCTGCAACAATAGTTATCGCTCACGCTCAACGATATAGATAACTTTGCGGCCAGAAATCAAAAACTTAAAATCATCTGACATGAAACGAAAAACTCTACTGACCTTCACACTGACGGCGATGTCGATGACAGCATTGGCCGACAATATCTCAGTGCGGGGCACAGTGATATCCAAGACTGATGACGAGCCTCTGATCGGCGCCACAGTAATGTGCGTAGGCACAAAGGCAGGTACTGCCACTGATATCGACGGCAACTTCGAGATATCGGTGCCCGAAGGATCGAAGCTCACCTTCTCATATGTGGGATACACCACCGAGACACTGCCCGCCACCACGACGATGACGGTATATATGTCGGAAGACAACGCGATGCTCGACGAGGTGGTCGTAGTGGGTTACTCTTCTGAAAAGAAGTCAGACCTGACAGGCGCAGTGTCGGTAGTCAAGATGAAAGATGTGTCGGACACTCCGACCGGCAACGTGCTCCAGGCACTTCAGGGACGTGTCCCCGGCATGAACATCACCACCGACGGCACACCGGGCGGCCTTAGCACCGGCACCTCCATCCGCGGCGCCTCTTCATTCCGTGGCGATGCCAACGGTCCGCTCTACGTAATCGACGGCGTGATGACCCGCGACAATCCCGGCACGATCCTCAACAGCAACGACATCGAATCAATACAGGTGCTTAAAGACGCCGCCTCGGCATCAATCTACGGTGCGCAGGCCGCCAACGGCGTAATCATCATCACCACAAAGCGTGCGAAGCAGGGTGAGTGCAAGGTCACTTTCGACGCCACCCTCACCGCCCAGACCTATTCAAGCGGCCTTGACATGCTCAATGCCGACCAATGGGGTCAGGTGTACTGGAACGCCTATAAATACAGCTACGGCACAACCCCCACATCCGAACTCTACGGCAACGGCGCCACTCCGCAGCTTCAGGCATACACCAACCTCAACGGTGTGCTCGTAAATCCGCAGAACACCGACTGGGAGAAGGAAATACACCGCACCGCCCTGATGCAGACCTACACCGTGGGTCTGTCGAAGGGTTCCGAGAACGGTTCGTCGTCGTTGTCTCTGAGCTGGCTCGACCATGACGGTATCATCAAAGGGTCAGACTTCCAGAAAGCCAACGCCCGTCTCAGCTCCGACTACGGCTACCTCAACAACCGCCTGCGTGCCGGAGGCAACCTGACACTCAACTGGTGGCGCCAGCACAACGCACCCGGCGGCATCGAAGAGAATGCCATCAAGATGCACCCCGCCCGCACCGTCTATGACTCCGAGGGGAACTACAACGACCAGGTGGCCTACGGACTCAACGACACTCCCAACCTCGTGCGCCTTATCGACGAAGAATCCAACAACCGCCACGAATTCTGGCGTATCTTCGGTAATGCATACCTCTCAATCGAACCGGTGAAGAACCTTATCATCAAGACCAACTTCGGTATCAACCATTACCGTGGCAACGACAAGACCTTCACCCCGGCCAACCTGCGCGACCAGAGCAATACCCTCAACCAGTACTCCGCCCTTTCCACCAACTGGGTATGGACCAACACCGCACAGTATAACATCGACTTCGGCCAGAACTCCCTGATGGCGCTCCTCGGCCTTGAGGCCAAGCGCGACCACTTCGAGGACATGTGGGGAGAAGGAAAGGGACTCGAACTCGAAGACCCCGACTACCTCTACCTCGGCAACACGACCTACAACCGCAATACCGGCTCAAGCGCGTCGAACTACTCGATGTTCTCCGTATTCGGCAAGATCAACTACTCCTGGGCCGACAAGTACCTCGTATCGTTCACACTGCGCCGCGACGCCTCGTCACGCCTCTCGAAAGAGCACAACTACGACTGGTTCCCCTCCGTATCGGCAGGCTGGCGCATCACGCAGGAATCCTTCATGGAGGGTTCGCGCCACTGGCTCAACGAGCTTAAGATCCGTGCCGCCTACGGTATCAACGGTAATGACATCATCGCCAACGACGCCTTCTACGCCAAATACGCCATGGACCTCGACCGCGCGGCCTACGCCCTCGGCGGCTCCAACACACTGGCTCCCGGCGCATACCGCTCACGCAGCACCAACCCCGACCTGACATGGGAGAAGACGCATCAGACCAACATCGGTTTCGACGCAGCCCTCTTCAACAGCCGGCTCACCCTCTCATTCGACTACTTCTACAAGAAGACCAACGACATGCTTGTAGAGAAACCCTACATCGCCACAATCGGCGAGGGTGGCTACTGCTGGTACAACGGTGGCTCGATGGAGAACAAAGGTGTGGAGCTCTCGGCAGAATGGCGCCAGTACATCCGCGATGACTTCAACTTCAGCGTAGGCTTCAACGCCACGGTGATGAAGAACAAAGTGACCGACCTGATGGACGACATCTACTACACCTGGGGGGGTGGCAACGGCCGCGACAAGAGTATCGTAGGGCAGGCCCTCGGCTCATGGATGGGCTACAAGACCGACGGCATCTTCCGCACACAGGAAGAGGTGGATGAATATCTGGCCAAATACACCGTAAGCTTCGGCAATCCCGGAGTAGGGCGTATCCGCTACGTCGACACCGACGGCGACGGCGAGATCAGCGACCGCGACCGCACATGGCTCGGCACCGACCTGCCCAAAGCGCAGTTCGGCATCAACCTCGGCGCCAACTGGAAGGGCTTCGACCTCAGCCTCTTCTTCAACAGCATCATCCGCGACGCATGGGTCAACTCGAAATACTACACCGACTTCTTCCCCCTCTGGACAGGCAACCACGGCGTAGCCCTCATGGAGGCAGCCGAAGCCTACGACCGCTACCTGCTCACCGGATACTATGACTCCGACATACCGGCACCGTCGGTCGACAACTCCAACAGCGAGAACGAAAGTTCGCAGTACTTCATCGAAGACGGCTCCTTCCTGCGCCTCAAGACCCTGACACTGGGCTACACGCTGCCCAAGTCAGTGCAGAGCAAGCTCCGCCTGAGCAACGCCCGCATCTACTTCCAGGCCCAGAACCTCTTCACAATCACATCCTACAGCGGTGCTGATCCGGAAGGTCTCGGTTATCCCTACGCGCTCCCGCGCCAGTATACCTTCGGCATACAGTTCGGTTTCTAATACCGGTGCACCAACTGTCAACACAACAGCGACAAAAATCCTTAAGACCTGACCAACAAAATGAAAATCAAGAATATACTGGCCATCGCACTTGCATCGGCCGCCCTCGTATCCTGCTCCGACGACTTCCTGGAGAACAAGCCGCAGGGTTCACTCTCCGACGGCAACATGAACGATCCCGAGGCAGTCGACCTGCTCATCAGCGCAGCCTACGCCACATTCGGTGCACGTTACGCCGACTCCAACGACCCCCATCTCTATCCCGTGACCAACTGGAGCTACGGCGAGGTGCGTGCCGACAACGCCTACAAAGGTGGCGGCGGCGAGACCGACCTCTGGGAATTCCACGACATGGAGACCGCCAAACTGCAGCCCAACAACGGTCTGCTCGACGGCAAATGGTTTAACGTATACTGCGGCATATCGCGCTGCAACTCCGCAATCCGCGCACTCCGCAAAATCGACCTCGAGACCGAGCCTCAGCGTGATACCCGCATCGCCGAAATGATGGTGATACGCTGCCACTGGTACTTCGAACTGGTGCGCCTCTTCAACCGCATCCCCTACATGGACATCGACCTGGCCGAGAACGAATACGTAAACGTGCGCAACGATGAGTTCACACGCGAAGAGCACCTCGCCCGCATCGCATCCGAGCTCCTTGAGGCTGCCAATGACCTGCCCGACTCGCAGTCGGACATGGGGCGCGTCAACCGCCGGATCGCCCTTGCCTATGCCGCCAAAGTGAAACTCTACCAGGCCTACGAACAGGACCCGCAGACCAACGCCGTGGTCAACATCAACCGCCAGCTGATGCAGGAAGTGGTGGACCTCATCAACCAGGTGCAGGGCTACGACCTACTCTCAGACTTCCAGCAGCTTGACCTCCTGGAGTATGAGAACGGACCGGAATCGGTATTCGCAATACAGTATTCGAAAGACGACGGTTCCGGCGGAGTAGGGCGCATAAACTGGAGCAACCTGCTCAACTCCATGACCGGCCCCGGATGCCCCTGGCAGGGCGACGGATTCTTCCTCCCCTCGCAGGACCTCATCAACGCCTATCAGACGGATGCCGACGGTCTGCCCCTGTTTGACTATCAGAGCCGTCCGGACTACGGCACGGTGGAATTCGCAGCCGACGGCAGCTACTCACTGACCAACGTGGACGGCAATGTCGACCCCCGTCTCGACTTCGTGGCCGGACGCCCCACCATCACCTACAAGACCTACGAAGGAAGCGCCTGCGGCCTCTGGGTGCGCAACAGCGATGTCTACGGCTACAACAACACCAAGCGCTTCTGGCTCTCCCCCGAGTCGCCCGAAGCCACACAGGGATGGCCCTGGGGTGCATCGGCCCTCAACTGGCAGATCATCCGCTACGCCGACCTGCTCCTCTACAAGGCCGAAGCCCTCATCGAACTCGGCGGCAACGGACTTGACGAAGCCCGCCAGCTCATCAACCGCGTGCGCAGCCGCGCCAAGGACAGCGCCTACGTCAAGGACTTCAACGACCCCACCAAGGATGCCGCCCACTACAAGATAGGCCTTTATTCCGCAGCCGGCTGGAGTCAGGACTACGCCCGCCAGGCTCTCCGCACAGAGATGCGTCTTGAAAAGGCGATGGAGGGTGAACGCTTCTTCGACCTCGTGCGCTGGGGCATAGCCCGCGAGACGATGAACCGCTACTACGAAGCCGAGCGCGATACCCGTATCTACTACCAGAATGCAAGCTTCGAAATGGGCGAAGAGTACTTCCCCGTCCCCGTGGCCCAGTACAACTTCTCGGGTGGTAAATACGTGCAGAACCCCGGTTATCCGGCATTCTGACCTGATATCCGCCATGTGGGTAACGACGTGACGAACACTGACCACTATCCACTATAGATAGACCGGAATCTTAATCTCCACACATACGCGCAAAATTGATAATGTAGAAATCGCCGGCCTGACGCAGTGAAATGCGGCGGGCCGGCGAGCTCTTTTACTTAACCTGTTACTCGCTTTATTACTCGCTTCTTATTACTCGTTTTATTACTCGCTTCCGTCAGGGGTGTGGAAATAATTGCCGCGCCATATGAGTTCGGAGATGCGGTAGCCCTCGGCCGCTGTGGCCGAAGGGTGGCCGATGATGTTGCCACGGCCATCGACGGCTCCTGTCAGCTCGGGCGACAGCAGATTGTCGGCCAGACCGTGATATCCCTCCATGTCGGTCGCCCCCATAAGAGCGAGTATTGTTGGGAAAATATTGGCCTGTCCCGAATCATTGTCACTTCGGCCCGAGACACCGCAGTTGATGAACGCGGCAAAACAGCGTTTGCCAAACATTTGGCCGCTGTCGGGTTCGATATCGTGCGTATGGTCGGATACCACCACAATCATCGTATCGTCATAAATCCCCTTACGCTTCAGGAAATCGATAAACTGTCCGAGCTGCATGTCGAAATACCGGGTCACAGTAAGATATCGGCGCGTAAGCTCGCTTTCGCCCGGCAGAGGGGGGAGCTGCCCGGCAGCCTCCTCGACAAAGGGTGTATGCATGCTCCCGGTGATAAGCTCAAGCAGGAACGGGGAGCGCAGCCCCCCCTCGATAAGCTCTTCCGCCTTGCGGAACATACCCCCGTCGTGGCCGTGACGCCCTGCAAGCTCTGCATAGTCGTCAAGCACGTAAGTCTGGCGGTAGCCGAGATTCTCACTGACTATACGTTCGTGCCAGAACTGTCCGTCGGTGGCGAATACCGCCGCATTGTCGCGGTCAGGAAAGATGCGGGGGAGAGAGGGGACGCTGCTGACGGCATGAGGAGCGCGGTTTACGGTGACTCCCTGTGCCACCGGGAGCAGTCCGGTGTTGATAAGAAGTTGCCCGTCGATTGAATTGCCGTCCTTGGTCTGTGTGGCTATACGCGAGCTGCTGAAAGTGCCCGGCTGCCGGATCAGTCCGTTGAGGGTAGGAGTTATCTCGATACCCTCCCGGCGGCTTCCTATCACATCCGAATTAAGCGACTCCACCACCACGATAATCAGATTCTTATGCCGGTTGGCATCCGCGACCGCAGAGTCCACCGACGTGGCGGCCACTTCAGCGATAAAGCGCGAGATACGCGTCCGCTCATCGGCCGAAAGCTGCAGCGGACGGTCGAAAAGCAGTTGCAGGCTACCTCCGACGAAATCCCACGAGAAGAATACCGGTCCCTTAAACAGATAATGCCGCATATTGTCTTCGCTCGGAGTGACCACATCCACAGCCGACTCCCATACATCGGCAGGGCGCCAGCTTCGCTCCGCACTCAGTATCACAACTCGCACCACAAGCAGCGAACTGATACCAAACGCCAGGACCGACAGGATCGAGATACTCCATTTCTCCCGTCGCCCGGGGCGCCATGAGAGAGGACGCAGCAGCCATCCCGCGATTCCCGGAAGCGCTCCGAGCGGGATGAGCAGAAAATCATACCATCGGATCAGAGGGAGAGTGGATTCAAGCAGCGCACCTCCCATATTCTCGGTCATGGTGATGCAGGCCGGAGAAAGAATCGCCCCCCAGAACCGGAAATACCAGATGTTGGGAAGCACCAGCATAGCGGGAATCAGCGCCCCCCAGAGCAGGATAAGGCGCCAGCGCGACGTAAGCCACCAGTACGGGAGAGTGGCGGCAAGCAGTGCGCCTCCGGCCACTGCGATATCCTTAAGAATGGAAGGCGATGTCTTGTCGACTGCAAAAAGCAGCCACATCCAGATTGCCGTCAGAGAGGCGATCAGCACGCAATATGCCGTAGCCGTGCGCAGGGAGGGGGAAGAAGGGTAACGGTTGAAGATATGCATCGTTGTAGGATTAGAATGGTGCTCCATCGGAGAGGAAGGAGCATGAAAACGATGCAAAGTTACAAAAAAATCGCGTGTCGGCAGCGTGTCGGCCACCTGCCCGCACATCATGGCATCAGTCGCGTGTATACCTGAGGTGCCCCCGATCAGCCGCACCCGAAGGGCGCTATCCGTAAAAATGGTTGAGATAACCGTAATTTGGGTTTGACAGAGTGGGGATTAATTCATAATTTTGCAATGTCCGGGAATATGTCCACACCCCTTTATAAACGGACTGAACCATAGTGACATACACATCATAATAACATACACGTCATGAAAAAA
Organism: uncultured Porphyromonadaceae bacterium; assembly: GCA_947176605.1. Lineage (GTDB taxonomy): Bacteria > Bacteroidota > Bacteroidia > Bacteroidales > Muribaculaceae > Lepagella. Next base: position 15,509 of record CAMWRH010000014.1, read on the forward strand.
TCAATACTTGCACTCATGGCTCTGGCCATGATGGGTCTTTCGGGAATCAGTGCGCATGCCCAGGAGCAGGCACGGGCCAAGGTATATTACGTGAAGGATATCACCCCCGAAAATCTGGTGAAACTCTACAAAGCGTTAGGCAAACCGGCCGACGGACGCGTGGCCGTGAAGATCAGCACCGGCGAATCATCGCAGTCCAACCACCTGAGCCCCGAACTGATCGGCGGACTGGTGAAGGAGGTAGGCGGCACGCTCGTGGAATGCAACACCGCCTACGGCGGCAACCGCTCCAACACAGCCGACCATATGCGGGCCATCGCCGAGCGCGGCTACGACAAAATCGCAAAGGTGGATATCATGGACTCCGACGGGGATATGGATATCGCCGTGACCGACACTACCTACCTCAAATTCAACCGCGTCGGGGCGCACCTGGCCAACTACGACTTCCTCGTCAACCTCGCCCACTTCAAGGGGCACGCCATGGGCGGTTTTGGCGGAGTGCTCAAGAACCAGAGCATCGGCATCGCATCAGCCGACGGCAAGGGGTATATCCATTCCGCCGGAGCCTACGACACTGCCGAACATGCCTTCGACAATCCTCACGGCCAGGATGCCTTCCTTGAGTCGATGGCAGTGGCCGCCCAGTCGGTACACGACTACTTCAAGGGGAATGCCGTGTATATCGACGTGATGAACAATCTTTCGGTCGACTGCGATTGCAACGGCCACCCCGCCACCCCCGAGCTTAAGGATATGGGTATGCTCGCCTCGCTCGACCCCGTGGCCCTCGACAAGGCCTGCCTTGACCTCGTGTTCGGCCACACCCCGACCGAAGGCGATGACAATGCCGCCCTCGTAGAGCGCATCAACAGCCGCCACGGCACGCATATCATCGACCATGCCGTAAAAATCGGTCTCGGCACGACTGACTACGAACTCATCGACCTCTCCGAATAATCCGCCGTCGCTACGCAATCACCAATGAATAGAACAGCAATCATATCCCTGCTCCCGCTGCTTCTGGCTCCCGGCATCGCCGCCGGGAGCCAGAAGAGGGACAGTGTGCGCAATCTCGGCGAGGTACTGGTGACCGGTACCGACGGGAGTTGCCCGAGGAATCTGCTCCCTTATACGGTGACGGTAGTGGGCGAACGCGAACTTGAGGCATCCGGCGAGCCGCAGCTGCTGTCGTTGCTGTCGGGTATGGTGCCGAGCCTTTTCGTGACGGAGCGGTCGGTATTCGGATTCGGAGTGAGCAGCAGCGGAGGGTCGGGACATATCAAACTGCGCGGCGTAGGAGGCGACCGCGCCAGCGCGGTGCTGATGATGGTCGACGGCCAGCCGCAGTTTGCCGGAATCTACTCCCATCATGTGGCTGATTTCTACGGTAAGGAGAATGTGGAGAGGGTAGAGGTGCTGCGCGGTCCGGGGTCGGTGCTCTACGGCTCCAACGCCATGGCCGGAGCCATCAACATCATCACCCGCCACCCCCGCCGCGACGGACTTGACGCCTCCCTCAGCACCGAATACGGCTCATACAACACATGGCTCTCCTCGCTCAATGCCTCATGGCGCAAAGGTAAACTCTCCGCACTCGCCACCGCCGGATACAACCGCACCGACGGCACCGCCGAGAATTTCGACTTCCGTCAGGCCGAAGGTTATCTCAAGCTCGGCTACGACATTTCATCCTCCTGGAAGGCATATGCCGACTATACGCTGATGAACCTGCACGGCAGCGACCCGATATATCCGCGTCTTTCCGACCCGGAATCGACCGATATCTACACCCAGAGCATCACCCGGGGCGAGGCCTCGGTCACGCTTACCGACAGCTATGGTCCCACCTCGGGGCGCGCCCGCATATACTACAGCTACGGCAATCACTTCGTCGATGATCCACGTCACTTCCACAGCAAAGACGACCGCCTCGGCATCACCCTGAGCCAGAACTTTCGGTTATGGACAGGCGCCTCCGGCTCTGCAGGGTTTGACTTCGACCGCTATTCGGGGGAGATACCCATATCGGGGGGTACGCAGCATACCGAAGGCTCACTGTCTACGATGGGGCGCAAGAGCATTACGGAGTATTCACCCTACGTGACGCTGCAGCAGTCGCTGGCCTCCGAACTTCTCGAACTCAACGGCGGACTGCGAATGGCCAACAGCGACATGTTTGCCACCCGCTGGGTGCCGCAATTCGGATTCGCCCTGAATCCGGGAGCCGGAGTAACGCTGAAGGGGAATCTCGCCATGGGATACCGCAACCCGTCGTTTCGCGAACTTTACCTATACCGCATGGCCAATCCCGACCTGGAGCCTGAGAAGATGATGAATTACGAAGTATCGGCCGGCTGGCATCAGTCGCGTTATTTCGGTATCGAACTGACCGCCTACTATTCGCGAGGGTCAAATCTGATACAGACCGTAGACATGCACAATGAGAATACGGGACGGTTCATCAACAAAGGTATCGAACTCTCGGCCCGCAGCAATCCGCTGCCCGGTCTGACCCTTCATGCCACCTACAGCTATCTGCACACCTCGCTCGCCAACCTCACCGGCGCCCCGAAAAACCAATACTATCTCGGCGCCGACTGGCAGCCTGTCGACCGCCTGCGCATCTCGGCCGACATGCGCGGCATCGGCGGACTTTTCGTAAGCGAACGGATGGACGGCAATGAATCCTACGTGCTGCTCAACCTGAAAGCATCCTATGATGTGTGCAAATATGTAACTTTATTTGTGCGGATGGAAAATATAACCGACACCCGCTACGTTATAAATTACGGATACCCGATGCCTGGCTTCACGGCGATGGGGGGAGTGAGGCTCCGCCTGTCGATATGAAATCCCGCCATAGGGCGGCATCCGTGTGACCCCGGAGCATCTCCCAAAGCATGGCAACATCATCATGACACCTGCGTATACCGACATACTTCTCGTAATCGACATGCAGCGCGATTTCGTGGCCGACGGCGCTCCATGCCGGGTAGCCGGGGCCAAGGCCACGGTGCCGGCCATTGCCCGGGCGCTGGATTCGGCGCGGAGTCGAGGTTGGGGTGTGGTGCATGTCATCAGAGAGCATCATCACGACGGGAGCGATGCCGAGACATTCCGTCGCCATCTGTTCGGTGGCGGGAAAGGTGTATGCGTGGCAGGCACCCCCGGGGCCGGGATCGTGGATGAGTTGAAGCCCGAAGCATCGGATTATGTAGTGGTAAAGACCCGCTTTGACGCGTTTCATGCCACCCGCCTTGAGCTGTTGCTTCGCAGCCTCGGAGCCGAAAGGCTCTATATAGCCGGCACACAGTATCCCAACTGCATACGTGCCACAGCCGTGGGAGCGCTTGAACGCGACTATGAGGTGACAGTGCTCACCGACTGCTGCAGCGCCGCCACACCCGAAGTGGCGCAGTCGAATATCCTCGACCTCCGGGCCATGGGTATACGATGTGTGCCGTACGCCGAACTCTCGTGAAGATAGAAAGAATACAATACTCAAAGTAATCACTGATAATGAGGATGTATAAGTAAATACTTTACATCGCAAGTGTGTTTAAAGATTTCTGATAGCCGTGAGGCGGATGAATCTTATTGAAAAATTTGTGAAGAATTCTCCAATCGCCGTGAGGCGATTGGAGAATTAACTTAAAGGGGGGTGTCGCGTTTCGCAACGCGACACCCCCGTCATTTTGAGGTTTGGAGAAAATAAATCAGATTGTAGAACTAAACTAAAAGTCTGTACCCTGCTGACTGTAATTATCTGTCATATATCACCTTGACATCTATGGCGCTTGAGCAGTCAGTCGTGGGAATGTGGATTGAAAGCTGCCGGCTATCGGCATCATATTCCCATGTCCGGGCATGGGCCCGGACATTATTGATGTTGACTTCATGAGGCGGTGCAGCATTCAGTATCCTGAGATGCCATGCACGCGACTGGATGAGGTCTGACTGCTCCCCTTCGCGAGGAGAAATGGTGTATGTCTCAGTCGCACCATCTACGGAATGTGTCAGTTCGGTTACGGCATATCTTTCGGCATAGTCGGGATTGTCACCCTCATCCTCATAGAGTGAATCATGCCCGGCACTCCCGGCTACTATATCAAGCACCAGCTCGGCAGGACGCCGGGAGACCCTCTTTACAGAGTCGGGATTGAGTGGAATCATGGCACCGGCCTTATAAAATCGGGGGATATCCGATGCTTCGAACTCCATCGTCATCACACATGGCCCCTTAATGATCCGCTTCGACGTGACGCACCACCATTCCCCCTCGGGCAACCAGATTTCACTTATGCTCTTCAATCCGTCAGGTGCAGCTTCCGTTATGGGTGCCACAAGTATATTGTCGCCGAAGAAATACTCACCTTCATATCTGTAGGCTTCCTCTGCTTCCGGATACTCATAGTAGAGTGGGCGACATATACCTATCCCTGTATCGTAAGCCTTACGCGCCATGGTGTAGATGTATGGAAACAGAGCATAGCGGAGTTTTACGGCATCTCTCATAAGAGGGAAATTGGCAAACTTCCACATCCGTCGCTCAATCCGGTCATCTTTAGTGGCATGACTGCGGAAAATCGGGGAGAATACGCCAAACTGAATCCATCTAAGCATCAACTCGGGGTCATTGACGATGCTGTCATCAGTAAATGCGTGTCCCCCAAGGTCGTGTCCCCAGTAGGCATACCCCACGTTAGAGGCCGTGGATGTGAAGTAGGGCTGGAATGCAAGTGTAGGGAAATTAATCATTGCATCGCCCGAAAATCCAATCTGATAGCGATGGCTGCCAAGACCTCCCCAGCGGTGGAAAATCACGGGACGGCGGTCCGGGCGGTTTACTTTCATATCGTTATAGAATACGTGATTGCACCAGAACGTCTCGCCCAGTCCTTCGGTGGTTGGACTGGTAAGATGCTGTTGCCAGTCAAGCCACCAGAAGTCGACCCCATCGCTTTCACGCTCACGTATGATGTTTTTAAAGAAAGATTTGGCAAAATCAGCATAATCCAAACTCCATGCTATTCTGCCGTCATTGTCATACCTTCCATTCAGCTCCCCCTTCATGGCATCATAAAACCCGGGTGACTCTACACTGTCTACACCATCTGCGGGATGAAGATTCAGCGACAATCTCAGTCCATTATCATGGATATCATGCAGAAGGCGCTGCGGTTCAGGAATCAGGTTGGTGTTCCATGACCATCCCGTCCAGCCGCCACGCTGTGCGGAGCCACAGTCCGGATTACCGTTCCAATGCCAGTCCATATCCAGAATAAGAACATCGATAGGGATATCGTTGTCATTCAGTTCAGACATTATCTGTCGGTAATCCTCATCAGAATAGGAGGCATACCGGCTATACCAGTACCCAAACACATAGTCGGGAGGCAACGGGATTTTGCCTGCCAATTCAGTGAAATCGCCCAAAGCCTTCTTGTAATTGTAGCCATATCCCAGAAAATACAGATCCAGAGCCTCGGAATCGTTGCGTGGTGTCCACCAGTCGAATCCCATATCCGTATTATGTTCAAGGGCATATGAGCGGCTGCCGTCAGGGCGGGTAGTCGTCCATGAGTCATCGATTACGGCCCATCCAGACCGTGAAATCAGTCCGTCTTCCAGTTCAGCACGCTTATTGTCGCCGTCACTGCTGTCAAGAGTACGGCAAGTACCCTTTAGATTCAAAGAATCTGTCTTAGCGGGATACCATACCACTTCATTACCTTCGTGAATCATTGTGACGGTAAGATTCTCCGGAGATGGCGGCACCGTCATAGGGTTGGCACCCTTCCGGTATTTTAGTTTTAGTTTAGCCGTATTGATGTAAAGAAACTCACTGTCTTCACTTTTTGCGTATTCGGGCACCATCGGCATACACCGGTTCTGAACCGTAAATGTGGCGCGATCCTCAAAAACGCCTTTATCGCTGTATTCAATGCGGATCATTTCATCTGTCAGCACAGTAAATCGGGCATTACCCGCATTTACCACAGCCTCTTGCGGGGCGACGGGATTCTGGGCCATGACATCTGCCGTGGTCATTGAGCCTACGAGGGCGGCTGCGCCGACTAACGGAATTGGAGAACAAAGAAGTTGCAGATTGGAGAAAATGTTTTCTTTCACGTATAATCTAAAAATTTGAGCGCTGATTTCTGATATCGTGTGAATATCAGCGGGAGAACAGCGGATCCCGCTAATCCCCCGCCAATATCCTGTCATGCTGAGCGTATGGTTAATCGCTCGAGTTATTCCTGATTATCTGATAGCTGGCCTCAGAGCACTACCTTCTCCACCTTACCGTTGGCGCGGCGGATGTAGATCCCTTTCGCGGGTGAGGATACCTCCACACCGTCGAGGGTCCAGTAACGGGGTGACTCATTTTCGGGCAGAGTGATTACTCCGGTGCCCGTGTCTTCCGACTTCATGATGGAGATCGTGTCGGCCTGAATGTCGACCCGAATGTCGTAGTAGCTGTCGGCATCGATGCTCCACTGCTCGTCGCCCTCCTGGCCGAGCGCTATTCTGTCGGCACCGGCAGTCGAACGGTAGTACCAATAGCGGTTGTCCCACGTGCCGCCACCCTTGATTACGGTAGCGATCTTGAAAGTACCGGAAGTCAGCGATACATGATTATGCTCAAACTTATACGGTTCATCGGCAATCTGATAGAGGGGAGTGCCTTCGTCTACGCTCCATCCCCCTGCCGTGGCGCTACCCACCATAAAGAGCGAGGCCAGTTTTACCGGCTGTTCCTGATATGTGGATTTCACGATATTGGCTGTCATTGTTGCCGTATTTACCGAGATCAGATAGTTGGCACTCTCATCCACAGTCAGCTGGGCATATCCCTGATCCTCCTTCCCTTCGGCGAGGGGATAATTGCCGTCGGCGGGAGAAGCATCCGGAGCCAGGCCGTATTCATCGCCACCGAAATCCTTGGTGAGCATGAACTTGAAGTTCTTGCCGGCTTCCAGATAAATAGTGCCCTCGAAGAGCGTCGGATTCTCCGGAGTGCTGAGCAGGGCGGTGGCATCGTCGGTCGACCATCCGTAGGGAGTGGCCTCACCGATTATCCACAGATTGGCGGCAGAGGCGGAGAGAAAGGATGTGGCCATGAGAGACATGGCGATACGTTTAGTCAGATTCATGATTGATTCGTATTTTGGGAGTTGAATTAGTCTGTATTTGGGTTGAATTAGTCTGTATTATTGAAGTGGGGGTGAGGTGACTCCGGAGAGGGAAGGTTCCCCGGAGTCACCGGATCTTTACGGGCTGTTTACCTTGAGAGTTTCACGATCTTGCAGCCGTGGGGTTCGACACTTGCCGTGATGCGTGATGCTTTCCCTTCGTCGGTATGGCTCCAGAGGTCGCGGAGATTCCATTCGCCGTCGATACCGAGGTCGGATAAACTTAGGTCGTAGCTCTTGGAGGAATCGCTGCGGTTGAAGAGTCCCACAACGTAATCGCCGTTCGACATCTCGCCATACCATATCTGGTTGCGTTCATCCAGAAGGTCATCGCTCAGAGGGCGCCCTGCGAACCCATCCTTGTTAAGTGCCAGCATCTCCGCATTCTGATAGAAATGGGCATCCTCACCGATAGTGGAGATCTGGTCGGCGATGGTCACCGGACCTCCGGCCATAAGCTGGAGCGAGATTACGGTCTGTTTCTCGGCGTCCGTCGAGAACGTGTTGAGGCGTATGAAGTCGCCGTCCATGATCACATTGCCGCGTCCGGCTATATGACTCCAGTAGGTGAAGCCGTCAAACATGTTCATGCAGTTGGGCCAGTTGGCATAGGTCACGCCACGGTCATACTCCGAGCAGTGCCACCATCCGCCTCCGGCCGTATCGGACACGATGCGGATCATGTGGCCGTACTGTTTTTCGAGTTCGGCGTCATTGAAGAGGTGAGGCATCACCAGTGAAGTGAAGATGCCGTACTTATTGGCCGATTCCGCGATATAGGCCAGGGCGCGGGCATAGGAGGCGTGTCCGTAGCCGTGTCCCACGACTCCTATATTGCGGTCCTTGCCATCCTCATACCAGGAAAGGAAGTCCATGCGGATGTAGTCCACGCCGAGATCGTGGTAATGCTTGAAGAATCCGTCGATATATTCGCGGGTGCCGGGATATTCGGCCACAGTCCAGTTGAACCATCCTCCGGCAGCGCCGGGATTCATGATTTCGCTCTCACCGTTGTAGTAGAGGTCCTGAAAGGTAAGTTCGGTGCCGGGCACTTTCGTGTCGCCCGGGCCGTGAATCCAGAGCGGATTGTCGTATACACCCACCTTCAGCCCCTTGGCCTTGCACTTTGCCACAAGATCCTTGAGCGACATCGAACCGTAATGGGTCATGTAGCCCGATTCGTCATTGGCCAGCATCGGGATAAACCCGTCGGTGCATACCATATCGTAGCCATAGGGCTTGAATTCGCGGGCCACCCAGTCGATTATTTCATCCCACTGGGCCGGGGTGATGTCCATATCCTCGTTCTTTATACCCTGCTGTTCGCGGGTATAGCAGTATTCATATACGCTCCAGTAGAGGGGAGCGGTGCGCGAACGGTCGATTTCAGTGACCGGAAGGTCGGTGGGAACTTCAAGTTTCGGGGGACGGCGCATTTCCACGTCGTCGCTGCAGGAGGCGCTCATCATGGCCAAAGAGGCTAAAGAGGCTGCAAGTATTGTCATTGCTTTAGGCATTGTTGTGTTGAATTAGGGGGAATTAGGAATTAGGAGGGAGGAATTAGGAATTGGGAATCCCGTTGTAGGGTCGCGACCTGTCGCGACCGCAGCGGGAGTAATCAGGAATCCCATGGCTGTAGGGACTCACTCCGGTGCGTTCTTCGCCGAGGGAAAAGAGGAATGAGGAGAGAGGGTCAGTCTTCAATCCAGTCGGCGGCTATGGTCCAGTCGCGGAGATTGAATGTCAGGCGGTAGCGTCCGCTTTCGGTCACGCGCCACTGGTCGTCGGGGGCCGTGGTATACACGAAGTCGGGGCTTGCCACGCCGCTTCGGCTAATTTTCACATCCGCAGAGAGCGGACGGATGAAGGGGCAGGAGAAAGTGCCGTCGGGCTCCAGACACAGTTTCATGGTGCCTTCAAGCAGAGTCCCCTCCCAGGTGAAGATATAAGGTTCGGTCATTGTCAGCGGGGTGGCGTTGTCCATGCTCCAGCCGTTGGGGGTGGCGTCGCCGATCATGTAGAGAGTCTGCGATTCAATCGGATTCTTCTCCACAGCTATGGCACCGAGATACTCGGCCTTCAGCGTGCGGTCGGAAAGATTGAATACGAGATGATACTCTCCGGCATCGGCCACTACCCACTTCTCATCCGGATCGCCGGCATGATACTGGAATCCGGTCTCAAGTCCGGCCGAGGTTATGGTCTGGCCGTTGGTGAGCGGGCGGATGAAGTCGGCATCCCAGCTTCCTGTGGATGTGCACGCCTTCATCTCACCGGGATTCAGCGGACCGGTGTATTCGAAGATATAGTCGGCTGTACGGTCGAGCTGAGTCGGAGCATCGATGTTCCATCCGGCGGGAGTGGCATCACCTACCATATATACATTTTCCGCCTCAATGGGGGTGGCGCCGTCGTCGGGAACGGAGGGAGTATCGGGTGTACCGGCAGCCTCAAGGCATACCGTGCTCATGGTCCAGTTGCGCAGATTAAACGACAAGCGGTACGTGCCTGCCACGGTCACATTCCATTTCCTGTCGGGGTTGCCGGCACTCATGCTGAACTTCCGGTCAGTAATCGGCTGATCCGAGATCGGCTCCTGATCTTCAACTGGGCGGATGAAAGCCACATCCCAGGATCCGGTCTGGAGGCAGAGCTTAAGTTCGCCGGCCAGCAGCGCCCCTTCCCATTCAAACACGAGTGGGTCGGCCTCGGAGGGAGCAAGGGGTGTGGGATTGTCGATATCCCATCCCGTTGGGGTGGCATTGCCGACCATATAGAGGGTAGAGGTCTTGATAGGGAGGTCGTCGGTGATGATTATCAGGTCTTTCTCCCCTTCGCATGAAGCCATGGAGCATGCCATGACCGAGAGGGCAGACAGTATGACGATATTACGGAGTCTCATGATATGTCAGAGTTTGGGAGGGGGTGCGCAGGGTAGCGGAGCGCACCCCCTCGCATGGATTGTAAATGTTGTAACTGTGTTAGTTGCTGTATCCGGGATTCTGCACGAGAGCCGGGTTGGAATTGAGGATCGGGCGCATGATGGGGAAAATCTTCGTATGCTCCGAGCCATCGGGCTGCTTGTCCCACCAGGTGGAGTTGCAGAACTTTCCGAAACGTATCAGATCAATACGTCTGCGGCTTTCGGCAAAGAACTCGCGACCCCATTCGCGCAGCATCTCCTGCTCATCGAGGCGTGCGGTGCCTTCGGGAGCGTAAAGCACCGTGCGGTATGACTCCTCCGGATAGTTGCGCTTTCGCACCGAATTGAGGAGCGTTGCCGCTTCGGCCACCTTCCCCTCGCGCAGGCGGCACTCCGCGAGCGAATAGATGATTTCAGGAAGACGGATTTCAGTATAATCGCTCTCCATCTGATGCGCATCCTCATCGCTGTAGAAAGGATACTTGGCGAAATGCCATCCGGAGTTGTGGTCGCCGCTCTGCAGGTTGGAGGTCTTGTCGGATGGCCATTTGTCGGGGGCGAGGCTCTGGAAGCGACCTACGGCATCGCGGATATACAGGTCGTAGGGCTGTTCCGGGGCGCGTACACGTTTGGTGCTCCCGTCATCATCAATATATTCCAGATATCCGTAGAGGAACATACCCTCGCGTCGGCTGTCGCCGAGATTGCGGTAGAGCTTCATGCGCTCATCATCGGGATACATACGGAAATTCTGTATCGGCATACCGAGCTCATAGGTGTAGAGATTGCCGTTGAGGTCGTAGCTCGGAGAGGCGGCATACTTGGTGTTGTGGTCGCCGGCCTTGGCCTTCCGGTCGCCGAAATAGTATCGGGCGCGTGCGGGGACGGTCCACCAGTAGGTATCACCCTGATAATGCCAGAAGGAGTAACCCTGCGACCCCGGGAATCCGAAAATCACCTCATCGCAATTGTCATTGTCCCAGTCGAACGGAGCATCCCAGCGGTCGGCCACGGCATATGCGCCGTAAGTGCCGTTGAGTATATCCTGGGCCACCTTCGCGCAGTCGGAATAGCGCTCCTCCCCTACGTATACGCCGGCATTGAGATAGAGGCGCACCAGCAGGGAGGCGGCTCCGGCCTTGGTCCATTGTCCCTGGATGGGGGCGTTGGAGCCGAGTGCGGATTTGACTGTAAGCAGGTCGAGGCATTCGGTCAGTTCGGTTTCGATGAAGTCGAAAAGCACGCGGGGTTCCACCTGTCCGTCAGAGTTCTTGTCGATATCGTAGTAGCTTACGGCCAGTGGCACATTGCGGAAAGCGTCGAGCAGGCGGATATAGAACCATGCGCGGAGCACGCGGCACTGTGCCTTAAGATTATTGAATTCCGGTTCAGAGAAACCGAACTTCCCGGGATCGAGCCGATCGAGATCTTCGATTACGTAGTTGCACTGCATCACACCCTGGAAGCAGCCGTTCCACTCCGTCTGGGCGTCGCCGCCATCCTCCACATTCCACTCATGGTAATGCAGTCGGCGCCACTTGCCTCCGTCGTCCCACCATCCGTCGCGGGTAGGGGTGATGAGCTGGTCGGCAGAGAGTTCATTGAGCACGTGGCGGCTGCAGATGCTCCAGTAGGCGTGTTCGAAAGGGCGGAGCACGGCGCGGATCACGTCGTTCTTGGTATTATAATAGTTCTGCGATGCCACCTGGTCGTAGAGTGTTTCATCCAGATCGGTGCAGCCGCCTAAGGCGAGCAGCGAAATGGCGGCGGGCAGTATGAATCTTGACAGTTTCATTGCTGTGTCGGAAATTTACGTGATTGTAGGGGATAGAGGATCAGAGGTCAAGCTGCAGGCCGACGATATACTGGCGTGTCTGCGGATAGTAGGTGCGCGAGGCCTGTCCGCCGGGCGTTGTGCCGTTGACGGGATAAGAGGCCGGATCGACGCCGCTGAATTTGGTGAGCGTAAACACGTTCTTGAGCGTGCAGTATACGCGTACCTTATCAAGGAAGCGTGCGTTGAGCGGCAGCGTGTAACCCAGTGTCAGGTTGTCGAGCTTAAAGTAGTCGCCACGCTCTATGAAATAGTCGCACACCACGGGGTTGGCATCCGGCGAGATGTCGAAATTCTTGCCGTAGGCCTTCTTCAGCATGTTGCCGGTGAAGTTGCGGGTACCGTAATAGAAATCATGGATATTGAAAAGCTCGAATCCGAAGGCACCACGGAAGAAGAGCGAGAGGTCGAAGTTGCGGTAGCGGAAGGTATGGGTGGTGGAGAGGGTGAATTTCGGCATACCGTTACCCACGATGCAGCGGTCCTCGTCAGTGGCGTTGGAGGCGAGTATGATGTCGCCGTCGCGGTCGTAGACGAGCCATTCGCCGTCGGCATTGTGTCCGGCGTAGCGCCACATGTAGAAATTACCCACAGACTCACCCTTTTCGATACGCTGAAGATTGTAGAAGGGGTAGGGGTCTTCGGTACCGCAGACATTGTAGAAGTCCTGTCCGATATACTGGGAGTTGCTGAAATCCACAAACTTATTGCTCATCGCGGCTCCCATGACATTGAAGTCGTAGGTGAAATCCTTCGTGCGCACGGGAGAGAAATTGAGCTCGAATTCGAATCCGGTGTTACGCATCGTGCCGACGTTGACGTAGGTATTGTCGTGCAGGAACGGGGGCACGCTCACGTTGTATGAGCCGAGCAGATCCTGCTGCGTGCGGTGGAAGTAGTTGAGCGTGCCTGACACGAGGTTGTCGAGCAGCGTGAAGTCGATGCCCACGTTCCAGTTCTTACCCTTCTCCCAGCCGAGGTCGGGGTTGACGTTCTTGCCGGGTCCCCACACCTGATAGTACTTCCCGTTGTAGAAGTAATATCCGAACCCGCTCATGGTGGCCAGCGACAGGTAGCTGCCGAAGTTCTGGTTGCCTGTTTCGCCGTAGTCGGCGCGGATCTTCAGTTCGTTGACCCAGTGCAGGTCGCGCATGAACGGTTCTTCGGAGATACGCCATCCGGCGGAGAATGCGGGGAAATTGCCCCACTTGTGCTTATCGCCGAATTTCGACGAACCCTCGTGACGCAGCGAAGCTGTGGCGAAGTAGCGTCCGGCGTAATCGTAGCTTACTCGGCCGAAGAACGAAATGAGCTTGTTGTCATTCTTATAGCTTCCGAGCAATACCTCACCCTCCTCCTTGGCGAGTTCGCCCGAACCGAGGTTGTCGGCGCCGAGGCCGTCGTTGGGGAAATCCTTGTTTTCGGCATTGAATCCGGAGTATTGCGAATACTGGTAGGAGTAACCGAGCATGGCCTTCAGGTTGTTGCGCTTGAAGGTGGTGGCGTAGTTGGTGAGCCATTCCACCACATACTGGCGCTCCTTGGCGTAAGAGCGGGAAGCCTCGCCGTTGTAACCGTTGTTGACGGCCTGAGTGCTTGTCGAGGGTCGGAACCAGGTATTGTTGTTGTCATACTGGTGGTCGGCAAACATCACCTGTGTCGACAGATTATGCGAAGAGTCGGTGCCGTCGGGGAGGAAGAGGGGGAGTAGGTTGAGTTTTACGGTGCCGTCCCAATCGAGGAGTTTGGTGTCGGCATGGTCCTGCTCGAGCAGCTGCGACTCAACGGGGTTATATCCCACCACCTGCCCCTGGAAGTTATAGTAGGATGTAGGGTTGAGGGGATCCATCAGGGGAGTCGTGGGGTTGGCCTCGATGGCGTTGCGGAATACGTTCCAGTCGGCGTTGTCGCGGTAGATGATGCGCGGGGCCATGTTGAGCACGATGTTGAAGAGGCCCCCTTTGGTGGTATGGCTTACCGAAGCGCGGGCGCCATACTCCTCGCGTGACGAGCGGAGGTCGATACCGTTGGCCTTGCGGTAGTCGGCGCTTGCGCGGAAATTGCTGCGCTCGTTGCCGCCGCTGACGGAGATGGTGTGCTGAGTGGTGAATCCGGTGCGGCTTACGGCATCGAGCCAGTCGACGTTGCCGAGCAGGTCAACGCCACTGTCGCCCCATCCGAGCCGCACTTCGCGGTAATCCTGGGCCGACATCATGTCGAGTTCGCGGTTGAGTACATCCCAGGCGGCGGTGCCGGTATAGGTGGTATGTATATTTCCGTCGCGGGCTCCCTTCTTTGTAGTGACCAGAATCACACCGTTGGAGCCACGTGTGCCGTAGATGGCAGCTGCGGCGCCGTCCTTCAGAATGTCGAAAGAGGCGATGTCGTTGGCGTTAAGGTTGGTGAGATTGCCGCCGGGGACGCCGTCGATCACGATCAGCGGGCTCGAATCGGCATCGCGGGAAGAGACACCGCGTATCTGGATGCTGGCCATATTGTTGGGGTCGCCCGAGCCGGTATTTGTGATGCTCACGCCGGGCACCTTACCCTGGATCATCATGACCGGATCCGTAGCGCTGACCGAAAGGAAGTCTTTTTCGCCTACGTGCGAAATGGCCGAGGTGAGTTCCTTCTTGTCCATCGTGCCGTAGCCGATCACCACGACCTCATCAAGGAGTTCGGAATCCTCCTGCAGCTGCACATTGATCGAATTGCGTCCCTTGATTGATATCTTCTGAGGCTTGTATCCTACGTATGAAAAGTTGAGTTCACCTTTAGAATCGGCATCGATGGAGTAGTTGCCGTCGATATCGGTGGCTGTGCCGGTGGATTTGCCGTTGACCATTACGGTGGCACCCACGAGAGGTTCGCCGAGATGGTCGGTGACGATGCCGGAAATCTTGATCTGCTCTGCCAGGGCGGCCAGACCGCCGGAGAGGATCATGAATCCGACAAGCGCACTGCGCCGGCTCATGAAGAAATTGAGTTTTCCCATTGGATTCGTTGTTAGATGTTAGAAAGGATATGGGTGATTTGATTGATTTGCTAAGGTGTAATTGTAGCGGTGTGGCGTCGGGGTGGCAGAGGCTTGCCCGGTCGCGTAGGTGCCGCTTGACGGATGCAAAGTTATAGAGTGATTCGGGGGCCTGCAATAGGTAATAGAGAAAAAGTAGTGGATTTATAAGTTTAAAGGATTGATAGTCAGATGTCAAGGCTTTTATATACGGCCGAAAAATGTAGTGGAAAATGAGCGGAAAACAGGTGGGAAATATTAAAAATGATGTGATTTGAGGTGTAGGAGAGGGTGTGGGAAGCGGTCTAAGAGGGGGTGTCGGTGTGGCGTCCGATACGGCTTACGGCATCCTCAAACGAGGCGCGGTCGCCGCGTGCCTTGTTGCGCATTTTGGTGCGGTAGTTGTAGATGGTGGTGAGCGAGTAGCGCAGGAATTTCGCGATTTTGTCGCTGTCGGTGATGCCGAGCCGGTAGAGGGCGTAGATGCGCAGTTCGGGAGGGAGCGATCCCGGCTGCTTGGGAGAGATGGCCTCTTCGGGTCGCAGAAGCTGATTGAAATCGGCCACGAAATTCGGAAACAGACTGAGGAACGTATTGTCAAACTGCTTATAGAACGCCTTGAACTCGGCATCGATCGTGGCAGTGCTTTTAAGGAATTTCCGGAGCTTGTCGGAATCATCGGCAGCCGACATTTTCGCCACTGTCTTACGGTAGGAGTCCATTTTCTCGATATAAGCCAGACACTGGTCCATGTATCGTCCGATGTATACTTCCTTCAGCTCCGAGTTTTCGGCGATGGCACTGTTGGCGTCAGATAGTCTGGCCACGTAGCCTTGCAGATCGGCATTGAGTTTCTGGAGCTCATCGTTGTTGCGCTCGATTATGGCTCGGGCATGGGATATGCGCTGCTTCTGACGCCTGATATAGAAGAAAAGTATCAGCAGGAGCATGCACACCACCGCGAGCACGCTGATGGTAATCAGCAGCCGGGAGCGTTGCCCCTTGACCGTATCCACATAAATGGAATTGATCATGGGGTATGACCGGCTCAATTCGAGGATCCGCTGCCGGGCGTTGCATTTTTCGGCATCCTCCACGGCAATTGTCATGAATCGGTAGGCACGGTCGAGATCCCCCTCACGGTAGAGGATAAGGGCGAGGTCGCGGAGCGCCACATATTCGCGCACCGCGCTGCGTATGTCGCCGAGCGAGGAGTTGATAAGCTGTATCTTCTGTCGTTCGGTATCTCCGAGCCTCGAGTATGAGTCGCCCAGAGTCCAGGTGAAGATGGCCCTGTCGTGAGGCGACAGACTGTTGGAGTCACAAAACCCTTCAACCACCTCGATGGCCTCCCTGGGTCTGCCGAGCGCGTTGAGCCTGTCGGCATAAGTGATGGTATATGCCAGAGAACCGGGTTCCTTGACCGATAGAATCGAGTCGCGGTATTGGTTGGTAAGCCGTGTATAAGTCTCCCGGTCGCGGCTGACGGCAGAGAAATCGGCGAGGTATCCGTAGACGGTGCGCTTTATGTGATAGTAATACGGCAGGAGGTAATCCGGGAGGTCGTGGGCCTGGATAGTGTCGAGGATCTCAAGACACTCCTTATACATTGCGGTGGCGTTGTAGACGTTGGCCTTGTTGAGCATGGCGTTGCGCACCAGAATCGGATCTCCGATACGGCGAGCCACACTCTCCCTCTCCAGAGAGACGGCAAAGGCTGAATCGGAGTTGAAGGAGAAGAACTCGTCATAGAGATGACCGAGAGCGTCGAAACGTGCGCGGTCGTCAGCGGCCATGGCTACGCACGAGCGCAACGAATCAAGACGGGCGTTCTTATGCTGCAGATATTCGGGGCGGCGTGCAAGCGCACTCTCAAGTTCGGTCATAAGTGAGTCTACGGCCCGTGTGTGGGACGAGGCCGATGCTCCGGCTGTGCCGAACAGTAGTAAAAGCAGTAAAGTCGTCAGGATTGTACGGAGGTGTATCATATTGCAAATATAATCAGGCAGTGGGAATAATCGGTTAATTTCGGTTAAGAATCCCTGCGGATGACCTGCCGGATCGGGCCGTTGGCCATCTGTAGGGTGGCCAAGTGAAAGATTTGGCGGGATTTTTGTTATTACAGCAGACGAGCCATATCCGGTGCGAACGGTGCGGGAGAAAGGCTCCGAAAGCTTCTGATTTCAACTATAGACCCAATTCAGCTATAGACCCGTCGGGGGCGCCGTGCCGGCAGCCCGACGTGATAGCTAAACTGTAAGCGACCCTTATGAGTGAGAAGATACTGATAGTGGATGATGAGGAGACCCTGTGCGAGGTGCTCCGGTTCAATCTCGAGGCTGAAGGCTACGAGGTTGCCACAGCCTATAGCGCCGAGGAAGCCCTCGCGATGAATCTCGGGGAATTCGACCTGATACTGCTTGATGTGATGATGGGAGAAATCTCAGGTATGCAGCTTGCACGCATCCTCAAGGCCAATCCGGCTACGGCTTCGGTGCCGGTGATATTCTGTACGGCCCGTGACAGTGAGGATGACAAGGTGGAAGGCCTCGATATCGGTGCCGACGACTACATCACCAAGCCATATTCGCTGCGCGAGGTGCTGGCACGCGTCAAGGCGGTGCTGCGCCGCGCCGGACGCACCCCCGAGATGGCCGAGCCCGACCGGCTCAGTTACGAGGGACTCTCCGTGATACCTTCGCGCAAGCTTTGCATCGTCGACGGAGAGGAAGTGAGGCTGCCGCGCAAGGAGTTTGAGATACTGTGCCGCCTGCTGGGGAATATAGGGCGCGTGTTTACACGCGAGGAACTCCTGCGCGACATATGGCCCGACGAGACAGTGGTGCTTGACCGGGTAGTGGATGTCAATGTGGCCCGTATACGCCAGAAGATCGGACATTACGGTTCGCATATAAAGGCCCGTTCGGGTTACGGCTATGGGTTCATCGGTTAGACTGTCGTATCACCGGCGCCTGTTTGTGTGGCTCGTAGCCTATTCTCTGTTGCTGTCGGGGAGTGTGGTGGTGTTTCAGTATCACCGCGAGAAGGCCTTTAAGATAGAGGAGCTCAACGCGCGTCTGCAGCTCGTAAACACCTATGTGGCCGAGGCTCTTGCCGCAGGACGCGATATCGACAGCATTAGGGTGACGGGTATCCGCGGACTTGACGGACTGCGCATCAGCGTGGTACGCTCCGACGGAAAGGTGGTATACGATAATTCGCTCGACACCCTGCCGGGCACCAATCATCTCGACCGGCGTGAGATCTCCCAGGCCATACTCAAGGGGGAGGGGCATACCGTAAGACGCCACAGCCAGAGCACCGGCGACACCTATTTCTATTCGGCCACACTTGCCGACCGGGGTACGGTGGTGCGCACGGCGCTTCCCTACAGTCTGTCGCTCACACAGTTGCTTGAGGCCGACGGCACTTTCCTGTGGTATATGTGTGCGGTGACGGTGCTGTTCTGTCTGCTGGGTTATTTCGCCATACGCAAGATGGGTGTGCATATGGAGCGGCTGCGCGGTTTTGCGGCAAGAGCCGAGCGAGGCGAACCGATCACGAACGTCGCACCGTTCCCCAACGATGAACTCGGTGAGATCTCGAATCATATAGTGCGTCTCTATGCCCGATTGCAGAAGGCCGTGGAAGACCGCGACCGCGAGCATGCCTCGGCCATGCACCAGCAGCGGGAGAAAGAGCGGATAAAGAAGCAGCTCACCAATAATATCAATCATGAGCTGAAGACTCCGGTGGCATCCGTACGGGCCTGTGTGGAGACACTCCTTGCGTATCCCGACATGCCGGAGGCGAAGCGCAGGGAGTTTCTGGAAAAGAGCCTGCTTAATACCGACCGGCTCAAGCGTCTGCTCGATGACGTGGCCCTGATCACACGTATGGACGACGGGAGCGACGTGATTTCACGCGAGCCGGTGGATGTAGGGGAGATCGTGCGCGAAGTGGCCGATGAGAGCGCCATAATGGCATCGGCGAAAGGGATAAAGATGGAACTGGACATAGAGGGGGAGCTCCCCGTCAACGGGAATGCCGGACTGCTCGCCTCCGTATTCCAGAATCTCATAGACAATGCCGTGGCCTACAGCGGGGGGAGCCGTATCAGGATATCGGCAGTGGGCGGGGGTGGCGGAATGGCCGTGATACGTGTGGCCGACAATGGTTGCGGCGTGGCACCGGAGCATCTGCCTCATCTGTTTGAGAGGTTCTACCGGGTTGACAAAGGGCGCTCCCGGCGCTCGGGGGGTACGGGTCTGGGGCTGTCGATCGTAAAGAATGCCGTGGGATTGCATCATGGCAGCATCCGGGTCGACAATGGTCGTGACGGGGGTCTGGTATATACCATCCGGCTTCCCCTGATTTCCTCCACACCCCCGTGATTTCATGATAGCTTAAAGAAACTGCAACATTTTTGAAACGATTTATCCGGAATTTTGCAACATCAACGCAGTAGCTGCCGATTGCATGCGCTCATCAGCTTCTGCTCAAGAAGAAATCAATCTATCTGATACAGAATATGGATATACTGTTTCTATGTATTGTCGTGTTTCTATTCCTGTTGGCCATCTTCGACCTTTCGGTCGGAGTGAGCAATGATGCGGTCAACTTCCTCAACTCGGCAATAGGCTCAAAAGCAGCCTCATTCAAGAGAATCCTGATTGTGGCCTCGATCGGAGTATTTATCGGAGCGGCCATGAGTAACGGCATGATGGACATAGCCCGCCACGGGATATTCCGGCCGGAGCATTTCTCGTTCTACGATCTGATATGCATCTTTATGGCGGTGATGGTGACCGATATCATCCTGCTTGATGTGTTCAACTCGCTCGGGATGCCTACGTCGACCACGGTATCGATGGTGTTCGAACTTCTTGGAGCCACATTCGTGGTGGCGCTCATCAAGATGGCCGGCGGTATCGACCTTGGATTCAACGACCTGCTGAACACCGAGAAAGCCCTGTCGGTGATACTGGGCATATTCCTGTCGGTGGCGATAGCTTTCTTCTTCGGCACGGTGGTGCAATTCCTGTCGCGACTGATATTCTCCTTCAATTACCGTAGCAAACTGAAGTGGAAGATCGGTATCTTCGGCGGTCTCTGCGCCACAGCCATCATATATTTCCTTCTGCTGAAGGGTGCGAAGGATCTTACCTTCATGACACCCGAGGTAAAAGGGTATATCAAGACCCACACATGGCAGATCCTGGGGATCTGCATGGTGTTCTTCACTCTTCTGATGCAGGCTCTGCACTGGATGAAAGTCAATGTGCTTAAGGTAATCGTGCTGCTCGGCACGTTTGCACTGGCGATGGCCTTCGCGGGCAATGACCTTGTCAACTTCATCGGTGTGCCTCTTAGCGGCCTTGCCTCCTATCAGGATTACATAGCCAACGGTCATGGCGACGCGCAGTCGTTCCTGATGGGTTCGCTGAATGGTCCGGCCAATACACCGGTATACTTCCTGATCGGCGCCGGCGTGATCATGGTGGTGTCGCTTGCCACCTCGCGCAAGGCGCGCAACGTGACCAAGACCGAGATCGGCCTCGGGTCGCAGCAGGGAGGCGACGAGATGTTCGGCTCTTCGCGTATCGCCCGCCGTCTGGTGCGCTGGACCCTTCGTTTCCTCGCATGGGTGCGCCGTGTGACTCCGCTGAAGGTGCGGCAGTGGTTCAACCGCCGTTTCAACGTCGATGAGACCATCATGGACCAGGGTGCGGCCTTCGACCTGCTGCGCGGATCAGTCAATCTCGTGCTTGCCGGCGCGCTGATCGCGCTTGGCACATCGCTCAAGCTTCCGCTTTCCACCACGTTTGTCACCTTTATGGTGGCGATGGGTACCTCGCTTGCCGACCGCGCATGGGGTCGTGAGAGTGCCGTATTCCGCATCACGGGTGTGATTTCGGTGATCGGCGGCTGGTTCATCACTGCCGGAGCGGCCTTCATCGGAGCCGGACTGATAGTGCTCCTTATGCACTTCGGCGGCCACTGGGTGATGATAGCCCTCGCGCTTGTGACTATCTTCCTCATCATCCGCAGCAACCGCCGCTTCAAGGCACGCAAGGAGGAGGAGAAGGGTGATGCCGTATTCAACAGCATCCTTGCCTCCGAGGATAAGAATGAGACCTGGAATCTGCTCCTTCTCTATATCGGCCAGCAGCAGCAGGGATTCCTGCTTTATGCCGGAGAGATGTACGACGGCATCACGCAGGCCTTCCTTAAGGAGAACGTAAGGGCTCTCGGCAAGGCGGCCTCGAATCTTGAGCGCCAGAAGAATGTGCTTAAGAATGTGCGCCGCAAGGAGACGCTTTGCCTCCGCAAGGTGGCGCATGAGACGGCGCTTGAGAAGAACCCCTGGTTCCATCTGAGCAACAACTGCCTGATGAGCGTGCTCTACAACCTGCGCCGTATCGATGAGATCTGCAAGGAGCATGTGGAGAATAATTTCCGTCCGCTGCCGCAGCGTCAGACGGAGGAGTTTGAACTCATACGCACCCGGATCGGAATCCTTTTCAACGACATACAGGCCATGATGGAGAGCGGCACCACGGCCACCGTGCCGATGCTGCGTCTGCATTGCGATGAGATCAAGGACGCGATATCGGATGTATACCACGGTCTGCATGATCAGCTTCATGACGGCGACCCTGCTTCGATGACAGTGTTCTACGTATATATGAACATGCTGTCGGAGACACAGGAGATGATCTCGGCAGTGCGCAAGTATCTCCGCGCGTATGCCAAGCTTCGCGACAGCGAGTTCCGCAGCCGTCCGGCGGGACGTCCGCGGGCAGCCTCAGCGGCAGCTGCGTCAACCACCACCGGTCAGGTAGCCACCACCGGTCAGGTAAATGCCCCTGAGTCGAAGTAAACGACATAGATAACCTTACATTTATTCTATACTGATAGTTCCGGATAGGCGAGGCCCGCAGGAAGCCCGCTTATCCGGAACGTTTTTTTTGAATTAGGAATTAGGAGGGAGGAATTAGGAATTCCTCATTCCTAACTCCTCATTCCTAATTCCTTACAACCCCGAAATGACCGATATCTGGCTTAGGTCGGGATTGAGACCCAGGTCGCGGAGCATGGGTATGAAGCGGGCCTTGATCTGCTGAAATTCGGTCGGACTGAGAACGCCGGAAGTGTTGTCGGTACCTACGCATACAATAATGGCGTCTTCGATATTGCGAAGCATCCCGGTGTAGAGTTTGCAGTTGTCCATGTCTCCGCGCGGGAAGAAGAGCACCGGGTAATCGCGTCGGCTGTCGTATCCTTTAGGCTTTATCACATAGGCGGCCTTCGTGTCTTCCCCGAAATAGCGGCTCAATGCCTGCGGCACGACACCCGACATCGGCGACTCCAGAGCCAGGTCATTCTGCCTGTAAGCTCCGGCCACACGCCGAAGCGTCTCCTGCAGCGATGCTGAACCGGGTATCGGCATCCCTCCGGCCGGGAGCATGTCGCGCAGAGCGGATTCGGGCAGAGCGCACCCTAAAGAGCAAAGCGTCTCCTCGGGGAGCAGAAGGTTGATGAGCCAGTGGGTCATGGGAGTCGAGACGCGCTGACCGTAATCATCGTAATATACGAGACGCGAGCGGTCGGTAGGGATAGCGAAAGGTCTGGGCATAAGTATCAGCGATATGCAGCTGAGCACACGCCACAGCGTGCGGTATCCCTTCCGCCACCATCTCGTAATCGAGCGGCGCACCTTCTTTCGCCACATCCATATGAGCAGCATCACCAGCAGGGCGCTGTGGAAGGCCGAGCCGGGCAACAACAGGATTATTATTATAGCGATAGTGAGAATCTTTTTCATAAAAAAGTGTCAGAAATAACAACGTGTAATAGTCAACGGAGGCATTGCCCTAAAAGTTGTGTAAAATAGCGGAAAAATGTAAGGCCGACGGATGTATTGCGCATCTGCCGGCCTGAGATTCCATCGGCTCACGCCGACTCAGTATGGACTCTAAAATCCAGTTGCTGTGATTATATGTATAGGTTAGTAGTTGACGGCTTCGATTTCGAAGAAGCTCTGCGGGTGCTCGCATACGGGGCACTTGCCGGGAGCCTTCTTCCCCACTACGATATGACCGCAGTTGCGGCATACCCAGATAGTGTCGCCTTCGCGTGAGAATACGATACCCTCCTCGATGTTGGCGAGCAGACGGCGGTAGCGCTCTTCGTGGTGACGCTCGATGGCTGCCACTGCACGGAATTTGCGGGCGATATCCTTGAAGCCCTCTTCCTCGGCCTCCTGAGCCATGCGGTCGTACATGTCGGTCCACTCGTAGTTCTCGCCGGCGGCAGCGTCCTTGAGGTTGTCGATGGTGGAGGGCACCTCGCCGCCGTGCAGTTCCTTGAACCACATCTTGGCGTGCTCCTTCTCATTGTGCGCGGTCTCCTCGAAGAGGGCGGCGATCTGCTCGTAACCCTCCTTACGTGCCTTTGAGGCATAGTAAGTGTACTTGTTGCGGGCCTGCGATTCGCCGGCAAAAGCGTCCATGAGATTGCGCTCGGTCTTTGTTCCTTTCAGTTCTTTCATTTCAGTTTCGTTTTTATGTGTTGATATTTGTTGTTGTTCTATGATTCAATTGCTTTACCGTCAGCCGGATGATTATTGCTGCTTAGCGAGGCAGTCGGGACAGATACCCTTGAAATTCAGGTCGATCGCATCAATTCTGAATCCCGGATCCGCACTGTCGGCCAGTTCCGGAGGCAACCCCATATCGAATATCCGCCCGCAGTGTGAGCAGATGAAGTGGCCGTGCGGAGGCTGCAGCAGGAAGTCGAAATGCGATACGCCGCGTTCCAGCTTAAGCTCCTTCACCAGTCCGGCATCCACCAGAGCGTGGAGAGAGTTGTAGACGGTGGTGCGCGACACACCCGGATACTGCTCCGAGATCCGGCGGTACAGATCATCGGCCGAGGGGTGACACCGGTCATTGGCTATCGTCGAGAGCACTGCCAGCCGATGAAGCGATGGCCGCACTCCGGCTCCGGTGAGCATCTCCGCCAACTGACGGTCGCTGTATTTCATCGTCTTTTCCATGTTGAAAACATTATAGATTTTGAAATCGTTACAAAGTTACGAATAATTCCACACACCTCCAAATTTTCCGGGAAGATAATGGATGTATTTAACTTTTATTTTGAAACGACGCAAAAATCTCCGGTCGGTCCCGCGAGGGGATTCCGGCCGGAGATTGCGGTTATTGAATATTGGTAGAATGGTAGTAGCTAAGTCCATGCGGCATAGGGGGGATCCGGAGCATGGCGATGTGTGCGGTGCTCAGAGGCTTTCGCGGAGTATGCGCATGATATCGTCGCGCGTAAGCAGGGTGTAGCCGCCGCGGAAGATGATGGTGGCATCGGCTATCGCATCGAGCTGGTCGCCCTTTACGCCAAGCGAACTCAGATCGGGAGCCGCGCCGATCTCGCGGATCCAGGCGCCGAGGGCGTCGATTCCTTCCGAGGCAAGTTCGGCATCACTCTTGCCATCGGCCGGGATACCCCATACCACCTTGGCAAATCGGGCGAAGCGTGCCGGAGCGATAGCCGCCATATTGCGGTAGTAGGCCACTGACACAGCTGCCAGGGTCATGCCATGTGTGGCATCCGTGACGGCGCTTACCGCGTGACCGATCATATGCACCATCCAGTCTTCGGTCTTCCCCTCGGCTATAAGGGTATTAAGTGCCCAGGTAGAGGCCCACATCAGGTTGGAACGTGCCTCATAGTCGAGCGGATCCTTCACGGCTACCCGGCTGGCGGCCACTACCGAGCGCATCAGCCCTTCGGCCAGATAGTCAGACGTGCAGTCGTCATCGCCCGAGAAGTATTGCTCCATGATATGGCTCATGGTGTCGAAAATACCGGCCACCATCTGTCGCTGCGGCAGGGAGAAAGTGTACTTCGGGTTGAGCACGGCGAAGCGGGGATAGAGATTCTCCTTGAATACCTTGCCGATCTTCATACCCTTCTCCTTATTGGTGATTACCGAACCGCCGTTCATTTCCGAGCCTGTCCCGGCCATTGTCAGCACGGCGCCCACGGGGAGGATGCGCTGGTCGGGGGCGGGGTCTTTCTGCTCGACCCAGAAAGTCTGCCATGCGTCACCCTTATACCATGCCGCGGCACTGAGGGCCTTGGCATAGTCAATCGTCGAACCGCCGCCAACGGCCAGAATGAAGTCGACATCATGCTGGCGCACAGTGCGCACCCCTTCCATGAGTTTTTCATAGGTAGGGTTGGGCATGATACCTTCGAGTTCCACCACTTCCTTGCCGGCTTCGGCGAGGGCTGCGCGTACATCATCGTATACGCCATTGCGTTTGATTGAACCGCCGCCGTATGCCAGCAGCACCTTATGCCCGTATGGGCGGAGAGCCTCGGCGAGATGACGCTGAGCCTCATCGCCGAAATAGAGTTTCGTAGGGTTAGAGTATATAAAATTTCCTAACATAATAGTTTGTTTTTAGAATTAGGAATGAGGAATTAGGAGGGAGGAATGAGGAGTGAGGAATTAGGAATAATGTCACTAAAATAAGGCGGACAGGCAGCGGGGCGTAGCGATAACCGCTCCGCGGTTAGGGGCTACTATGTAACCGCTCTGGGGTTTGGGGGTATATGGCTGCTCCGCGGTTAGGGGCCACCTTCTTATTTGCAAAGTTAGTAAGAGTTTGCCGTCGGTGCAAACCAATTTTACCGTTTATATTACCCCTATTACTGACTTCGCCTCTATATCCACACCTTATTATATATAGACAGCAGTTATAACAATAGTAAGGGGCGTTGATACGGGTGATTATACCCGGCAGACCGTATATGTCGTTATGGAGAAGTCAGCGATAGGGAGGAGCGGTAGCCCCCTAATCTCCGGGCAGCCGGAAGTTTTCGGTCAGGTTACCGGAAGTGCCACTCTCCATTGCCTCCTTTGAGAAAGTGAAAGAAGCGGCATTCGTGTCGGTGGTCACGGAGAGGAGAGCCGGACCCTCGGTGTCCAGCCATTTGCGCGTCGTCGGTTCGAGCTGAGTGGTCCATCAGTATTGATGGCCGCCGTGATGGCATTCAGGCTGTCGCCTGTGATGCCGTAAATATGTCGCACGCCGGCGGAGGCGCGCATATCCACCAGTTGGTCGGCCACGGTAGCCGTCTTACCGGACTGCGTGGAGGCGTTAGAGTCGTTTCCCATAGTATGCGAAGTCACAAGTTTAAGCGGAGAGAAAAGCATATATCATACTAACATCCGACTCCCGGCCTCGGGCACCTCCTGCGTGTTAAATACCCTAAACTCCCTCCGAAGATAGCGGGTGGTGTTAGGCGTTAGGTTTTAGGTTTTAGGTTAGGTGTGAGGCGTAATGTCACTAAAATAAGACATACAGGCAGCGGGGAGGAGCGATAACCGCGGAGCGGTTTCATGGCCTGTTAACCTCGTACAGGCAGCTGGGCGTAGCCCAGCTGTCTGTGCGAGGACTGCATATCCCCTCTCTACCCCTTCCCCGCTGTCGCTTCGCGACAGCGGGGAATACATTTACAGTCCGCGCCTCGACGTATAGTGTTGTCGCTCCGCGACAAAGAATAGGTAGGGAGGGTCTGTATCCGCGCACAGTCTGCATCGGCTACGCCTCGCAGACGGTACGCGGTTAACAGGCCATGTAACCGCTCCGCGGTTAGAGGCTACTAAAGCCCACCTAATTTCCAATGCCTATAGCCTAAAGCCTAAGACCAAAAGCCTAACACTGCCACCGGGTGACCCTTATATAGGTGCAGATTAACACCGTAAGTAGGCGATATTTCACCTATAGGAGCTATCTGGAATCCTTATTTTAGTGACATTAGCGTTAGGTGTCGTTAGGTGTGAGGCTTTGAGAAACAAAACAGTCAATCAGTTTCTCTTTTGCTCATAACCATCTGTCAAAGCGAGGTGCGAACATATCGATATCCCGTTGTGGCAGTCTGAGCCGTCGGGCTTCACTTCTCCACGGTCGCATTGCTGACTTGACTTCGTTGATGATGGCCAGAGCTTTCTCATCAGATAGCATGTAGTCTCCGGCTGATTTCAATAGAATTTCAAGATTGGATTCACTCGACGAGTGGTCGATCAGCAGACTTTGGTTGTCGGAAAGGGTCGGATTAATATCATAGGCCGGGGAAAGTTGCCAGCCGCTACGCGTCAGCAGAAACCCATGATTGCGGAAATGATCATCCGAGTTGCCGACAATGATGTAGAATCCCACTCGCCGATACAGTTCTTCCAGATTTTGTTCGACATTACATCCGTGCTGTATAATGAAATCCACAATATCCGGATAACCATAACCCGTTGATGCATTGTCGCCATCCGTAAGTCCGAGCAGAGTCAGCGCCGAAGCGAAATGTATTCTTTTGCCACTCTCATCGCGGTCAAATCTTTTCGATAGCAGTATGTGGTAATCTTCGCCCGGAATTGTGGCGGTCTCTGCAACATCCAATCCGGCTTTTCGGCCCATTACATGACAGAAATGTTCCCACAACCCGACATCATAATCATCCTTACGTGACGGAAATTTGGCAACTGTCAGATATCCCTCCTCATCTACGACTGATGCTTTTGGCCGGGCACCGCCGAGCGACGTGCCCGGATGTAATAACTGTGCAAGCCATCTTCTGGACGGTAAAAGATGGTTCTCTTCACTGGCTTCAATCTCATGAGCCGCGAGCATGAGTTCTCTGACATTTGCCAATGGAGGCACCCGCAGACTTGCATCGCAATTAATGAACTTCCCATCGGGAGTCTCGGCAAATCGGAATCCTCCCATGCGAGACGCATCGTCAATGCCGGTCAGATAATCAAAAGATGTAAGACGGCGTGCCTGACGCTTTTCATCCAATGCCGCAATCTGTTCGCGCCGGTTGAGAAGCGTGCGTCCCCAGCGGTCAGGCAGAGCGTCGGAAAAACAGGCAAAGATGTCTCTTTCAGGTCGTGTGTATTGTATGCCCGGATAGTTCTGCAGATCCTCACAGAGGAATATATTCCCATATTCAGCAAGCCACCCCTTATCATAGGAGAATCCGTAAGTCTCGCGTCCGCGTACCGATTCATACGACAATTCTCCGATCAGTCGGGGAGAGGTGAGCCAATTAAAATCGGCATACACATATAGTTTCTTCATGCTTATACTTTCTTAGAGGCGCGTTGGCGGTGTTTGAGGTTCAGATCCTGCAGCGTACGTCCAAGGGTATCCTCCTTTGCCAGCAGGAGGATATCATCGTCAAGTTGCAGGGCATAAAGCACACGGGCATATATACCGATAGATACTGTCGGAGCTCCTTTCTCAATCCGGTTGATTGTAAGCGGCGAACAGGTGGCCCTCTCAGCGATCTGGGCAATCGAGAGGTTGCGGCGCAATCTGGCGAGCCGGATCTGCTCCCCCATAATCGCCATTTTCTGCTGCAGTTTGCGGGGCAACTTGGTCCCCATCGTATTCTTTGCCATAATATCTTATTTCAGTGCGAAGCGGCTTACCGATAAGCACACCGCGCAACATCCCATTTAATAGCGCAAAGATAATAAAAATATCCATCATATGATAGATTGAGCAGTAAAAATATAGGATCATCCTGATGTTATGGTTGTGCCGGATCGCATCGGAATGGTTATTTTTAGCCATTGACGAAGGATGAATAACGGTTTAACTTTGCAGTGTGTAAAACATCAGATTCACTTATACCGACATGACACTTACTGACATGATACTGAAACAGATTGCAATACTCGCGGCGCTCGCCGCGTCAGCCGGATGCGCCGCATCCGCACAGTCACTGGAGAAGATGACGTGGTTTAACGAACCCTCGCAATGGAGCATCGCCCGCGACCGTATGACGATGCGTGTGACTCCCCGGACCGACTATTGGCGTATCTCGCACTATGGATTTACCGTCGACGACGCCCCTTTCTATTATGCCGAGTATGGGGGAGAGTTTGAGGCGAAGGTGAAGATCGAAGGGGATTATAAGGTGCGCTTCGACCAGGCGGGGATGATGATACGCATCGACCATGAGAACTATATCAAGACAGGGATAGAATACGTAGACGGGAAGTACAATCTGAGCACCGTAGTGACTCACACCACTTCCGACTGGAGTGTGATCGCGCTCGACCGTCCGGTAGACGCCATATGGATAAAGGCTGTAAGGCGACTGGATGCGGTAGAGATATTCTATTCGTTTGACGACCGCGAGTATCATCTGATGCGCAATGCGTGGATGTCGGCCAATTGCCCCGTGAAGATCGGGATGTACGGTGCGAGTCCCGACGGCGACGGTTTCGAGGCCACATTCAGCGGCTTCACCGTAGCCCATCTTCCTGACCGCGTCCGCACCGACTGGCTCCGCAATAATCAGGAGTAGACGGTGAGCACGATGGGTGTCAATCTATCCTTTACCCAAGTGTGTATAAGATTTTTGGGTGTTACAACTCAATATATCAATATTTTGTTGTATATTTGTAGACTGATAATCATCAAAGGAGAACAGACATGGCACGACCTATCAAAGAAACTCCCGTATTAAGGGGTAAAGACGCTGAAAAATTCGCTAAGAGAATAGCGAATCCTGCTCCCGTTAGCAAAGCTGAAAAGGAAGCGGCCAGAAAGGCGTATGAGGCATTCAAAGCCATAAGCACATTCCCGATGTAATTATGGACTTTGAAAAATTTACTTTCCGGCAGATAGATGCCGATATCTCAACTCCGAAACATTATAGAAGGGATTTATGAGTAGACGGTGAGCACGATGGTGCGTTGGCCGCCGTAGTCGCGGTATTCGCAGAGGTAGATCCCTTGCCAGGTGCCCAGGTTGAGGCGATGGTGGCTGATGGGGATTGTAAGCGATACCCCCGCCAGTGTGCTTTTGGCATGGGCCGGCATATCATCTGCTCCCTCCATGGTGTGGCGGTAGTATGGTTCGTTCTCGGGCGCAAGGCGGTCGAAAAGGGCTGACAGGTCGTGAAGCACGGCCGGATCAGAATTCTCGTTGATGGTAAGTCCGCAGGAGGTATGCTTCACAAATATGTTAAGCAACCCCTTCTCGGGCAACTTCGGGAGGCTCCGCAGCACCTCCCCCGTAATAAGATGGCAACCGCGCCTCATGGTCGGCAACCGCAATTCAATCTGCTCAATCATAATATTTTAATCAGGTGTTTTGGATACCCCGGAGATTACTACTGTCAGTTACTCCGGGGAAAAGTGGCGCCAAGGGGCACTCTATATGTCTTGCCGCCCATGGCGCCAAGGGGCGGCATGGGCGGCAAGGGGCGGCATCATTCGTTGCGACGCATATAGAAAGTAGCCGCATCGACACATTTCGCCAGCGCAAACAGCACGAGGCACACCGAGACTCCGGCCGTAGCCAATACAAACACCGACAGACCTTCCGGACCGTCGCCTATCGCCACGACCGTAGCTATCAGATCAAGAATACCTACTATCCGAAGCAGGATCGCAAGCATGGTGGATTTCAAATATGGTCTCATAATCAGTATGAAGTGAATCAGTATCAGTCATGGTGTTAAATCTTGTTAACCTACAGACTGCGACAAGTGGATAATATGCTCAATTTTCCGACAGTTTTTCCGTCTGCCCGCTCTTCGTGGCGGTTTGCCCGCTCACTCCGAGTCGTCTGACGGTTTGTCAAAAGGGTAACAAATTCGATGCCAATACTGATTGCGTCACCGCCCGATTTTTCCTGCCCGGCTGGCCCATCGAGATCCCTCTTCCGCGTCCTTTCCCTCTGGGGAATAATACTGTCTGCGGCCGGCCTTGATGCTCGTGGGAGGGACGCGGGAAACGCGGGGGACGCGGGTGTGCTCTTCAGTACTTTTGAGGGGACTTGTCGCGGGATACGCTTTTTTTCGGCTGCGCCGTCTGGCACGTGGAGATTACCTCCCGCGACCCCCGCGCCTCCCGCGTCTCCCGCGTCCCATTCCCCGGGCATCCGGAAGTAACATCCCCCGGGTATCCGAAAGTATCCTCCCCGCGTCCACCCAGGAGCAAAGTGATTCTAAGCGGAATTATAGGAAATCTGCCGAATAATGCGTATATTTGTACGACTGATTTTTCAGAAACACCAACACAATACTTATACCCATGAAAGCAACAGTAATGGTCACCGGCGCCACAAGCGGAATAGGAGAGGCCTGCGTGCGCCGTTTCATTCAGGCCGGATACCGCGTGATCGCCACCGGACGCAACGTCAGCCGACTTAACGCACTGAAAGATGAGTTCGGTGCCGACCTCCTCCCGCTCGTCTTCGACGTGCGCGACCGCGAAATCGCCGAGGCAAGCGTCAGCGCCCTCCCCGCCGGATGGCGTGAGATCGATATCCTCGTCAACAATGCCGGACTCGCCCTCGGACTTGATCCCGAATACCTCGGCGACCATACCGACTGGGACACGATGATCGACACCAACATCAAAGGACTGCTCACCATGACCCGCGCCGTAGTGCCCGGAATGGTGGAGCGTGGCCGTGGACACGTGATCAATATCGGTTCGGTAGCCGGCGACGCCGCCTATGCCAACGGCAACGTATACTGCGCCACCAAGGCAGCCGTAAAATCCATCACCGACGGATTGCGCATCGACGTGGCCCACACCCCCCTGCGCGTCACACTGCTCAAACCCGGACTCGTAGAGACCAACTTCAGCCGCGTCCGCTTCCACGGCGATGCCGAAAGGGCCGAAAACGTATACAAAGGTATCACGCCGCTCACCGGCGACGACATAGCCGATGCCGCCCTCTACGCCGCCCAGACCCCCGCACACGTGCAGATAGCCGAGATGCTCATCCTCGCCACCCACCAGGCCAACGGCAGCACCATCGTGCGTCAGAACCCTTAACCTCCCCCTATCCCGGGGGATGGAAGTAACATCCCCCGGGCATCCGGAAGTAATATGAGAGTAGTCAGGGGTAATGGGATATGATGAAAAGTGATAATATTTAGTCAGTAACTAATGAAAATCAGGTGATATGGATAATATGTTATCAGTATTGGAGAGCTATATGCCGCCGGATCCGGATGACGTGGGCAGGCAGTTGGCAGCCGACTTCCGTCGGCGCCGCATAGAGCGCCGGCTGACGCGGGCCGATATGGCGGCCCGCTCGGGAGTGGCATTGTCGAATATCACCCGGTTTGAGCAGAAAGGTTACATCTCCTTACGCAACCTCATACTGCTGGCCATCGCTCTCGGCTATATCACCGAGGTGCGCCGCATATTCAGCGAACCGAAATTTGCCACAATGGAAGAACTCCTTGCCATCCACGACAGCAAAAACAAAAAACGGGCCTATCACCGCCGCAGTAGCAAAAGCAATGAAAATCCCGAAGATTGACCGACTTCTCGTAAAATATCACGACAGTTGTGTGGGTACGCTTTCCCTTACCCCCGACTCGCGCCTGTGTGTCTTTGAATACGACCGTAAGTGGATAGCCGACGGTTTCGGCATTTCGCCTCTTGAGCTGCCCCTTAGGGCAGGTACGTTTGTGGCCAAGGCCACACCTTTCGCCGGC
Source organism: uncultured Porphyromonadaceae bacterium (assembly GCA_947176605.1). Lineage (GTDB taxonomy): Bacteria > Bacteroidota > Bacteroidia > Bacteroidales > Muribaculaceae > Lepagella. The sequence goes on from CAMWRH010000014.1 coordinate 48,037, forward strand.
AACTTCGGTATTTTTGAAGACAGTATGCCCGATGGCTACGGACGCTATCTGCTTCACAAGGCGTTGCTTCGCGAAGGGATAAATGATTTCAATCTGTCGGTTCTTGACCGGTTGAGCATTGTAGGCAGCAGCGGGATGGGTGCACTTACCTATATGCCGGCCAACGACATACTTAAGGCCGACTCTGTCGCAGACTTCGACCTGCTTCAGCAAAAGGCACTGGAAGTGCTCGGAGAGCGGCAGGATGATGATGCCGAGTTGCTGCTGTTCAACAGTGGTAACAGCGGAGGCGCCCGCCCGAAAGCCGTATTTTCCGACCCGGAAGGTCATTGGCTGGTAAAGTTCAGGCATACATATGACCCCAAGGATATCGGACAACAGGAGTATCTCTATAACCATACAGCAAGAAAGTGTGGCATAAAGGTGCCTGACTTCAAACTGATTGAAGGGAAGTATTTTGCTTCGAGGAGGTTTGATATCTCGGCTGAAGGAGAACGGATTCATATGGCCACAGCGGGTGGACTGCTGTGCATCTCATTGGGAATGCCTATCCTTGATTACTCCAATCTATTGGCATTGACAGGTTTTCTGACACAGTCGCCCGATGAGGTCGAGGAGATGTATCGCCGGATGATATTCAATTACCTTACCGATAATAAAGATGATCATTGCAAGAATTTCAGTTTTATGGTCACTCCCGGTACCGATAGAGGTTGGCGATGGAATCTTGCACCGGCCTACGACCTCACCCTATGCGCCGACGGATACAATGGCGAACACGCCACATCCGTCAACGGCACCGGCAATCCGGCCATCAGCGACTTTATAGCTGTAGGGCGGCAGGTTAAGATGGAAGAACGTCGTTGTCGCCAGCTTATCGATGAGGTGGTTTCAAATTGCACTTCCCTTATTCGCCGTCCCCTTTGATAATGTCCGAAGGAAGTTACTGTCAGTTCCCCGGTGTAAGGAACGCGAAAGGCGCGAAAGGCGCCTTTCGCGCCCTTTGCGTCCCATCCCCGGGCATCCGGAAGTAACCTCCCGCGTCCCGGAAAAATAATAATACAAGGCAGACGTTACCTAAATACAGGTAAACTCTTACAGCTATGAAATCAATTACCAAAACCTCCTCCATCCTCGCCGGTGCCATCCTGCTCGGCGCCGCATCATGCGGCAGTGTAAAACAGACCGCCACCGCCACCCCCGACATCCGGGGAAAATGGCAGATCGAAAACATCGTGTTCAGCGACACCGACTACGTGCGTCCCGCCGAGGCAGTGCCCGGCTCCGACCAATTCATCCGGTTTGAAGCCGACACATACCTCATCCATACCAACTGCAACACCATCTCCGGCAGCTACACCCTTCAGGGCGACTCCATCTTCCTCGGCGACGGCCCTATGACCGAACGCGCATGCGACAACATGGCCACCGAAGACGCCCTGCGCCGCATCCTCCCCGACATCGCCACCCTATACCTTCAGAACGACACCGTGCTCCGCCTCGACGCCCGCACCCCCTCCGCCTACATACTTCTAAAACGTAACCCAAACTCCATCAGATGATTATAAAGTATTGCCTGTCGACAGTCCTGACTGTGGTAGCCTCAATGGCTGCCGCCGACACCGGCACCGTAATTCCCGCCAACCTCAACCCCGACCTCCGCGAAGTGATACACTCCGTCGACTACGACAACCTGTCGCAAGACCGCGAGAAAATACGTACCCTGCTGGCTACCCTTTCCCCCGACTCCTACGGCTACGACGAAAAGCAGATGTGCGAGCGACTTCTCGACGCGCCGGTCTCACCCGTCACACCCGACGGCATGATTGGATACCGGCGTGTACGCTCCATACAGATCAATTCCCTCGGGATATTCAGCTATCCCTATTTTTCCTGCCGGTTCAGGAAAAAGAACGGAAAGGTATTCTTCGAAAAGACCACCGGTAGCCAGCGCAAGTCAGGCTACCTCTATCAGAACACCCCCGAATCCCTGATATTCCTTGGCGGAGCCTCCGTCAACGGCGACCCTCAGACCACCTACGGCAGCGAATCCTCCGTAGCCGGCACCCTCTACAAGACCGGCCCGCGCACCGCCATAATGCTCTTCGCTACCGACGACAGTGCCGAAATCTACGAACTCACCAAGTGACACCCCGCGTGCCCGCTCCGCCTCCCCCCCCCGACGGTTCCCGTTCCGCCGAGGGGAGGATGACGGCGCGAGCCTTAACCGCATTCTGATTTCATGTCCGTTCACACCCTGACACCTTATATTCTATTCACATCACAATCATCCGAAAACGAATATTTCATATAATTATATGATTTAGTGGCACCGTATGGATATAAGTCGAGTGTTATTCAATATGTCACCACCTGATGACAAAAAGATAGAATATAACACCAGAAATTCATTGAAATATAAATATGACACCAGATATTTTAGATATGTTATCAGGATGTGACAATATGTCATATATGAATAAAGAAAATCGGACTATTCTCAAACACATGAGTACAACGATAGTTCCCATTCGAATCTATAGCATCTCCGAAATTTTATATACGGCGACCACCTGATTAATATATATTAAGAAGATAGTAATCCTCAGAAGATTTGCGATAAGTAGTATTTCCAAAAATATTATTAACTTTGTATTGCTTATTGTGCTTGCTATTGACAGCGACCAGTCGCAGCAAGTTGATTTTATCTTCATCCTGATTCATGGCTTTGAGGACGAACTTGATATGGAGTTGGTCGATTATTTCAGGTTCCCTAAAAGTCAATATTTGATTGATTCATGCGATATACTCTACAGAAAGGATTTGTTTCCCAAAACGGTCAAGTTGAAATTCTTGACTCCGACTCACTATGCTATCTTGTAAAAAGTACGAACAAAGGAAAGAGCGGAATCCGAACCATTTCAAAGGAAATGCTTAATGAGTTCGTCGAATACTTTGCGTTGCATCCTGATGATTCAGCTGAACAAGCTCGCGCTAATTTGTGCGGAAAATCAGATCTTGATAAGTTTGAGTACGGGTATTCTGCCACATTTAAAACAATGGCTAAGATGGTACTGGGTGAGCAGTTGATTCCGGCTGATAAGAAATTGGCTACTGCAGAACCTGAGAAACCTCGTCCTGTCGATGCGCCGTTGCAGCTGATTTACTATGGGGCGCCGGGGACGGGGAAGTCGTTTGCGATTGATGAGATGACGGATGGACGGAATGCGGTCAGGACTACGTTTCATCCTGACAGTGACTATGCGTCGTTTGTGGGTGCCTATAAACCTACGATGGAGGATGTGCCGATGAGTGCTTTCGTGGGGAAGGAGGTGCATCTTGCCCAACCGCAAGGCGCCCATCCGGGTATCGAACGGAAAATCGTCTACAAATATGTGCCGCAGGCATTCCTGAAGGCTTATGTCGAAGCATGGAAAGACCTCGATAACCCACACTTCCTCATAATCGAAGAAATCAACCGTGGCAACTGCGCACAGATCTTCGGCGACCTGTTTCAGTTGCTCGACCGCAACAATTCCGGCAGTTCGGCATATCCCATCCACGCCGACGAGGATATCGCACGCTTCCTGAAATCGGACGCGAAGGGGTTTGCCAACCTCTCCGACGCGCAGCGCCAGGCCATCGCCTCATTTCCCCTGCAGAAAGACAACGGGCGCGAAATACCCCTCGGTGGGGAGATACTCGACGGCAGTCTCCTCCTCCTGCCACCCAACCTCTACATATGGGCCACGATGAACACCTCCGACCAATCGCTCTTCCCGATCGATTCGGCTTTCAAACGGCGCTGGAACTGGCGGTATGTCAGCATCAACACCAACCCGACCGATCCCCGTACCGGTAGCCCGATCGACTGGAAATTCCGCGTAGGGGAGGACCTCTACTCATGGGGAGAATTCCTCGACACGATCAACCCCGAAATACTCTCCCTCACCGAATCATCCGACAAACAGATGGGTTACTTCTTCGCCAAGGCCGACCCGCGCACCGGCGTTATCGCCGAAGAAGTGCTGCTCAACAAAGTGCTCTTCTACCTCTGGACCGACGTATTCAAGGATTACGACATATCAGGCAAATACTTCCATAACCCGAATACAGGCCGCTCCTTCCTCTTCACCGACTTCTTCACCGACCCCAAGGCCATGCAGTCCTTTATAGCCAACATCGGTCTGACCCCCGCCGAGGGTGACGCCCAAAGCCTGCCCTCTGAAGCGTAACTCGGAACTCCCCTGCGGCGTCCGCGACAGGTCGCGGACGCACAGATATCATAAACCCCGCCACCTAAAGCCCACTATCTCTCCTTGTTGTCGCGGAGCGACAACACTATACGTCGAGGCGTGGACTGTAAATGTATACTCCCCCGCTGTCGCGAAGCGACAGCGGGGGAGGGGTAGAGGGGGGATATGAAGTCCGCGCACAGACAGCTTGGGCTACGCCCAGCTGCCTGTACGCGGTTTACAGGCCATG
>CAMWRH010000015.1 GCA_947176605.1 uncultured Porphyromonadaceae bacterium
GAGCGTCTGCCTTACAAGCAGAGGGTCTGCGGTTCGAATCCGTAATCGCCCACCGGAAATCGACTTCCCTCTCGGAAGCCGATTTTCTTTTTTTATACCCTCCTTTCAAGGATTCCGCCATGATGACAAAGACATGCCATATAATCCTCGCCGCTTCAATCGCTTCGGCTGCATGGGCCGCCCCTATCCCTCCGGATCCGGCCGCCGCCTCGCAGCAAGCCTATCTCTCCCGTGGCGAGAAGATGATGACCACCGGTAATTTCCGGGGCACCATCGACCAGCTATCACATATCGCGACCGAAAACATTCCACTGTCGCCGACCGACACGCAGGAGTTTCTGTTTCTGCTCGGCTCGGCCTATTTCAATACCTCCGACCCGCGATGTCTGCAGCTCCTTGAGGAGTTCATACGTGATAATCCGGCCTCCATTCATGCCCGCGAAGCGCAGATCTGCCGGGCTGATTTCTATTTTTTCGCTCATGACTGGCAGCAGGCCGCCGAGGCCTACCGCAATATAGATATCGAGGCGCTCGATGCCGATTCGCGCCATCAGTGCGCCTACAGACTCGCGCTGTCGCTGATCAAGTGCGGCGAATACGCGCAGGCCCGTCCGCTGATCAAGTCGGTGGCAAATGTGAAGGAGTATCGCATTGCGGCACAATATTATGACGCTTATATCGACTATGCGCAGGGGCGCGATGACCAGGCGCTCGCGAAGTTCGAGCGGGTGAGCCGTCTGCTTGACGATGCCTCCTCATCCGGCCGCGATTTCCCCGACGGTATATATCCGGAATATTATATGGCTCAGCTCTATTTCCGTCAGGGCGACTGGAACCGTTGCGCGTCGCTGGCCGCTACGCTGCTGCGAAGTGACGCGGCGCCGGAACTGCGGCTCCCTACCCAAAGGGTGCTCGGGCTGTCGCTTTACGAGACGGGTGATTATGACCGCGCCCGAACGGTGCTGACGGAGTATGCCGACCGGGCCGGCGATGAGGCCACCCCTGACGCGCTATATGCGCTGGGTGCCTGCGAATACCGCGATGGCGACCTCTCTGCGGCCGCAGCCAGGTTCAGCCGTGTGGCCGACGAGGATTCGGCCATCGGGCAGGGTGCGGCCCTCTATCTGGGACAGATCGAGGCGGCTATCGGCTCTCCCTCGGGTGCGGCGATGAATTTTGAAAAGGCCTACCGCATGAATTATGACCGGAAGGTGTCGGAGACTGCTCTCTACAATTATGTGGCGGCACGCTCGAAGGGGGGTAACATACCGTTTGACTCCTCGGTCGAACTGCTCGAACAGTTCATACGCACCTATCCTCAGTCGGAATTTGCCCCGGCCATCGAGCGGAATCTGGCCTCGCTGTATTACAGTCAGGGGGATTTCGACAAGGCTATCGCGGCAATGGACCGTATCAGCCGCCCCTCGGCTGCCGATCTGCTGCTGCAACAGAAGATACTGTATGCCGCCGGCACTTCGGCCCTCTCTACGGGTGATTCCCGCCGTGCGGCGCCACTGCTGCGACGCGCCGCTACGATCGGGAGCAGCGACCGCGACCTGACATGCCAGTCGCAGATCTGGCTCGGCGACGCGCTCTATGCGCTCTCAGATTATGCAGGGGCGGAGAAGGCGTATGCGGCGGCGATCAATTCGGGTCGCGCCGGAAGCAATGCCTCGCTTCTGGATTATGACATGGGGTATGCGCTGCTGATGCAGGATAAGTTTGCCCAGGCACGGCGGTATTTCGGCAAGGCGGCTTCGGCATCGGGGCTGTCGGCCGATCTGCGCGACGACGCGGCGATGCGCGTGGCCGACTGCAAGTATTATACCGGTGATTATGAGGGTGCGCTGTCGGATTTCGCACGTATGCGCTCGGGTGCGAATCCGGATTATGCACTCTACCGTCATGCCCAGATGCTGGGGCTGAAGGGGGATGTGGCAGGAAAGATACGCGAACTGGAAAGCTTTGAGCGCGACCATGCCGATTCGCGGTGGCTGCCGAATGCGCTCGGCGAACTGGCGGATACCTATGCCGCGCAGGGCGACAATACGAAGGCTGCGGCGGCCTACGGCAGGATGCTTGACCGCTATCCCGTGGCTCCCGGCGCGGCCAAGGCGGCCCTTGGCAGGGCCAATGCGCTGATGGCTTCGGGGAATACGGAGGAGGCTGTGGAGGCTTACCGACAGTTGCTTATGTCGCGCCCGGCTTCGGATGAGGCGCGGGCCGCCGACCGCGAACTGCGCCGCTATTATGCCGGAGCGCATCAGGTGGGGGCGTATGCGGAGTTTATTCAGGATGTGCCGGGATATTCGGTCGATGCCGCCGATCTTGACGATATGGCATATGAGTCGGCTGAGGCTGAATATCTTGATAATAACGGTAATATCACGGCTATCCGCGATTACATACGCCAATTCCCCGACGGGCGCCATATCGCGGAGGCTTATTCGATATATGCGGCAGCCCTCTCGGACTCGGGCGACCGTGCCGGTGCGCTCCGCGCTTACCGCGAACTGGAGCGGCGTGGCGGAGCCGCGTATGCGGCCGAAGCCTATACCGGAATCATGCGTAATGCCGATAACGCGGATACCCAGCTCGAGTATGCACGCCGCCTCCGCTCGACCGGGGGTGCCGATGCGGATGCGCTTGAGGAGGCTGATTTCTATGAGGCCACGGCGCTCATCGATTCGGCTTCGGCACGCGACATGCGTGAGGGTGAACGGATGCTGACCCGTCTGGCGGAGAATCCCTATTCGCTCTTCGGCGCACGAAGCGCGGTGACGCTGGCGCATCGCACGCTGGATGCAGGCGATGCCTCAAGGGCCCGCGACCTGATGGAAGATTTCACGTCCTCAGGCTCGGAGCAGCAGTATTGGGTGGCCCGCGGATTTATCGTGTTGGCCGACGCCTATTCAGCCCTGGGGAAGGATTATCTCGCCCAGGAGTATCTGCGCAGTCTGCGGCAGAATTATCCGGGCAAGGAGGAGGATATAAAGCGTATGATCTCCTCGCGCCTGAAATGAGCCGGCGCGCCGGGGCAGGCTCTCCCCCTCCCCGGCCAGTCTTGCCTGATAAAGGCGGGACACACTCCACCCCCTCTCCCGTCATTTTTTCTTAACGTAATGTGCTTCTACAGATGAAAGCCTATACATATCCTCTTCCTCTGCTTCTTCTCGCAGTCATGGCACCGGCCGGTGCCTCGGCGCAGCTGCATGAGTCGGTAAGTGTCGACGGCACTTACCTGCGCGATGTACTGCACCCGGACCGTATCAATCAATTGCCCCACCGGCAGCGCCTGTCGATCGGGGAGACTCCGCTGGAGTATGCCTCTTCGGGGGTTAAGGCGGAATTTACGCCGCTGTCGCCGGTGGCGGATGCCACGGCATGGGGCGCCTCGCGCGACGGACTGCCCACACTGGGGTATCTCGACCTGCAGGGTGGCTCGTATCTGAATTCGTCGGTGAGTCTGGGTGTCGGCGCGATACGCCGCCCGGAGGAGCGGCTCGACCTGCGGCTGCAGCATAATTCCACCACTTTCTGGCGCCCGTTCGGCGATCTGACGGATGCGCGTGTGAGTTATGCGGAGTCGCTGGGGGTGGCGTATGCCCGGAAGTTCAGCGACATGGGGCTGCTGTCGGCTGCGGCGCAATACCATGTGGGTTATTTCAATTATTACGGTATCGACCCGGAGTTAACCGGATTTCAGTATGACGGCACTCCGATGCATCTCCCCACGCAGACGCTCAATGACGCGGCCCTGCGGCTGGGATGGACCTCCGATCCGGAGGGTGGATGGCCGGTCGACTGGAATGCGGCTCTTGCGGCCCGCTATTTCGGCTACCGCACCGCCACGCGCGAGACGCAGGTCTCGCTGAGCGGCGGGGTGTCGGCTCCGTTCGGCCAGATGGGGCGTGTGGGTATCGATGCCTGTCTTGACATGCTTTTCTATTCGGAAGCACACGATGCTCCGGCTCCCGACTCTTATTCGGCCCTTTCGCTGAGTCCGTATTACAAGTGGCAGAAGCGGAATCTGTCGCTCCGCATCGGGGCGGATATCGATCTGGCTTTCAATGCCGACGGGTATACGGCCGATTCGCATTACGCGGCGCTTCATGCCTCGCCCGACGTGCGCTTCGATGTGGCGGCCCGTAATGTGGGATTCTATGTGCATCTGCTCGGCGGCACGGAGCTGCATACGCTGGCTGCGATGTCGCAGATCGACCCCTACCGCAATCCGCATCTGGAGTCGACGCGCCCGGTGCATACGCCGCTTGACGCGAATATCGGTGTGAATCTGACGCCGTTCCGCGGATTCTCGGCTGAACTGAATCTGCAGTACAAGAGTTCGTCGGGGGTGCCGATGGAGGGATGGTATATGGCGTGGCTGAATTACGGCGATGCCGCGATGCCGGGGCTGACGGTGCCGGCAGGAATCACACCCGACTACGGGATGGCGCTCGAACGCTACAGTCTGTCGGGATTCGGGGCCTCGCTGAAACTGGCTTACCGTCCGTCGTCGGTGCTGGGCATCGAGGCGAAGGGCAGCTATACGCCGCAGCATGACCGCACCGGTATCTTCAACGGTCTTGACCGCCCGCGCTGGGTGCTCGACGCCGGACTGGAGCTATCGCCGGTGCGACAGCTTACTTTCGGGGTGAATTACAGCTATCGCGGTGTGCGCCGCATCTTTACGGGGTATACCGACCCGCTGGCTACGGATCTCGTGCCCGGCGGAGCCACTCCCGACCCGACGGTGACCTCCCGCCAGGAACTGGCATCGCTGCGCCTGCCCGACATCACGAATCTCTCGGCTTCGGTGCGCTGGGACGCTACGCGCAATTTCTCCCTGCGCTTCGAGGCAGCCAATCTGCTCGGTCAGCGCGCCCTGCCGCTCCCTATGACTCCTACGGAGGGGATTACCTTTTCTGGGGGCTTCCAATGGCTCTTCTGAGGGAGCCGGAATGAACCCCCTGCCCTGCGAAGGTGTTGAAATCCTGAATCTTTGAACATTTACAATCATGGCAATGACTCTAAAATACAGCAACGAGGATGACCGCGCCTACGGTCTGGCCGGTATGACCATTTCGCTGGCCGCCCTCGATGCGATCGACCGCATAGTCTGCATTTCGCTCGACTCTGACGGCCCGATGATTGATTTCTCTCACGATTATTATTTCTCGATATCGCCGGTGGTGTCGCCTAAGGCGGTGTGGGACAATCTGCTGCGCAATTACCATATCACGGCCTCTATGGTGGTGAGCAATATCCTGGCCCGCTCGCTGGTGCGTCTGGGAGAGGAGGTGCCGAAGGATGTGATGGACGCGGCTTACCGTGAGATCGAGACGGAGGGGATGGAGTCGTGCGGTCTGGAGGAGGATGAGGTGAAGATGCTCTATGACAAGATTCTGCATCAGAACCGCCGTATCTTCCTTAATCCGCGTCTGCGCCCGGCCATAGCCGAACTGGCACACATCATCTCGCGCCGACGCCGCATGTCGGGGGTGGAGCTGCGCGAGCAGCTCAATTACCTGCAGCTCTGAGCCGGAAAATAAACGGCCGCTCTGATGCGTTATAGCTGTATATGCATCAGGTAAATCCACGCCAGAAACCACGTCTGCGTCCGCGCCCCTTCCCCGGGGCCGCGGCGATATGCTATGTGCTTACGGCGCTGCTCCTGCTCGCAGCCGGAGCCTGCTCTACGAAGAAGAATACGCCTATGTCGCGGCAGTGGCAGGCTTTTACTACGCGCTATAATGTGTATTATAATGGCGATGAGCATTATAAGGAGACGCTGAAGGCGATGGAGAAGGGGTATGAGGATGATTATACCCGCACTCTGCTCACCCATCCGGCCGAAGCGAAGGCCGATCAGAAGATGCCCCAGCCTTCGGGCGATTTCACCCGCACCATCGAGAAGATGCAGAAGGCCATACAGCTGCACAGTATCAAGAAGAAGCCGGCCAAGAAGGGGTCGTCGGCCAAGGAGAAGGCGTTCCGGGCCCGCGATGAGTTTAACCCTTTTATCCATAATGCGTGGATGATGCTGGGGAAGTCGCAGTATCTCAACGGCGATTTCCTCGGGGCTGCATCTACTTTCTTTTATATCGCGAAGCATTTCACGTGGCTCCCGGAGGTGGTGACGGAGGCGCGCCTATGGCAGGCCCGTTGCTATTGCGCCCTCGACTGGGACTATGAGGCTGAGAATGCGTTGCGCCTGGTGAAGGAGAAGCAGCTTACCTCTTCGAAGCTGCGGAATCTCTATAATCTGGTGCAGGCGAATTATCTGATACGCACGGAGAAGTATGCCGAGGCGGTGAAGTATCTGTCGGAGGCGGCGAGGGCTGCCTCGGGAAGCCAGAAGAACCGTCTGTATTTCCTTTTAGGACAGATATATACGCAGCTCGGACGGAAGCAGGATGCGTATATGGCCTATAATAAGGCTGCGGCGGGGGCCTCGACGGCCTACCGCACGAAGTTTAACGCCCGCATCAAGCGTTCGGAGGTGTATACGGGGTCGAATATCTCGTCGGAGGTGCGTTCGCTGCGCTCTATGACGCGCTATGAGCGTAATAAGGAGTTTCTCGACCAGATCTATTATGCCATAGGCAATCTCTATATGTCGCGCGGCGATACGGCTGAGGCGAAGAAGAATTATCTGCTGGCGGTGGAGAAGTCCACGCGCAACGGCATCGATAAGGCGATGGCGCAGCTGGCTCTGGGCAATATCTATTTCGATGAGGAGGAGTATATACTCGCGCAGCCCTGCTATTCGGAGGCTGTGCCGCAGTTGCCCGCCACTTTCCCTGATTATAAGAAGCTGAAACTGCGCTCCGACGTGCTCGATGAGCTGAGCGTCTATGCCGGTAATGTGGAGCTGCAGGATTCGCTGCTGCGCCTGTCGCGAATGACGCCGGAGGAACAGGAGAAGGTGGCGCAGCGTCTCGTCGACGAACTGATAAAGCGCGAGAAGGAGGAGGCCGAGGCCGCCGCCCGTGAGGAGTTTATGGCCAATCGTGAGGAGAATAACCTGATCGACCAGTCGGCCGGGGCGGCTCCGTCGTTTACGATGAATGCCGATAAGTCGTGGTATTTCTATAATACGATGACCAAGAATGCAGGTAAGACGGAGTTCCAGCGCAAATGGGGCGCCCGCAAACTGGAGGACGACTGGCGCCGACGCAATAAGACCACATATTCGATGGATGAACCCGAGGAGGATGCCGATGATGAATCCGGCGAGGATGCGGCCGAAGGCTCGGGGGAGGCCAATGATTCGGTGGCGGCGGCCAAGAAGGAACTGGCCGACAAGGCCAATGACCCGCATAACATCGAGTTCTATCTCAAGCAGATCCCCTCTACGCCGGAGGAAATACAGAATTCAAATGATGTGATTCAGGAGGGGCTCTATAATATGGGCGTGATCCTTAAGGACCGTCTGGAGGATTATCCGGCGGCCCGGAAGGAGTTCATGCAGCTTGATGAGCGATATCCGGACAATATATATCGTCTGGATGTGTACTACAATATGTATCTTATGGCGGTGCGGCAGAATGATGTGGGTGAGGCTGAGCGCTGGCGGCAGATGATTATCAGTGAGTTCCCGGACTCTCCTTACGGCCAGGCGATGCTCGACCCGGATTATTTCACGCATCTGCGCGAGATGCACGCGCGTCAGGAGCAGATGTATGAGAAGGCGTATGCCGCATATCTGGAGGATAAGAATAATGAGGTGCACCGCCTGACGCAGAAGATGGAGGAGGATTATCCGCTGTCGGCGATTCTGCCTAAGTTTGTGTTTATCGATGCGCTGTCTTATCTTACGCAGGGGGATGAAGATATGTTCCGCGAGCGCCTTACGACGCTGCTCGACAAGTGGCCGGAGACGGATATGACCCCGATGGCGGGCGCTATCCTGAAGGGGCTTAAGGCGGGGCGGAAGCCTCATGCGGGGCTGTCGAACGCCCGAGGCATACTGTGGGATATACGTCTTACGGATCAGGAACTCCCCGAGGGGGCCGACGGTGAGCCGGCCGCATTCGAGCGCGACCCGGAGAAGCCGCAGTATCTTGTGCTGGCGTTCCCGCGTGATTCGGTCAATGCGAATCAGGTGCTGTATGATGTGGCGAGGTTTAATTTCTCTTCGTTTGTGGTGAAGGATTTCGATCTGGAGCCGATGGCCTTCGGTAATGTGGGGCTGCTGGTGGTGAAGGGTTTCGATAATATGAGGCAGCTGGAGCATTACCGCAATGTGATGGCGCAGAGCGGATTCGAACTGCCGGAGCAGGTGCGCCCGATCATGATCAGTAAGGCTAACTTCGAACTACTTCTCCGCGAGGGACGTTCTTTTGAGGAGTACTTCCGCTTTGAGGAGGAGGATGCCGTGGATGCCAAGGAGGAGGAGGTGATCGGCGAAGTGCTGCCGCCTGACCCCGATGATGCCACGGCTCCGGAGGATGTCTCTGCCGACCCGGAGGATCCCTCTGCCGACCCGGAGGATGCTGAACCCGCCACCGAGGAGTATCCTGATGGAGACGAGGGAGCTGCCGCAGATGACGCCGCTCCCGTACCGGGAGGCCGCTCTGCCTCGCCCGAGGCTGAGGAGGAGGCCGCTCGGGAGGAGTCAGCTCAGGAAACCGTGCAGGAACCGGAGCCGGCACAGGCGCCGGCACTGCAGGAGCCGGAAGCGGAGCATCCCGTCGCTTCGGAGGAAGAAGAGTAACTGTCTTTGAATTAATTGCATATGTCGAATAATACCCCTAAGATACTTTGGGCCGATGATGAAATCGACCTGCTTAAGCCTCATATCCTGTTTCTGAAGGCTAAGGGTTATGAGGTGGATACTGTGTCCAACGGGCGCGATGCGCTCGATGCGCTCCAGTCGGCCCGGTATTCGCTGATCCTGCTTGATGAGAATATGCCCGGTCTGTCGGGGTTGGAGACTCTGGCCCGCATCAATCAGCTCCATCCGGATATCCCGGTGATAATGATCACTAAGAGTGAGGAGGAGAATATCATGAATCAGGCTATCGGCAATCAGATTGCGGATTATCTGATCAAGCCGGTAAATCCGAATCAGATCCTGCTTTCGCTTAAGAAGAATCTGCACTCTACCGAACTGGTGGCCCGGCAGGCTTCGAGTTCGTATCAGCAGGAGTTTCAGCAGATTTCGTCACTTATCAATTCGGCCTCTTCGGTGGAGGAGTGGATCGAGGTGTACAGGCTGCTGGTGTACTGGGAACTGAAACTGGCCGACAGCGACTCGCAGATGGATGAGATGCTGCTGCTCCAGAAGCGCGATGCGAATGCGAATTTCTGTAAGTTCGTGAAGCGCAATTATGAGGATTGGGTCACTTCCGATGAGCATCCGATGATGAGTCACGAGGTGTTCCGCCGCACTGTCTTCCCGCTGCTCGACAAGGGGGAGAAGGTGTGCTTCGTGCTGATCGATAATTTCCGTCTTGACCAGTGGCGCATCGTGCAGCCGCTGCTGTCGGAGTTTTTCAATATGGAGGAGAATCTTTATACCACGATTCTCCCTACTTCGACGCAGTATGCTCGGAATGCGATTTTTGCCGGGCTGATGCCGCTGCAGATCGCCACTATGTATCCGCAGTATTGGGTGGATGAGGATGAGGATGAAGGGCTGAATATCCATGAAAGCAAGCTGATTCAGACGCAGCTCGACCGCTTCCGCCGTAAGGACCGTTTCGCTTATACGAAGATCAATGATTCGCAGGGTGGCGAGAAGTTTATCCGCCAACTGTCGAAGATGGCGGATATCCCGCTGCAGGTGCTGGTACTGAATTTCATCGATATGCTTTCGCATGCGCGTACGGAGTCGAAGATGATCCGCGAACTGGCAAATTCCGATGCGGCCTACCGCTCGCTGACGGAGTCGTGGTTCCGCCATTCGTCGGCTGTCGACCTCTTCCGCCGGCTCGCCGAAATGGGGTATAAGGTAATCCTGACCACCGACCACGGCACTATCCGCGTGGATAATCCGATCAAGGTGGTGGGCGACCGCAATACGAATACCAATCTGCGCTATAAGGTGGGTAAGAATCTGAATTATAATGCCAAGCAGGTGTATGAGATGAAGGATCCGAAGCGGTTCGGGCTTCCGGCGCCGAATCTGTCGAGCACGTTTATATATGCTCTTAATGAGGATTTCTTCTCGTATCCGAATAATTACAATTATTACGTGCAGTATTATACGGGCACTTTCCAGCATGGCGGAATCTCGCTGCAGGAGATGCTTGTGCCTCTGGTGACGCTGACTCCGAAGTGATGCGCCTCCAGGAAATTACCCCAAATACACTTTTCTGATGCGCAGGCTCCTTTACATATTTCCTTTGCTGATTGCAGGTGTGGCGGCCTCGGCTTTCAGGCCGCAGGGGGATGCCATCCCTACGCTGCAGGCTCTTGAGGCGGCGGCTGATTCGGGTGTGCCGGAGGCGATGTACCGCCTGTCGGCGCTCTTTGAACGTGGCTATGATTCGATTCCGGCTGATTCGGCCCGCTCGATGCGGCTCCTTGCCGGGGCGGCTGAGAAGGGGTATCTCCCGGCGTGCAATTATCTGGGGTACCGCCTGATGCAGCTTGGACGCAGTAAGGAGGGGCTGGAATGGATCGAGCGTGCCGCCGTGGCCGGTGATGCGAAGGCTCAGAGTAATCTGGGGTTTCTGCTTACGGAGGGGAAGGTGGTGAAGCGCGACCCTGAAAAGGCGGTTTTCTGGCTGCGGAAGGGGGCTGAGAACGGTTCGGCTACGGCTGCCTCGATGCTGGGCGACCTCTATCGCGACGGCTTAGGGGTGGCCTGCGATACGGCGGCGGCGGCCAAGTGCTATCTGGCTGCTGTGGATGCCGGTCTGGCTGACGCTGCCTATAAGCTGGAGGCGATGATGGCTCCCCGATGGGCAGCCCTCCCCTATGCCGATCAGCTCGCTTTGGCTCTCTATTTCTATCCGGGGCGTGCTCCGGGTGTGGCTATCCCTATTCTGGAGAGGCTTGCTCATGCGGAGCCGCCGCAGGTGGCCGGATATGGAGATGCGGCAGGTGACTCGGCAGGTGACTCGGTAGATGGCGCCCCGGATGGCTCCGGGGCGGCTGAGCCGGGGGTGAATGCGGGTGAGGTCAGCGCCCGGGCTGCGGCATTGTTAGGGGATGCGTATACGCGTGCGCTCGGTGTGCCCTACGATCACGACCGCTCTCTGCTTTATTACTGGCGAAGCGCGGAGCAGGGGTATGCCCCGGCGCAGTTTGTGGTGGCGGAGTTGCTTGAGATTTTCCCGGATGCGCTCGATTCCCTGACTGCGGCCCCACCCTCGGCGGAGGAGCTGATGCAGTGTGCCGCCGAGGCAGGAATCAATTCGGCCAAGGAAGCCACTGAGGCTCTTTTCTCCCCTCTTGATACGGCTGTGTCAGGCCGCAGTGCGGCGGCGGCAACCAATTGATGCCGCCTGCTTACCGCTTTAATTCTATCCCGACAATTCTATCCCGACTCTACATTATGAAATTCGCTATTATCTCTCCCGCTACCGAGGTGATGCCTCTCTATATTGACGGTGCCGTGGCCGAACTGTGCCGATGCGGTCATGAGGCTGTGGTGTTGCCCCATGCCAAGGGGCCGCGTCACGGCACGTTTGCGGCCTCCGATGCCGACCGTCTGTCGGATTTGGAGCAGGCTCTTACCGACCCTTCGGTCGATGTGATTCTCTGCGCACGTGGGGGCTACGGTTGTGTGCACTTGCTTTCGGAGCGGCTGGAGCGGCTGGTGAGCCGTAATCGGAAATGGCTGGTGGGTTTCAGCGACATATCGGCGCTCCATGCACTTTGGCTTAATGCGGGGGCTCCGTCGCTTCATGCCTCGATGGCGAAGCAGCTGGCGCTGCGCTCGCCGGAGTCGCAGGCGGATGAGGTAAGGGCGTTTCTTGAACCCGAACTCGGTCCGGAGGCCGACCGTGAGGGATTGCTGCGCTCGGCCGAGGCTACGCTGCGCATTCTGGAAGGGGCGAAGGAGATTTCCTACACTTTTACCCCGGCAGGTATCCTGAATGCCCCGGCTCCGCATACTGTGGCCGAAGGGATAATCATGGGGGGTAATCTGGCGGTACTCAACGGACTTGCCGCTACCCGCTGGGATATCCTGTCGGCTGAGCGGCTGCGGGGGCGTGTCCTGTTTCTGGAGGATGTGGGTGAGAAGATCTATCAGGTGGAGCGGATGCTGACGCGGCTGCATCTGGCAGGTGTGTTCGATGCAGTGTCGGCTGTGGTGTTCGGCACATTTACCGATTACCGCGCCGACCGCAATTACCCTTCGATGGAGGCGATGATTGCCGACCGTTTCAGGCGCTGGGGGGTTCGCTGTCCTGTTGTGACGGGAGTCCCGATAGGTCATCAGTCGCATAATCTTCCGATTCCGGAAGGGTGGCATGCGCGTCTCGACATTTCTGCCCCATCGGCCACACTCACGCTCACTGCCTTACCACTGACGCTCTGAGGATACGGATTATTTACTTATCTTCACATACTGCATAGAGGTAGATGCGCTTCCCCTGCCCCACCAGTTCCTGAAGCACGTCTAAGGTCTTGGAGGATATGGCGAAGCACCCCTCGCTGATGGTGGTGATTGCGGGAATAGGGATACCGTTGGTGTATGATTCTCCAAGCACAGGGCACTCATGGATTACGATGCCTCGGGAGGCGGCATTGCTGTTGGTCGGGCTGAGGCCGTCGATGCGTATACACGGGACATCGTAATTATGCATTCTGTCGTTGCAGCGCAACCTGTATTCTCCAAGGCTTGAGCATCCACTGCCGGGTTTGTTGGAGAAGACTGGGCGGTTGGCGGTGCTTCCCCCGCCCCCTCCGTGGGCGCATTTGGATTTGGACAGGAGTTTTTTCCGCTTGTTGTCGTAGACAAAAAAGCGTGGCCGTGCCGAGGATATGCCGAAGTCACAGAGGATCGATATCTCCTCTCCATGCCTGGCTACATTCACATAGTCAGCGTCCGGTTTCGAGGCAGCTTGACTCGTTTCTTCCTGATTTTCCGAAGCCCTCGCACATCCTGCAACACAGGGTAAAATCATGGCGAATCCCATGATAACGATTCCGCCGACCATCGTGGCGTATTTTCCAAGTTTCAGTTTTCCCATATCTGTATATACCATCCTATCGCCCAAAGTAAAGGCAGCTCCCTTAATTTTCAACTCCGGAAAATTACAATATTAACCAATTGCAACCGCGGAGCGCTCCGCGGTTATCAGGCTATACGACGACTCCGCGGTTATCAGGCCATGCTGTTACTCTGCGGTTAACAGCCATATATTTGATATTTGCCAATTATAACCGCGGAGCGATTACTGTTTCAGATATGATGATACTGAATCGGGTATCCTCAAGGCCGTGAAATAGGCATTTTTCCATCTGCGGCTGACATCAGACTCATATGAGGCGGCATTTTGCCAATACAGTGTTAAAGTTTCATATTTCAACATCGGGGCCGGGTGATTTTCCGGCCCTTTTTTTGTTGATGATTTATCCGTAAGGGCATTCTCCTCCGGGCTTTGCAGCCGGCTCCCGCATTGGATACAACCCTCCACCCCGCCCACACACCGGGGGGAGCGGAATCCCGATTCCATTCCAGCATGCTGCACCGTCAAGTGGCTCTTGCATTTGACCACTCATTAAAACCTAAAATGCTATGGACACAAAGAAAAACTATCAGTCGAGGATACAGGATGGCGACTATTGCAATGTTGATTCGCGCCGCGCGGATGAGGAACTCATGATTGAGGATCATCCCCATAAGTGCATTGAAGATAAATATCCTGCCGATGCGGCAGCTCCGGCGGCTGCCGCCGCCGCTCCGGTAGATACTGAATACCCGGCCGATTCGCTGTCGGCTGTAAGCGATGAGCCGGTGAAGAAGCATTCGGCATGGTGGGTATGGTGGGCCGCATGTCTGGCTGCCCTGGTGCTGATCGGAAGCTGGCTATTCTATTCGCGCCGCACGGATACGGATTACGGCAGCAATGTGGCTTTCAATACCTCTGCGCCGGTCAAGGCCGTAGGCAATACGGTGAGCGCCGTGGGCAACGGGGCGGTAGCCGCCGGGAAGTCGGTAGGCTCGGCTGTATCAGGCCTTTATTCGAAGGCCGCATCTGCCACTTCGGCAGCTGTGAAGTCGGTAGCCGGATCTGCCGGAAAGGCCGCCAATATCATCTATTATTTCGGTAATGACGAGTCGGCTGTGGCCAATGACAATGCTGTGCTCAATCAGGCTGCTGCCGATATCAAGGCGGCCGATGCAGATGTGACTGTCACGGCTTATGCCAGCACCGTAGGCAATGCCGCCTATAACGAGAATCTTAGCGAGCGACGCGCGGAGAATATCGCCGCTTATCTGGTGGCTCACGGTGTGCCGAAGGATCACGTGAAGGTGGTAGGCGCAGGGGCCTCACAGTCGTTCGGTGGAGGCAACCCGTCGTACAACCGCCGCGCCAACATCCATATCGACTACAACAGCTGATGAGAGCCGTATCGCGGCACTCCTCCCAATTCTGACACAGGTTTTCAACATAATCCGCTCCCGCTTCGCGTCGCTGACGCGTGGCGGGGGCTTTTTTTTGCCACGTATATACCGCTGCCCGGAATTATTTTGATTATATTTGCAGTCGAAAGGCCGCCCCCCATGCAACCCCTCCCTATGGCGGTCGCGACAGGTCGCTACCCTACAAAATTCCCTAAAGCCTAAAACCGAAACCCAAGCCGTGCCTCGTAGTCCCGCGCCCGAGCTTCAGCGAAGGGAAAGCTCCGGCACCCCCGCGCCTAAAACCTAAAACTCTAAAACCTAAAGCCTAAAACCTAAAGCCTAAAACCTAAAGCTTAAAACCTAAAGCCTCATGAGACCATCACTGGAAGATGCACGACGGATGTTCGGGGAGTTCAACCGTCAGATGTTTGACAATGCCCTCCCCCCGCTGAAAATAGAACTTAATAATGCCGGGCGGTCGCTCGGCATGTTTGTGCATCCGCGCCGACGCGGCACCACTCCCGACCCGTCGAAGTGCGCCATCCGCCTGAGCACCCGCCTCGACCTGCCGCAGGAGGAGGTGGAGAATACCGTAATCCATGAGATGATACACTATTATATCTGGTATTTCAACATACCGGATACCTCAGCGCATGGGTCGGCTTTCCGGCGGAAGATGGAGGAAATCAACCGCCGTCACAGTCGCCGCATCACCATCCGCCATAAGAGCAGCGAAGAGCAGCTGCAATCCGATACGCATCACCGCAACAATTACATCTGCGTGCAGTACCGGACCGACGGGCGCCGCACACTGACCGTATGCTCGCGCCCTTTCGTATTTGAGCTTTACCGTATTCTGGAGGGGAATCCGCAGTTCTGCCGGGTGGAGTGGTACTGGAGCATGGATAGCTGGTTCAATCGCTTTCCGCTGTCGCGCACGGCGAAGATGTATCTGATTACGGATGCCGATTTCAACGCCCATTTCGCCACTGCCACTCCATGCGAGTGCGATGGCCATACGTTCCGCCCCAAACAGCGACGCTGAACCGGCTGAAAACGGTCATCCCCCGCCCTTTTCGCAGTGAAAAAGGACCGGGGGACGGGGTAGTTGTATCATCAGTGTTGCGCCTTGCGGCGGGGGGCGTGATGCCCCGGTCAGTCGCCGGCTCAGCCCAGACGGCCGAGGCACTCGCTGACGTTGTCGAAGATGCGCTGCTCAAGGGCGCTCTCGTCGGCAGGCTGGAATTTCTTGCCGGTGATGTGCTCGTAGAGTTCGATGTAGCGCCGGCTTACTTCCTGGCAGTATTCATCGGTCATCTCGGGCACCTGCTGACCTTCCTTGCCCATGAATCCGTTGGATATGAGCCACTGACGCACGAATTCCTTTGAAAGCTGGCGCTGGGGCTCCCCTTTCTCGAAGCGCTCTTCGTAGCCGTCGGCGTAGAAGTAGCGTGAGGAGTCGGGGGTATGGATCTCGTCGATGAGGATTACCTTGCCGTCGAGCAGGCCGAATTCGTATTTGGTATCCACCAGGATGAGGCCGCGCTCGGCTGCCATCTGCTGGCCGCGCTCGAAGAGTGCGAGGGCGTAGCGCTCCACCTGCTCATATACCTCCTCGGGCACGATGCCGCGGGCAATGATCTCTTCGCGTGAGATATTCTCGTCGTGCCCTTCGTCGGCTTTGGTGGTGGGGGTGAGGATGGGATGCTCGAATTTCTGATTCTCACGCATACCATCGGGTATCGCCACACCGCAGATTTCGCGGGCTCCGTTCTGATATTCGCGCCATGCCGATCCGGTGAGGTAGCCGCGCACAATCATCTCTATCTTGAGCGGCTGGCATTTCTTGCCTACGGTGGCCATCGGGTCGGGAACGGCT
This sequence comes from uncultured Porphyromonadaceae bacterium, assembly GCA_947176605.1. Lineage (GTDB taxonomy): Bacteria > Bacteroidota > Bacteroidia > Bacteroidales > Muribaculaceae > Lepagella. The sequence goes on from CAMWRH010000015.1 coordinate 16,413, forward strand.
ATTTTCCAGTTGGGCACTATGTCGGAGGTAGCGTCGAGGAAGTACTCGGCAATCTGGTTGAGCACCTGCCCCTTGAACGGGATCCCTTTCGGGAGCACCACGTCGAATGCCGAGATACGGTCGGTGGCTACCATTACCAACAGGTCGTCGATGTCATAGACATCGCGCACTTTTCCATGATACACGGATTTCTGATTCTTAAACTCGAAATCAGTACGAGAAAGAGTTGCTGCCATTATTTATCGCAATAATTGTTACTGGATGCAAAATTACAAAAAATCCGCGATACTCCCGTCATCCACCTCCCCTTTTTAATCTGTCGCCCCACACCGTATATCAACCATTTTACATATAATATTTTGATAGAGTTGGGTTATTTATTAATTTTGCAAGACTAACAAACAACCGATGAGAGACATTTTATTCAATCCGAGGATGGTCTATTGGATTATGACTGGTTGTCCCACCTACAACGGGCCAATTGACGTCGCCTATGATACACATGTAAATGGCCTATAATAGCGCGCTTTATCTTTAACATACATCATTTTTACAACTTAATTTAAGCACTGTAAATATGTCATCCATTTCAAAAAATATATTTAGCATCTATTCGAGTGCATTTTACCAATGTATTGTAGTTGCGGGATTGATAATCGTTGTATTCTACATGGTTTGGGAAATATGTAATGGTGCGTTGCATGTAAGGGATGCGGTAACCGACATATGGGTTTTAGCGACATGCCTGACCTATATTGCGGGCAGAAATAATCGGCACAAATATCTGATAATGTGGATTGTACTATTCTCTCAACTCATGCTGGCATTATGGATTGCCGAATAATGAAACACACTGCGGATATCATCTTAATCTCCGCAGTGCGTTTTTATTTATTGACATACCGTTGTGTTTCTGTCCGGTTATCCTATATACGGGGCCGGTGTAGCATCATCGACACATGGCAATATTTAAACCGGTGAGGCATCCCGACTTAAATGCATAAAGAAACCCGAAGAATGTCAAAAACCGCCTATATCGCTGATTTAGTTACATTTATTCCATCAAATTACCCTTTATATCCCATATCCCCGCCACCGACACTCTCATAATGATATTTTTCTACTTATTTCTCACTCTTCCCCCTTTTGTGACTACTTTCACAGGGTCTTTGGATATTTTTTTTGTAATTTACGCATCCAGTATTGCAAATCCGAATTTATTAATTAAATTTGCATCATGAAAGGATTTATTCTACCCCTTGTAATCTTCGGATCCTCCCTTTGCTCTTCGACTACTGCCAATGCAGAGGATGAGAATGCCGCAGTGAAACGCTATTATATCACTCTTTCCAACACCGAAAGGACTCTTATCGGCCGTGGAACGGGGGCTTCTATCGTGGTGGGTGAGAGTTTTGCCGCCAAGGCAGGGCTTTCGAAAGACGATGTGGCCAATATCGGAAAGTATCGGTTTCCGTCGCTTCAGGAGGCAATGAACTTCATGAGCGGTCATGGCTGGAAGCTGGCTGAGGCATACTCCACCACTTTGGCCGGTTCGGCAAATACGGTGTGGGTGATTTACAAGGATGTAACCGATGAGGCCCAGTTGGCCGAAGGGCTGATCCGGGAAGAGGATTAGATACCCTGCGACACCCTTCCTTTCATACGCCGGAGTCCCGCTCCGACAGCATCTCAACGAGAGTTAAATTACATTCCAACCAACTTAACTTAATACCAATATTCGATTTATGAGAAAATCTTTACTTCTCGGCTCTGCCGCCATTCTTGGAGCAGCCTCGATGCAGGCTCTGCCCACGGCACCCCTGTCGCTCCCGAAGCAGACCATCACGCAGATCTCGCCCGACGGGCGCTATGTGGTATCGGAAGAAAACGGTGCGATGTCGATTCTCGACCTCCAGACTGACCAGCATTATATCTATGGCCCGGAATCCGACACAGACCAGCATTTCTACACGTCCGGCAACGGTAAGGCCTGGTCGAACAACGGCATCATGGTGGGCAATACCATGATCCAGGGTACCCCCGACTACTGGCAGAACGGAGAATGGCACACTCTCCCCTACACTGCCGGACGCAGCACTTATCTTACCGGCATCAATGCCGACGGCACCGTAATATGCGGCATCGGACGTGTGCTCGCTTCCGACAAACTGGATACCCGCGTGGATGTGGTGCCGATGATCTGGACCCTCGGAGAGGACGGCAAATGGAGCCAGCCTCAGATACTTCCCTATCCTGAAAAGGATTTCACAGGGCGCTCCAACCAGTATGTCTATGCCCACGTAATCTCCGACGACGGCAAGACTATCTTCGGACATACCCACGACTATTCGGGCAATTTCAATTTCCCGGTGCTCTATGAGCAGAATGAGAAGGGGGAATGGAGCTACCGCATGGTGGCAGAGGAACTCATCAACCCCAACCACTACGAGTTTGACGATCCGGGCGAGTTCACCGGATCGCAGCCCGATCCGACCGCCTATATGAACGATGAGCAGTTTGAAGACTATCAGGACGCTTTAGCTGCATACTATGCATCAGGATATCAGCCGGAATATTATCCTGACGAGTATGACTACATGACCGACGAGAAGTACGCCCAGTATCTTCAGGACTGCGCCAACTATGACTCCAAGGCCATCGAATTCAATGCGCGTCTGGAAAAATTCCTCCTTGTCTTCGACAAGCTCTATGACGAGCAGCCCATATTCAGCATGAACATCGCATATATGGACGGCAAGGGCACTATGGCAGCCATGCGCCAGGACCGCATCGTATACGATGATCCTACCAATCCGGAAAGCACTTACCAGTCGTTCCGCAATCCCTATATCTTTGACCTGACCACAGGCGAAAGCGCTTCATCGCTCATCGAGGGTGTCGACCGCTTCACCCCCACCGCAATGACTTCCGACGGCACTCTGCTGGCTTACGGCGGCAACCTCTCAAGCGAGGCATATATCAAACTGCGCGACAAGGAGTGGCAGCCCCTTTACGATTACATCATGTCGAAGGCTTCGGAGGGTACCAAATCCTGGATGGAGGAGAATATCGTGCATACTTTCGTGTATGTAGACACTGATGCCGGCGTACAGGAATCGTATGAGAACCTGCCGATGCTCGGATGCACGTTCGCTTCCGACGACCTGAGTGTATTTGCAAGCAGCGTTGAAACATTCTGGGACTTCCAGGATGAAAACTATAGCTATGGCTATGTAATCCCGGTTGAGGGGATAAATGCCGTGAAAACTGTGGCAGCTGCCGGCAATCTTAATGTCAGGACGCTCCCCGGCGCCGTTGTGGCTCTGTCGGGTAAGGCTGACGTCGAGGTATACGACATGCAGGGTCGCCGCGTATTCGCCGCCAAGGGGGCTGAAGGAAATGTCAGCACCGGTCTGGCCAACGGTATGTATACCGTAAAGGTTACGGACGGCACTGACGCCTGCGTAATCAAGGCTCTCTTCTGATATCGCCTGACTGCTTCCCGCAGAAGACCTTTCTCCGGACAACTTGCTCCGGCAATCCGGCTGCGGACAACGTCTTCACCGGATCCTGCTCCGGATGCTCCGCTCCGGATACTGAATACGAAACCGGGTATCCCCCATGTAGCGGGGGCACCCGGTTTCCCTTTTTTACACTATCTGTCGGTAGGACGCCGTCGGAGACAGGACTCCGTGGGAGATAAAGAGAAAACCCCTCCGGGATTCTGATTTATCAGATTCCCGAAGGGGGCTTCAATGTTGTCTCACCAGGATTCGAACCTGGACAGACAGAACCAAAATCTGTAGTGCTACCATTACACCATGAGACAATCCTCATTCTTCGGCGGCTGACTGATTCCGCAACTTACGGGCACGGAATTACCCTCTCCCGAATCATCGCACGGATATTGCCACCGGAAGATACTGCAAATTTACAAATTATTTTTTATTTGAGCAAATCCACACGGATGTTATGACTGCCGCAACATGGCCCGGTGACGTTTTTATCTTCCGGCCTACTGTTTTATCGGATATTTTTCTTACTTTTGAAGCCGGAAGCGGAGTCAATGATGTCAGCACGATTGCCGATACCCGGAGAATACGCTGTCCGGCAGGGTGATATGCCTGTTCGCCGGAATAGCCGCCCCCCACCGGTGTTAAATCTCCACTTCCTGCACGAGCCTATGACACGCGACCTTTTCAGCCGATATGTATGGATCATCGACACGCTTACGCGCTACGGACGCCTCTCGCGGGAGCGGCTCAGCGCGCTGTGGCTGCGTTCGTCCATATCCAACGGCCAGCCCCTGCCGGAGCGCACGTTTTTCCATTACCGGCGTTCGATCGAACAGAATTTCCATATCGACATCAATTGCGATGAGTCGGGGCAGTATTATATCGATCAGGCATCGCTCTCGCGCAACAGGTCGCTGACCAACCTTATGCTCGACAATTATGCCGTCAACGGAGCCATCTCCGACTCGCCCGATGCCTCCGACCGTGTGGAGGTGGAGGATGTGCCTTCGGCACGCGAGTTTCTCCCTCACGTGCTTGCGGCGATACGCAATTCGGAGAAGGTATGCTTCACGTATGCCGGATTCAACCGCTCACGGGCGGAACGCGACATTATCTTCAGCCCCTATTTCCTGAAGCGCTATAAGCAACGCTGGTATATGCTGGGACGACGCGAGAAGGACGGTGGAATCCGCACCTATGCGCTCGACCGCATTAAGGCGCTGACGCTGACTCAGCAGCCGTTTGCGATCCCCGAGGGGGTGACGGCGGCGGATTATTTCGGTTCGGTGATCGGTATCACGACTTCGCATGCCCCGATATATGACGTGCGGCTGCGGGCCTCGTCGCGCCAGGCGAAGTATATGAGGGCGCTGCCGCTACACCATTCGCAGCAGGAGGAAATACATGATGATTACAGCATCTTCTCCTATCGGCTGCAGCTTAACTACGAACTGGTGCATGAAATCATCAGTTTCGGCGATGCGGTGAAGGTGCTTGATCCTCCGGAACTGCGCGTGATGGTGACCGAGGCGCTGCGGGCGGCGCTGTCGCAGTACGGGGATCATGAGTGACCTCCGCACTCCTCCCTCCCCACCCTCTGCCGGAGGGCTTCGGCATAATCCGATTCGCTCCGGCTTTTACAGATAATCCCCTCTGACTTTTACTGATAATCCCCTCTCTATTGTTTTCCCCTTACAGATTACAGATATTTCCTTGACTTATGGCTGACAATTATCTTGAACGTCGCATGGACGACCTCCGACAGGGGCGCCTGCAGAAATCCTCTGCCTCTCCGCGCACTGGTGCGGCTCCGGGCCTGTTCGGCAAATACCCGCCGCGCAGGGTGGTGGTGACAGGGGGCGCCAACGGTATCGGACTGGAAATCACCCGCACTTTCCTGCGTGCCGGATGCAAGGTGGCAGTGATTGATATCGATGCGGAGGCCGGCCAACGTCTTGCCTCGGGCGAGGGGGTGAGGTTCTGCCACGCGGATGTGGCCGATCCCGAGGCGCTTGAACAGGCGCTGGACTCTCTTTTCTACGCCTGGCGTGATGTGGATATCATCGTGAGCAATGCGGGGATATTCCGGCAGGCTCCGCTTGAGAGTGATCCGGTCGGAGAGTTTGACCGTGCGGTCGATGTCAATCTGCGTCCGGCCTATCTGATGGCACGGTGGTGGGCGAAATGGCGCCGGGAGCTCCCCTATCCGAATCCTTACGGAGGGCGGATGGTGCTGATAGGCTCTACGAGGCATCTGCAGAGCGAATCCGGCACCGAGGGGTATACGGCATCCAAGGGTGGAATAGCGGCGCTTACACACGCTCTGATGATGTCGCTGGCCGAATGGCACATTACGGTCAATTGCATCTCCCCGGGATGGATACACTCCGGCGATGAGTCGGAACTCAGCGAGGCCGATGCCCGGCAGCATCCGTCGGGGCGCGTGGGGAGGCCGTCGGATGTGGCACGGCTCGCCCTTTTCCTTACGCTTCCTGACAATGACTTCATCAACGGAGCCGATATCCCTGTGGACGGCGGGATGACACGGCGCATGATCTATATCTGAACGCTATCCCCCGCAGGGATTCTCACTGTAAAGAATATCCCCGCAAGGCCGTTGAATGCGGCGTTGCGGGGATATTTCGTTTATCCGGATCATGCCCGTGCAGGGCATGACCGGATTCATGTGTATCAGTCCTTGTATTTCTTAAGGATGATGCAGGCGTTGTGGCCACCGAAACCGAAGGTGTTGGAGAGCACGGCGTTGATGTCGCGTTTCACTGCCTTGTTGAAGGTGAAGTTGAGGTCGTAGTCTACTTCGGGGTCGTTGTCGCCGTCGACGTGGTTGATTGTCGGGGGCACGATACCCTCTTCGATAGCCTTTACGCTGAAGAGAGCCTCGATTGCTCCGGCGGCACCGAGGAGGTGGCCTGTCATTGACTTGGTGGAGCTGAGGTTCATCTTGTATGCGTGGTCACCGAATACCTGCTTGATGGCCTTGGCCTCGGAGATGTCGCCTACGGGAGTGGAAGTGCCGTGGAGGTTGATGTAATCGATATCCTCGGGCTTCATCCCTGCGTCGCGCAGGGCGTTCTCCATTACCAGGCGCGCACCCAGACCTTCGGGGTGAGTGGCGGTGATATGGTAAGCGTCGGCGCTGAGGCCGCCGCCGGCCACTTCGGCATAGATCTTTGCGCCGCGTGCCTTGGCGTGCTCAAGCTCTTCGAGCACGAGTGCAGCCGCACCTTCGCCGATTACGAAACCGTCGCGCGAGCCGCTGAAGGGGCGTGATGCGCCTGCGGGATCGTCGTTGCGGGTGGAAAGGGCCTTCATCGAGTTGAAGCCACCCACACCTGCGGGGAAGATGGCAGCCTCTGCGCCACCTGCCACGATAGCGTCGGCATGGCCGAGACGGATGAGGTTGAAGGCATCGACCAGGGCATTGTTGCTGGATGCGCAGGCCGATACGGTGCCGAAGTTGGGGCCGTGGAAACCGTGGTCGATCGAGATGTGACCGGCCGCGATGTCGGCAATCATTTTCGGAATGAAGAAGGGATTGTATTTCGGACCCTTGTCGGCGTTGATGGCGTAATATCCGGCCTCCTCCTCAAACGTGTGGAGACCGCCGATTCCGGCGGCGAACACTACACCGACACGATTCTTGTCGACACCCTCTTCGGAATCGAGCTTGGCATCGTCGATCGCCTCCTGGGCTGCCACGAGGGCATACTGTGCGTAGAGGTCGAGCTGACGGAGTTTCTTGCGGTCAAAGTGCTCCTCGGGTTTGAAATCCTTCACCTCACATGCAAACTGCGTCTTGAAGAGCGTTGCATCGAAGTGGGTGATGGGGCCTGCGCCGCTCTTGCCTTCGACGGCTGCCTTCCAGGTGTCGGCCACATTGTTGCCGAGCGGCGAGAGGGCGCCGAGTCCGGTAATTACAACTCTTTTTAATTCCATAGATGAGGAAATTGGGTTGGAGTGATTATTAATTAAGTAAGTAAGAGTCAGCACCTGGCTGCCTGCGGCTTCCAGACCCGACTCTTAGGTGTTGTGTGTGTAGTCTAAGAATAATCCGGTGGGCGCAGTGGCCCGCCGTGTCGCTTTGCCTTCGCCTCCGGCTCCTTGCGGATGGAGGTGATGCACTTCGTTGCGATGATGAAAGGCTACGATGGGAGTTGGTGATGCCAGCCCCCTTGGGAGACTCTGAGGCTCGATTAAGCCACGTGGCTCTCGATGTAAGAGATAGCGTCGCCTACAGTTGTGATCTTCTCAGCGTCCTCGTCGGGGATAGAGATACCGAATTCCTTCTCGAATTCCATGATCAGCTCCACTGTGTCGAGTGAGTCTGCACCCAGGTCCTTACTGAATTCTGCGGCATTATTTACCTCTGCCTCATCTACAGTCAGCTTGTCGACGATGATCTCTCTTACTTTGCTTGCAACATCAGACATAGTTGTTGAAAATTTTATTTTAGTTAATATTGATTGTCTGTACCGGCCCGGCGCTCTTCTTTTCCGTTGGAGAAAAGGTTGCCGTTGGAGAAAGGGGGCGGCTCGCACCGCTGTATTCCTTTCCCCCCGACAGAGAGCTCCTTAAGCCTCTTCCGGTCACTCCGCAATGGGAGCTTAGGGCGTTTCAGACTGCAAATTAAGTGATAAAATTTCAATTGTGAAAATTTTTCCCTCAAAAATGCACATCTTTTTTTTGTTCGTGCAGTTTTTTCACGAAATTTTACCCCCGTCTTTATGCAAAACGGTTGTTTCCGCATAAAGACGGGGGCGGATATCTGTCGCTCCGGCTTTTGAGTCAGCCGTGAGGATGGCGACGGTTCAGACGGTCCAGGTCTCGGATGTGCGCTCTATCATGTCGCGCAGGGAGGTGAACCCTTTCTTGGCACGTACCTGCTCTACCTGGGCCTCTACTTCAGCCTCGTAGGTGGGGGCGGCCACGTCGCGTATCACGCCGATGGCCAGCGGCAGTTCATGGCCGTCCATCATGGCCAGCTGCTGATGCAGGAAGTTGGCCGGGGTGTGGGCATCGTGGGTCAGCACGTCGTCGAGCGTGTAGCCGTCTTCACCTATGGTCACGGCCTTGAGGCCGAAGCCGTCCTGCACCAGACCGCGCTGCATTTCCTTGCCGAAGAGCATCTTTTCGCCGTGGCGCAGATGGATCGTGTGGTCGGCACGCTGCTCTTTGTCGGTGAGGAAGGAGTGGATGCCGTTGTTGAAGATGACGCAGTTCTGCAGCACTTCCACTACTGACGCCCCTTTGTGCAGGGCGGCGGCCACCATCACTTCCTTGGTGGTGTCGAGGGCCACGTCTATGGAGCGGGCAAAGAAGTTGCCGCGTGCCCCGAATACGAGTTCGGCGGGGATGAAGGGATCTTCGGTGGTGCCGTAGGGTGAGGATTTGGTCACTGCGCCACGGTCGGATGTGGGTGAGTACTGCCCTTTGGTGAGGCCGTAGATCTTGTTGTTGAAGAGGAGGATGTTGATGTCGATGTTGCGGCGCACGGCGTGGATGAAGTGGTTGCCGCCGATGGCCAGGCCGTCGCCGTCGCCCGAGATCTGCCATACGGTCATGTCGGGGCGGGCCGTCTTGAGCCCTGTGGCTATGGCTGCGGCACGCCCGTGGATGGTGTGCATGCCGTAGGTGTTCATGTAGTAGGGCAGACGCGATGAGCATCCGATGCCCGATATTACGGCTGTGTCTTTGGGGGCCACTCCGAGCTGGGCCATGGCCTTGTGAAGCACGTTGAGTATGGCGTGGTCGCCGCATCCGGGGCACCAGCGCACACTCTGTTCGCTCTTATAGTCCTGCGGAGCGAAGGTCGCAGCTGTATTGTTGGTTTCCATGGGATTGCTTTTGTTGGTGAGGGGCGTGGCCGCGCAGGGCCGTGCCCTTTCTGGAAAGTATGGTTTTATGCCTGCGGATTTATGCCTGCTCCATATGGCGTAACACTCCTTCCACTACCTCGCGCACAAGGAAGGGCTGACCCTCGACTTTGTTGACGCGGAGCATTTCCTTGCCCGGGAGGTGCATCTGGAGGTAGTCGGCAAACTGCCCTGTGTTGAGCTCTGCCACGATGATGCGCTTGTAGCGGCGCAGCACTTCGAGGGCGTTCTTGGGCAGGGGGTTGATGTAGCGGAACTGGGCGAAGGCCACGTCGTGGCCGGCGGCGTTGAGCTCTTCGGCGGCGGTGTAGAGGTGGCCGTAGGTGCCACCCCAGCCTACGAGGATGGTGTCGGCATCGGGGTTGCCGGCTACTTCAAGCGCGGGGATGTCGTCGGCTATGCGGGCCACTTTCTCGCGGCGTATGCGCACCATTTCGGCATGGTTGCGCCCGTCGGTGGAGATGGCCGATGTGCGGATGTCTTTTTCAAGTCCGCCTACGCGGTGCATCGCACCTTCGGTGCCGGGGATGGCCCAGTAGCGCACGAGGTTTTCGTCGCGGTCGAAGGGTTTCCATCCTTGCTGCAGCATGTCGGCGCTGACGAAGTGGGGGCGTATCGTGGGGAAGTCTTCTTCTTCGGGGATGCGCCATGCGGATGAGCCGTTGGCGATGAAGGCGTCGGTGAGCAGGATTACGGGAGTCATGTGCTCTATGGCGATGCGGGCGGCCTCGAATGCCATTGTGAAGCAGTCGGTGGGGCTGGCTGCGGCAAGCACGCAGAGGGGGGATTCGCCGTTACGTCCGTAGAGGGCCTGCATGAGGTCGGTCTGCTCGGTCTTGGTGGGAAGTCCGGTGGAGGGTCCGCCACGCTGCACGTCGATCACCACGAGCGGCAGCTCTGCCATTACGGCCAGGCCGATACCCTCACCCTTGAGGGCCAGACCGGGGCCGGATGTGGAGGTGACGGCGAGGTGTCCGCCGTAGCTTGCGCCTATGGCGGAGCATACGCCGGCTATCTCGTCTTCCATCTGGCAGGCTTTTACGCCGAGGTCCTTGCGTTTGGCGAGTTCGTGGAGTATGTCGGTGGCGGGGGTAATGGGGTATGATCCGAGGAAGAGGGGGCGTCCGCTCTTTTCGGATGCCATGATGAGTCCCCAGGCTGTGGCGGTGTTGCCGTTGACGTCGGTGTATGTGCCGGGGCGCACTTCATCTGTCTCGATACGGTAGGTGGGCATCGAGGAGTGGGTGTTGTGGCCATAATCCCATCCGGCCTGCACTACTTTGGCGTTGGCTTCGTAGACTGCGGGCTTTTTGGCGAATTTGGCCTGAAGCTTGCGGAGCACGCTTTCTACTGGGCGGTCCATAAGCCAGCAGATGAGGCCGAGGGCGAGCATGTTCTTGCATTTGAGCACTGCCTTGGGGTCCATGCCGGAGTCGGCGAGGGTGTTCTTGAGCAGTGTGGTCATGGGCACGAGCAGTATGCGGGAGGGGTCGATGCCGAGTTCGGCCACGGGGTCGTCGGTGGCGTATTCGGCTTTGCGGAGGTCGGCGGGACGGAATGTATCGACGTCGCATATGATGATGCCTCCGGGTTTGAGATAGCGGAGGTTGGTCTTGAGCGCGGCAGGGTTCATGGCTACGAGCACGTCGGCTTCGTCGCCGGGGGTGTGGACACCTTTGCCCACATTGACCTGGAAACCGCTCACGCCGCTCAGCGAACCTTGCGGAGCGCGGATTTCAGCGGGATAATCCGGGAATGTACTGATCTGGCTACCCTCTCCGGCCGATACGTTGGAGAAGATATTACCGGCGAGCTGCATGCCGTCGCCGGAGTCGCCCGAGAAACGGACCACCACACGGTCTAATGTCTTGACATTTGTGCCTGGCAACATATTGTCTGGGGTTTTGCGCAGCGATCAGCCGGGCGAGGGGAGTGACTTCGGGAGTCGCGGAGCGGCGGATACTACTGCTTTTTTTGATATAACTTGATTTAAGGTTAACCGGAGCAGCGCCATACGGCAAAGTGACGTTTCTGACCCTTTGCCATCAGCCGATTGCATCCGGCGCTTATCCACGCGCAAAATTACAAATAATTTCCAATATCCGAAACTTTCCCTCCCCCAATTTCGCACCTCTCCCCCGTTTTAAAAGTAAATTCTCCCGCCTGTCATCACCGGAAGTAATGTCAGGCGGGAGAATATAAGTAACTTACTTATCAGGTTAAGATGGTATTTGCGGGATCAGCGGAGGAGGTGCTTGGTGGCGCGGGTGCCGCGGACGAGGATGTAGAGGCCGGGGGCGGTGGGGGCACCGCTGAGGCGTTCGCCCTGGAGGGTGTACCATTCTTCGGTCTGTGCGGCATCGGATTCCCGGCCGTCGGCAGAGGGGAGGGTCTGCACCCCTACGGTCTGTGTGGTGCAGCGGTAGAGGTCGATGGCCTGCTGGTTGGAGGTGTAGATGCTGAAGCGGGGCGACTGGGCGTTGTACTGCAATGTGCCGTAGGTCGAGCCGAAGCTGATGGCGGTGTTGCCGTCGGCCGTGAGGCTGATTTCGGTGGCCATACCCTCTTCGCGGATGTAGCACTTCTTGGCGGCATCGGTCCAGAGGAATCCCAGGGGCTCAAGGGTCATGTCGCATACCTGCACGTACCATTCGCCTCCTCCGGAGGGCTGGAGCTTCAGCAGGGCGGTCCCTTCAGGGAGTAAGGTGATCTGGCCGTCGGCCACATCGACGTTGCCGGAAATCTTGATGTAGTTGGACGATGAACTTGACCCTGCCTCGTATCCCATCGCGGCGTAAGCCTTCGAGGATACGGCTACATAGATGGATTCTTCGTTGATTTCCGAGTCGTCGGCCACACGCTGCCAGGTGGCGTGCATGAAGTCGTCGCCACCTTCGCGGAACGAGGTGAGGGTTATGGTGCTCACCGCGCTGCGGTAGGGCATCCCGTCAAGCTCAGTCTCGGCATAGGCCCGGTAAGTGAGGCTCTCGCCCGGCTCTTGGGCTGCCGGGATGGCGATGGCCCCTTCATAGGGGAGAAACTCGCCGTCTTCGCCAACGGCATAGTAGACCGACGTGCCTTCCGGCGCGGTAATCTCCATATCGAAGGCATCCCACCAGCGGCCGCTCCAGGTGTTGACTCCGGCAAGGGTATAGTTGCCGAACACGGGGGCATCCGGACGGTTGGCCACAGGAGCCGTCATGGCCTCTTCAAGCGAAAGGGGCACATCGCTCTTCATACCCCAGATATGCTCTGCCAGACCGGGTATGGCCACGAAGGGATTCTCGTTTTTCTGCACACCGGCCACGGCGGCATTGCGTCCGGCCTCACGCTCGTCGACCGGGTCGGAAGCAGCCCAGTCGAGCAGCATGGCATATGCCCAGGGCTGCAGAGTGGGCCATGCGGTGAGCTCGTACATGCAGGCCGGCGAGCTCTGCCATGAGATATCATCGTAGAGGGTGAAGATATAGAAGTAGGCACGTGCGAAGTCACCCTTGTATTCGTCGGCCGGCTCGAATGCGGTGGATGCGCCGCCGCCGTATCCCGCAGCCGGAGCGCCCACGTTGGAGAGACCGTTGCTCCAGGTGACGCGGGCCACCGGAGCGAGCGGATGATTGCTCTTGCGCCCGTTGGCATCGGCATCGGAGGGGTTGAGGTGATGCAGGTCCTTGTAGGCGGCATTCTTCTCGCCACCCCACCAGGAGTTGGCCACGGCATGCTCGATGTTCATGCCGGAGTGGCCGTTGGCCACCCATACCAGACGGTTGGAGTACATGTCAAACCAGGCCTCCCGGCCATCGATAAGGCGCACGTCGGCCTTTTCGAAAGCTGCCCATGTGGCATCGCCGTAGGATATCTGGGTATGAGGCAAGGCTATGGCCTTTACAGCCTCTTTGAGCTGCGCTCCGCAGAGTCCTTCGAGCGAGGAATAGTCGGTGGCGGAGCCGCTGATGGCAAGCGCCGACAGGAGCGCGGCCATTGTAAGGTTCTGTTTCATATGTCGGGTAAGTATGCCGCCCCTGCGGTGAGGGGCGGCTGTTGAGGATTTAGATTATGATCTTTACGGGTCGGCGCAATGCGGGTGATGTCACCAGATATACGCCGGGGGTAAGCGGGATGAAGTCGCCGTGGGCCACGCCCGCATAATGGCCCAGGTGGAGCCCTGCGGCATCATGGATGTCGATTGAGGCTGCATCGAGGTCGGTGATGATGCGTATGCCACCCTCGGCGCGGCCGATTATAAGCGAGCCGTCGGCCTGAAGCGTATCCACACCCGATGTCTCGACGGTAATTACCCCGGAGGGATCGGAAAGGAATCCGAGACGTGATGAACATACCTGATATGTCTCCATCACCGCCGGGTCGCGCCCTTCGATGCGCAGCGAGGTGCCGGAAGCCTCAAGCTCGTCGGTCTCGGCCCCGTCGGGGAGGTAGCGGGTGCGGTAGATCACGTAATAATCCACGGCCTCGTCGACGGGTGCGGGCATCCATGCGGCCGTGTATGCGTAATCGGTCACATCCACCGGAGGAAGGGCCACCACGGGCGACAGCTGCGGCACGGGGCACCCCTCTCCTATCAGCGTCACGCCGACGGTAGACTCCATGCCGCCGTCGTAGATGCCCAGAGTGGCTGTATGGCGCCCGATCGAGGCGGGAGTATATTCTACGGCCAGGAGGTATTCGCCGGTGGTATTTATCGATGAGGCCGGGATGGAGCGCACCGGAAGATTGAACATATCCTTGTCGGCCCCGCCGACGCGGACGCTGAGCGCCTCGCGGAAGTTGCCGCCACGCAGGGTGACGTAGGCCGTCATGGAGCCGCCGACGGCGGTCTGTCCGAAGTCGATTGCCTCGCCGTTGACGGGCATGGTCAGCTCAGGGTCGCCGGTGATCGGCGGGGTGACCTGGCCCCCCTGTTCGGAAATCAGGAATACTTCGGAGGTGCGTGTACCCCAGATGTATTCGGCGAGTTCCGGGAAGTCGACGAAGGGGTTGCGGTTGCCCTGAGAGATCTCTACTGCATCGTTGCGCAGTATCTCCTTCTGGCTCACCGGGTCGAGGCGCCCCCACTGCAGGAGCATCTCGTAGGCCCATGGCTGCAGCGTGGGATAGGAGGATTTCGTAAACATCCAGTCGTACTGTGCGGCCCAGGAGATGTCGTCGTATACGGTGGCCATGTAGAAGAATCCGCGGGCGAAGTCGCCTTTGTATTCATCGGCAGGCTCGAATACGGCACCTGAACCGCCGCCGTAACCGGGCACGGGGAGGCCCACGCGGGTGACTCCGTTGTCGAAGTAGGCGTCATCCACCGGGCCGAGCGGGTAATTGCTCTTGGCCATGTTGGCGGCGCCATCCGACGGGTATAGATTCCACATGTCGGAATAGGCGGGGGTATACTCCACGTCATTGCCTACCTTCCACCATGACTTGGGCACGCTGTGCTCGCGCTGCATGTGGTTGGCCGAGAAGGATGACTTGGCCGACTGTCCGGCGCGGATGAGATACATCTCGTCGGAGTACATTTCCCACCAGCGTTTCTGACCGTCGACAAGTTCGGGATATACGTCGGAGTATTGCCAGTAGGTGGGGAGGTCGGAATATTCGAGGCGGCGGTGCGACTGCACGCATTCCTTGGCGGCCGCCTTGAGGGCCTCGCGTTTTTTCCCGTCCATGCGGGAATAATAGGCCGCATCATACCCGGCGCTTGCGAGCGCCGGGCAGGATGCGGCCACGATAAGGGTTATCAGTAACCGGGTGTTCATTCTATTTCTTGGATCTGGGAGATGGATGATATTCCATATGTGCCGAGCACTTCGCCTACGTTGCAGAGCATCTTGACGTGGACGCCAAGTTTCTCGGGGTTGCGGTTGAGGCGGTACTCCGTGCGGAACGTGCCGCTGAGCAGTACGGGGATCGAGGCAGATGTGGACGCGGTGCCTCTTGCCTCACCGATGATGATGTTGGCTCCGGCATAGTCATCGCCTTCGGTATAGGGGCCGAAGGTGGCGCCGGCCTCAAAGGAAGCGCCCTGCACGAATCCCACGATATAACCCTCTACCCATACATTTTCCTGGGGCTCGGGATTATTGATGATATAGAGCACGCTGTAGGGGTCGTCGGCGGTGCCCGAACCGGCATCTGTCAGGCCGGGGATATCGAGCCCTTCGAGCTCGAAGTCTGAGAATCCGGCAGCCACGTCGGTCACGGCCGGCATACCGAGCCATTCGAGCAGCGAGCCCTGCACCTTGAGGGTCTTGCCGAGGGCCTGCGGGTTGTCGAGCAGGTTGACGTATTCACGTATCTTGGAGCCGGAGGGGAGGTTGACCACCATCATCTCCTCGAGCGGAGAGTTGGAAGAGGGGGCTATTACGACATTGTTGTCGACCTCGGCGTCGGCGGCGGTGAAGATGATCTGGTCGGTCGAAGTGACCTCCGACACACCGAGGCGCACGCTGCCGATGATCTTACCCTCTACCCATGCCACGCGGCCGTTGCTGTTCATGGCGATGGCCTCGGGCACTGTATAGGGCTCTGACTTGGAGCCGGCAGTGTCGAAGATCACATCTTCCATGCCGCGGAGCAGAAGCTGCCAGGAGTCGTTGTAGCGGGTCAGGATACCGCGCACGGTGCCGGTGCCTTCGGGGAGGGGTTCGTTCCAGAAGGAGCTGTAGCCCGAGCAGCGCACATTGAGCTGGTTGCCTGCGGCATCGCGGATGTAGCGGTCGCAGGTCTCCTGATATGTGGCGAAGGTGACGGGGGGAGTCTGTCCGGCATCGACGAAGCTTACGTTGGGTATCTCCACCAGCTGGCTCATTATGTTGAGGTATGACGGGCCGTAGGCGGGGATTGTCTTGAGGGTCGCGAGGTCGATGATTGTGCAGTAGGGGTCATTGGCCGGGGCTTCGGAGCCGTAGCGGATATACTTGAAGTCCTGGTCGGGGAGGCCGTTGAGCTGCGACACGGCGCGGAACTCGTCGAAGGGCATGAATCCGATCTGCGGATTACCGTTGTACTCGCTGAGCGCACCGATCTGGAAATAGTTGGCGTAAAGGCCTACCCATTGGTCGGTGACATTGACCACGAGCTCCTGACCGAGACGATAGTCGATGTACATGCTGCTCTGATTGATCGAGAATGCCAGGGCCGAGGTCTCGTCCTGAATTACGAGCGACTTGTAGATATTGCCCGAGGCATCGCTCGAGATTACGCGTCCCTTGATGATGTAGGGGGTCTTCGAGGCCTCGTCCTTGTAGGGGACGCGCACGGCGATTTCCTCGCCGAAGAGCTGCTTGAACTCTGCCAGTGTGGTATTGGCCTCCAGGGTAGCCACGGGCACTTGCAGCTCCGGAGCATCGTAGGAGTCCTGACAGCCGGTGAGCGTGATGGAGCCGCCGGCTATTGCGGCCAGGGCCATGGCACCTCCGAAGAGGTGCCGGGCTATGGCTTTATATGCGATTGCTTTCATTGCTTGATGATGGTTGATGAGGGGTGATTATTCTGCTGACAGGATATAAAGTTTCGGGCCCATGCCTGAATAGCTGCCTGCGGCTATGGGAGCCACATTGCCGTAATTCGGGGCATATTCGATTATCATGTCGCGGTCGACGTTGATTATCTTCCACGACCCGTCGGACTGAAGCTCCATATCCCAGAGATATCCGGAGGCGGGCTTGACGAGGTTGACCTGGAAGGTGCTGTATGCCGGGTCGAGATAGAGGTAGCGGTCGTAGCCGTCCTTGATTACGTAATGGCTACCCTCGGCGATGAAGGTGAAGGCATTCTCTTTTGACGAGGTGAAGGCGCCGTCGCTGATTGCCACATCCGATACCGAGAGATACCCGTAGGTGTAGCTTTCGATAAGGGGGAGAAACAGCTTGGAGTCGTAGACCATGGCGTAGGCCGAGCCCGACCGGAGGTCGGTGGTGAGGTGGTAATCCCCTATCGATGTCGGGTCGACCGTTTCCCAGTCAGCCGGGTCGGCGCCGCCGTAGTTGACGTCGGTGACGTTGTATTCCACCTGTGCGCTTGAGCCGCCGCGCTGGCTCTCGAAGCGGAAGCCTATGTAGATGGTGCCGCTGAACTCTTCGAGGCTTATGATGCCGCTGTCGGCCCAGTTGCCGTAGCCGCTTTCACCGGGAGTGGCGATCACGCAGTCGAGTTTGACGGGGACTCCGTCGGAGGGGTTCTTCGATGTGAGCACGTATACCTCCAGGCTGCCTGCATTGGCATAGGCCGCACGCGAACGGAAGCTGAACGTCTTCTCCTTGGCCTCGTCGAGGTTGAAGGCCGGTGTGATGAGCCAGTTGATGTAGGGTCCGCTGTACTCTGCGCCGTAGTAAGAGGAGCAGGTGGCATAGCTGAGGCCGTTGCTGCTGTAGATCGACCATCCGTCGAGACCGCCACGCTGCATGAGGTTGGTCCAGCCGCGCTCGATGTAGTAGTTGAGGTCGAGGCTTTCGGAGAAGTTGCAGAAGTATTCGGAGCCTACGGGCACGATTTCGGGTTCGTATTTACCCTTGTCGCCCCATTTGAAGTCGGCGGCGGTGCGCACTGCATAGGCGCCGAGATACTTGCTGCCGGTGATGCCTCGGATCGACACCATGCGGTTGAAGTTGCCGGGATTGAGGTCGAGCTCGAGCGCCTTGCGCACTGTGCCGGAGGGTAGCTGCACGGGCACGCAGTCTTCCCATGTGTATCCCTGTCGCTCCCATTCCTCCTTGTCGTAGGGTATCTGGGCGAGGATGATGGTGTTGTAGTTGGTGGTGGGGACGCCGAAATCGGCCGACAGCTCGCTGTAAGTGGGGTAATCGCGGTTGAGCGAGCCTACGATGTAGCCGCATACCCAGTTTGACTCGCGGCCGTCGACGGTGGTGCCTATGTTTACCTGCCATACCTGCAGGGGGTTCTCCCAGGAGCCGTCGCCGATGGTGCTCCATCCGCCGGGTATTTCCAACGGGGGCTGCGCATAGTCATCGCTGCAGGATGCCACAGTCATGGCGGCTCCGATGCAGAGTATGAGGCTCATGATGTATGATGAGATACGTTTCATTGTAATCTTCGGTTGTGAATTACTTTTGTTGCTGATTGTGAGGAGAATGGTTGGAGTTGCGTATTTACGTTTCCGGCAGGCTGCGGTTTAGAATCGGATGCCGAAGTTGAAGAATACGCGGATTCCCTGCGCGTAGTAGTAGCGGTTGGGGAATTTGTTGATGTTGTAGTCGGTATAGTCAAGCTTCGACTCCTGGAAACCGCCGGTCTGGATGTTGCGGTTGTTGAGCAGGTTGTTGATGCTGAGGTTGAAGTTGAGCGAACCGAACTTGGTATAGATCATCTTGCCTACGGAGAGGTTCATGACGAAGGCGTCTTTCAGGCGGTCCTGATGTGTGTACTCGGCCACTCGGTCGGCAAACTCCTCGGTAGTGGTGCAGTACTTCCAGAGCCCTTCGAGGTATTCCTGCTCGTGGCGTGTGGGAGCGAGGTCCACGTATCCGTCGGTGAAGTAGTTGGCGTTCACTTCGAAGAACCACATTCCCGGGGCAGCCCAGTTCAGGGCCAGGCCGTAGGCCTGCTGCGGAGTGCCGCCGATGTGATAGTTCTTGAGATAGGTGGTGCGGGTGACGTCGTCCATGGCGCCGTTCTGCGCGGAGCGGATGCCGGTGGGGTTGTTCTTGTAGTTATAGCGTGTGAACGCGCCGGAACCGGTGATGCTGAGGCCGTTGATGATTTCGTACTCGATGCCGAGCTCTACCCCTTTGTATTCCGACTGCACGCCGGAGAGGGTGTAGGTCATCATTGTGGCGAGGTCGTAGTCGTAGAAGAAGCGCTGCGACATGCCGTCCCAGAGTTCGGTCCAGAATCCGGTGAGGCTACCGCGGATGCGGTCGTAGTTCCAGGTATAGGAGATATCGCCGGAGAGGAATTTCTCCGACTTGAGGCCGGCCACGGCAGCGTCGCGGATGCGGGCGTTGATATATGCGTTGCTGATCAGCGGGGCGCGTGTGCCTACTCCGGCATGGGCGGTGATGTAGTTGCGGCCGTTGATTTTCCAGGTTGCGCCGGCCTTGAAGGCGCCGTTGATGAAGTTATGGCTCTCCCCTTTTCCGAGTGACGAGTCGGGGAATCGGCCGTTCTGCATGAAGCCGTCGCGGTAGTAGTTGGTGTTGCTTACCTCGGCGGCATAGTTTACGTTCCAGCGGGCGGTGTTCCATTCGTTCTGGAGCCAAGCGCGTGCCGATACGGCGTGGATTGCATAGTCATACCCATAGACATCGCCTACGCCGACCTTGCGGTTGGGGTAGCGGATATCGTTCTGGAGCTTGTCGGGGTCGCCGGCGAAGTCACGCTCGGAGAAGTTGTCGACGTCGCGCCAGAATTCGCCGCCGAGCAGGTCCTTGACGGTCTGGTAGTAGTGGGCGCGTGTATAGTTGAGGTTGATGCCACCCTGCAGCGTAAGGATATCGGAGATGCGGTGGTTGAGGTAGGAGTTGAGCATCCACACGGCCTGGTTCTGATGCTCGTTCTTGAGGATGTATGACGACTGCCCTTTCAGGTCGGGATCGCGGTCGAAGTAATCGCGGTTGAGGAGGTTGGCCTGGTAGATGCCGTTCCAGTCGATCTGGCGCACGCTTTCGTCGGTCTGCCAGAGATTGACCATATAGTCATACTGCTCCTTCTGGGCCAGATAGAGCTGCGACTCGTAGCCATAGGGGTCTTCGGGATCGTAGACGGCTGTGGGGAGATAGTATGAGGGGAGGTTGCGGTAGTAGTTGGGACGCGGGTCTGACGCCTGGTACCAGTCGAAGCTCGAGCGCTGGTAAGCGTTGTAGCGGAAGGCCAGGGCGGTGTTGAGGGTGGTGCCCATGGAGGGTGTCCAGAGCCAGTTGAGCATCACCGAGGGGTCGAACGTCTTGTAGACACGGTCGGAGATTTTCTTACCGTTGAGGTATCCCCAGTCGGGGTTGTAGAGGTTGGAGCCTGCCAGGTCGTAGGCTTCCTGTGTGGCGGCATTGTTGCCGGCACGCTCTGTGGGTGCGCCCCAGGTGGAGAGGTTGAGGGAGTGCTCGTTGTTGAATACCTTCTGGAGCGACAGCGAGTAGCCGAATGAGTTGTACCACGTGCCTTTCACCACACCTTCGGGGGCGTATCTTCCGATTACGGAAGCCGAGAACGCCCACCCCTTGTCGTTGAGACCTGTGGAATACTGCATCATTGCGCGCAGCATGTAGTTGGAGTTGGTGTAGCTGAGGTTGCCGCGGAATCCGGGAGCATACTGCGAGGCGTAGGTGGTGAAGTTCTGCGAGCCGCCGAGCGAACCGAATCCGTAGGCCGAGGAGGCCAGGCCGATTTCAGTGCTTTTGTTGCGGAAGGCTGTGGAGGTCATGCCGCCGAGGCCGGAATAGTTGAACTGGCCGCGCATCAGGTCGTTGTAGCGTACGCCGTTGATGTAGCCTTCCTGCCAGTTGGAATCGAGGCCGCGCATGCGGTAGCGCACGGTGCTGTACTGATAGCTGGCGGCCTGATAGAATATATCGTCGGTAGCACCCTGGATCGTACCTACGTACTGGCGGGAGCTTTCGTCGTCGTTGATCTGGTCTTCGTCGAAGATGAATGTGTCGGAATTAAGCTGTGAGCCGCCGTAGCCGCTGACCGACATCTGGAGATTGCCGATGTTTTTTACGATATCATCCACGATATCCACATCCACATAGAGGTCGGAGTATCCGTAGGCCACGACCTGGAGCACGTCGGTGCCGGGAGCGGCGTTGGAGATTTGGAAATAACCCTGGGCATCGGTGTTGACCATTATGCCCTGGTCGTTGAGGAATAGGCTGGCGTTGCCTATCGGGGCGGATGTACGGGCATCGACCACATACCCTTTCAGTCCCGTGGTAGCTGACCAGGCTGATGTCGTGCCTGCGGCCAGCAGGAATAGAATTGATAATCTGTTCATATCTGAGGTTACGTATCGTCGTCAGAAGTATATTAGTTGTTGACTTCCTTTACGAGGAAGATTTCGGTGGGGAGGTGGTCGGAATAACCTCCTATCCAAGCACCGCCGGAGAATGTGCGGAAGGGATAGCCTTTGTACTGGCCGTCCTGCTGCTTGAGGAATTCCTTATTGATTACCATAGCGTCCTTGAACTTCAGGCCGCCTGCACCGGAGAGGAGGTTATGGTTGATGATTATCTGGTCGAAGAGGTCCCATTTCCCGCGGTATACGTATGATCCGATACCGTCGTCGAGTTTCTTCCAGAAGGGGTTGTAGAATCCGCCGGGCTTGCAGTCTTTGGGATTTTTCACGGCTCCGAGCACCTCGGCACAGCTTTTGTTGTCGGGGTCGTCGTTGAGGTCGCCCATTATTATGACGCCGATGCCGGGGTGTACTGCCATTACGGAGTCGGCGATCGAGCGGCTGAGTGCGGCTGCAGCCTCACGCAGATAGCTGCTCTGCTCGGCGCCGCCACGGCGCGAAGGCCAGTGGTTGACGATCACGGCCACCCAGGAGCCGCCGAGTTCGCCTACGACACACATCTGGTCGCGGGTCTTGAATTTCGGGAGTTCGGGGATGTGGAGGGTGTGGTTGGTGACGTTTTCGAGCTTGAAGAATCGGGGGTTGTAGAGCAGGCCTACATCGACGCCGCGCAGGTCGGGGCTGTCGTGGTGCACGACCTGGAGGTGCCAGTTGCGGATATACTTGTTGCGCACGAGGTCCTGAAGCACCGACTCATTTTCGATTTCGCTGCATCCGATGATAGCCGGCCCCATGGGGGTGGTGGATGTGGTCATCTGCGAGATGGCGTATCCGAGGCGGTCGAGCTTGGTATTGTACTTGTGGGAGTTCCAGTTGTTGGCACCTTCGGGCGAGAACTCGAGGTCGTATTTGCCGTTGTTGTTGATTGTGTCGAAGAGGTTCTCGAGATTGTAGAAAGCCACACCATACATCTGGTATTGCTTTTTACCCGGTTCCGGGGCGGCTCCGGCACGCATTGCGTTGAATCCTAATACGGCCAGCAGCGTCGCTACGGCCGGAATCAGAAGGAGTGTCGTACGTCTCATGGGAATGTGATGTTGTGTATATGTGATCAGTTTGAATTAAGCGTAAAAGCCCGGGCAGCGGCCGCCGCGGGGCGGCACCGCCCGGGCTCTGTATGAATCCGGTCTGTGCGTAATTTTCAATCAGAAGAATTTGATTTCCTTACCTTCCATCTCGCTGAGCAGGGCATTGGCCAGCGATGACGCTCCGATACGGAAGAGGTCGCGGTTGAGCCATTCGTCGCCCAGCACCTCTTTGACTATTGCGTAATAATTGAGTGCATCCTGCGCTGTGCGCACCCCTCCGGCTGCCTTGAAGCCTACCTTCCGGCCTGTCTTCTGATAATATTCCCTGATGCACTGGCACATCACCCATGCCGCCTCAAGCGAGGCTCCGGGATAGATCTTGCCGGTGGAGGTCTTTATGAAGTCGGCGTCGGAGTGCATGGCCAGCACCGAGGCGCGTTTGATGTTTTCGGCGGTGCGCAGTGCTCCGGTCTCCAGAATCACTTTCAGGCGTGCATCGCGGGCGGCGTGCTTCAATTCCACAATCTCATCTGTAAGCGACTCATAGTCTTCGGCCAGGAACTGCCCGATGTTCATCACTATGTCGACCTCGTTGGCACCCGATGCCACGGCCATGGCCACATCGGCCACCTTGACGGCCTGGAAGGTCTGGCTTGAGGGGAATCCTGCGGCTACAACGCATACGTCGACGTCCTCTACGTCAAGAGTGGTCTTCACGACTTCGGCGAAGTTGGAGTATACGCAGATCGAGGCTACGTTGCGGTATTGCGGATACTCGTTGTCGAAGGCGTTGACGCGTTCGGTAAAGGCGGCCACACCAGGCTCGTTATCCTCGGAGGAAAGAGTGGTGAGATCAATCGAACTGAAGAGATAGGCATATACCTCGGGGGAGGCATACTCGGGAGCCTTCTCTACTATTTTCCTTACCTCTTCGGCCACAGCGGCATCGTCGCTGAGGACACGGCTTGAGGCGAGCGCTTCTTGATATCTATCCATTATTGAACTGGTATTTCACTCTGATCACAGGAGCGGCTTGGGAAAGCTTTTCCTCATGGTCAACGCGGCATAGGCGCGGGTAATTGCATTCCGATAGCGTCTACACCGTTCTAAAAGGCAAATTTATAGATTTTTATGTTTCTCTGCAAATTTCCCGGCCTTAATTATTGCATTTTTCGGGGGCGGGATATTAATTTTGCATTTATGGATCCACAGGTAAGAAAATATGAGCGTGTGATAATGGGTATCGACCCAGGCACGAATGTGATGGGCTATGGCGTGCTTGGCGTCAATGGCAAGACTCCGGAGGTGGTGGTTATGGGGGTGATTCAGCTCTCCCGCTTTGACAGCCATTATCTGCGGCTGCGCCGCATATTTGAGCGTGTCACGTCGCTGGTAGATCAGTATCTTCCGGATGAGCTGGCCATCGAGGCGCCGTTCTTCGGCAAGAACGTGCAGTCGATGCTGAAGCTGGGGAGGGCCCAGGGGGTGGCGATGGCGGCGGTGCTGGCCCGCGACATCCCGATAGCCGAGTATGCTCCGCTTTCGATAAAGCAGTCGGTCACGGGGCGCGGCTCGGCGTCGAAGGAGCAGGTGGCCACCATGCTGCAGCATATTCTGCATATTCCGCAAGGCGACATGCCGTCGCTTCTTGACGCCACCGATGCTCTTGCTGCGGCTCTGACTCATTTTTATGAGAGTTCGAAGCCGGCTTTGGCCAAGGGGCCATCGTCATGGGCGCAGTTTCTGGCGCAGCATCCTGACCGGATAGCCCCACGGCGCAAGTGAGCCGTGGCGGGGAGGGGGGAGTGTGTGAGCGAATCGCCTCCCCTGTGGCGCCACACACCTTTCTTTCCTGCGGCAGAATCGCTCAGAGGGGGATTTCCTCAAGCACGGTGGCGAAGCTCAGCGCCTGCTCGGCTCCGAATTCGGCGGCATAACGCCCCAGGAGCGGCTGCAGGAAGATTTCGGCCCATTTCTGAGCTTCGGCCAGTGATTCGTATTCGGTCTGGAATGCGAAATTACATACGTGGCGGCTGAAGTCGGGGTCGCCGGGCACTTCGGCCACAATGGTGAGGCGCGGCGAGCGTGCCGGTGACTGGGCATTTACCAATGCCGGTAGTGCTTCGGAGCGCATCCACTGCAGGAAGCGCTGCTCATTGTGGCGCTCCACAATGAAAGTGACGTTATAGATATACATCAGTATACTGGGTTTGATTCTACTCTGTAATGATATAACATCCCCGGAGTCGCGGCGGTTTGCATGGGAGCAATATGCGTAAAAAAAAACGGCATGTTTGTCACAAACACACCGCCAAAACAAAATTATGAAAAACATTCAACGCTTATGCTGCCTTGCGGCAGCACCTTTCATTTATCCTATTGTTCTTTCTGATTGCTCCATGCGCTTCACAGCGGAGAAAACTTCGTATGGTATTGGGCCGATAAGGCGGGGAAACCCCGACTTGCGCACATCGGCACATTACCTTGAGTTATGGATGTCCAAATACTTTGGAGCCTCTTGTCGGATTCGAACCAACGACCCCGAGATTACAAATCACGTGCTCTGGCCAACTGAGCTAAAGAGGCAAATGGGCGAGCTCTCTACATCGCAGTGCTCAAACTCCTACCGCTGCTTCGGTCAAGATCTGACGGATTTCAGAGCGTGCTACTCGTGTAGCACTCACCCGGCTACAAAATTAGGCAATTTCCACGACTCCTGCAAATGGAATCGATGAAACTGCCTAATTATCCCTATAGAAAATAATCTATTTTAACACCCTGTTGGTTCATTCAGCTCTTTTTCGAGCCTGAACGCTTCCCTTTGCCGGATTTGCGGCTCGGATTGTTGCGACCGTGGCTGCGGTTGCGCTCGCGGCGCGGCTTGTTGGGATTGCCTTCGTCGCTGATGAGGGCGAAGTCGAGCTGCTTGCGGTCGAGGTCGGCACGGGCCACCTGGACTTTCACCCGGTCGCCGAGGGTGTATTTCTGATGATGCGCACGCCCGATGAGGCAGAAGTTCTTTTCATCGAGTTCGTAGTAGTCGTCGTCGAGGTCGCGTACGGGCACGAGTCCCTCGCACATGTTTTCATCCAGTTCGACGTAGAAGCCCCATTCCGTGACGCCGGAGATCACTCCTTCAAACACCTCTCCCATCTTCTGCTGCATGAATTCCACCTGCTTGTAGCGTATGGATGCGCGTTCGGCGTTGGCGGCCAATTGCTCCATATCGGAGGAGTGGCGGCACTGGTCTTCGAGCTTAAGCTTATCTACCGAGCGGCTCCCTTCGGCATATTTGGCCAGCAGGCGGTGCACCATCATGTCAGGATAGCGGCGTATCGGCGAGGTAAAGTGGGTATAGTAGTCGAGGGCGAGGCCGTAGTGGCCGATGTTGTCGGTGGTATACACGGCTTTCGCCATGGAGCGGATGGCGAGGATGGAGAGCATGTTTTCTTCTCCCTTTCCTTTCACGTCGCGCAGCAGGCGGTTGAGCCCCTTGTTGACTTCGCGGGCTTTTCCTTCGGGATTTATCTTATAGCCGAAGCGTGAGGCTATGAGGGCGAAGTTGGTGATTTTCTCGGTGTCAGGATTGTCGTGGACGCGGTATACGAAGTTCTTGGCTTTCTTTCCCGATGTCACTTTGCCTATTGATTCGGCTACTGTGAGGTTGGCCAGAAGCATGAATTCCTCGATGAGCTTGTTGGCATCCTTCGACTCTTTGAAATAAGCCTTGATGGGCTTGCCTGTCTCATCGATTTCAAACCGCACCTCGGCACGGTCGAATTCGAGTGCTCCGGCATCGTAGCGGCGGCGGCGCAGCTGCTTGGCGAGCATGTCGAGGGTCTTTATCTCCTGCACGAAATCGCCTTCGCCGGTCTCTATGACCTGCTGTGCCTCTTCGTAGGTGAAGCGGCGGTCAGACTTGATTACGGTGCGGCCGATGCGATAGTTGACCACGTTGGCGTTCTTGTCGAGTTCGAAGATGCAGGAGTATGTGAGTTTCTCCTCGTTGGGGCGCAGGGAGCATATTCCGTTGGAAAGGCGCTCGGGGAGCATCGGTATCGTGCGGTCTACGAGGTATACGCTCGTGGCGCGCTCGCGTGCCTCCTTGTCGATGGTGGAGTTGGGGGTGACGTAGTGGGTCACGTCGGCGATATGCACGCCCACCTCCCAGTTGCCGTTGGCAAGCTGGCGTATGGAGAGGGCATCATCGAAGTCCTTTGCGTCGCGGGGGTCGATGGTGAATGTGGTGACATTGCGGAAGTCCTCGCGCTTGGCGATTTCCGCCTTGGTGATCCCTTCGGAGATTTTCTCGGCGGCCTTCTCCACATTTTCCGGATACTTGTACGGGAGTCCGAACTCGGCGAGGATGGCGTGCATCTCTGCGGTGTTCTCCCCTTTCCGGCCGAGGATATCCACGATTTCTCCACGGGGGTTCATCTGGTCGTCGGTCCATTGCGTGATGCGTGCCACGACCTTGTCGCCCGACTTGCCGCCGTTGAGCTGCTTGCGAGGTATGACGATATCGGCTGCGAGGAATTTGGAGTCGGTCACTACGGCGGCATAGTTTTTCTCTACGTTGAGGGTGCCGATGAATACCTGGTCCTTGACCTCAAGTATCTCCAGCACCTTGGCTTCCTTCTCCTGTCCGGCACGTGCGGCTGAGACTTCGACGCGCACCTTGTCGCCGTTGAGGGCATGCATGGAGTTGCGTTCGGCCACCATGATCTGCACGTCGTCGATGATTACGGCGTTGCGTCCGTTGGAGCGGCGCACGAATATCCCCTCGCATTCCGATTTCACGATTTCGGGAGCCCGGTATTTGCCGAGTTCCGTCTCAAGTATGCGCTCGGATGCCACGAGCTCGTCGAGCAGATTGAGCAGGTCGTTGCGCTGGCTTTTGGCCGTGACGTCAATGCCGAATGCTATCTGTTTGTAATTGAACGACTGGTTTTTTCGCTGTTCAAGAAATTCAAGCACCTTATCTTGCAGCTGGGTCTTTTTAAGGCGAGTGGAAGGCGCCTTGTCCTTTATCTTGTTTTTCATCTTGTATACTGTGTCATTATATTGCGCCGCCATTCCTGCAACGGGGGCGGCGGGGTTATATATTATGTGTTACTGCCTCTCTGTTATAACGCGTCATGCGGGCTGTTTTATTACCCGGATACCGAAATTTTATTCATCTTTTGCAGCGAAGTAGGCGGCCAGTACCGCGGCTTTGGCTTTGCCCACCACTCCGGCTATCTCCTCTTCGGGAGCTTCGCGCAGCCGGCGGAGGCTTTTGAAATGCTTCATAAGGGCCTTCTGACTGGCGGGGCCGATACCCTTGATGCTGTCGAGCTCCGACACGACCTGCCCTTTCGAGCGGCGGTCGCGGTGATGGGTGATACCGAAGCGGTGGGCTTCGTCGCGCATATGCTGTATGACCCGGAGCGACGGGGATTTCTTATCGATATAGAGCGGGAGCGAGTCGCCGGGGAAATAGATTTCCTCAAGGCGTTTGGCTATACCCACGAGGGTGACTTCGCCGCGTATCCCCATCTCGTCAAAGGCCTCTACGGCGGCGCTTAGCTGCCCCTTGCCGCCATCTACCACCACCATATCGGGCAACTTCTCCCCTTCGGCCATCATGCGTGTATAACGCCGGTGGAGCACTTCCTTCATCGAGGCGAAGTCGTCGGCTCCCACCACGGTCTTGATGCAGAAATGGCGATAGTCGCTCTTATGCGGCTTGCCGTTGCGGAACACCACGCAGCTGGCCACCGGATTTGTGCCCTGTATGTTGGAGTTGTCGAAGCATTCGATATGGCGTGGCTGCACGGGGAGACGG
Organism: uncultured Porphyromonadaceae bacterium; assembly: GCA_947176605.1. GTDB lineage: Bacteria > Bacteroidota > Bacteroidia > Bacteroidales > Muribaculaceae > Lepagella. The sequence goes on from CAMWRH010000015.1 coordinate 44,708, forward strand.
AAGTCGCGTTTCATCTGCTCCATCAGATTCTCCACGCCACGCTCGGGATTGAGCTGTTCGCGCTGCTTCTCGCGGTCGGCCATGTACTGGCGGGCATTCTTCTGCCCCACTTCGAGTATCTTCTTTTTATCGCCACGCTGCGGGATGATGAAGTTGACGCCCTCAAACTCGTCGTCCTGCTGATACGGCAGGAACGGCACTATCACGTCATGAAACTCCCGGTCGAATCTTCGGCCTATCTCGGCCAACGCAAGGGCGAGCAGCTCTTCGGGCGATTCCTTCATCGTGCGGCGGAACTCCAGATTGAGGCTCTGCACCACTGCGCCACGGTGCAGATGCATGAAGCAGATGTAGGCCGTCGACGGATTGTCGACATAGGCCATCATATCCACATCCCCTTCTTCGGCACGTGCTATCACAGACTTGGCATTATATTTCAGCACCGCCTCATACTTTTCCTTTACCGCCTGAGCCTCTTCGAAACGCCACTCGTCGCTCAGGCGGGTCATTTCCTCTTTCAGATGCTGTTCGAGCAGGAGGGTCTCTCCGCTCAGTATCTGGCGCACCTGGGCTATTATCCGGCCATAGCTTTCGGCATCCATCAGGCCACGGCACATCCCGCCGCATTTCTTGATATGATAATCCAGACAGAGACGGAATTTATTGCGGGCTATCCCCTTCTCGTCGATATAGTGGCGGCAGGAGCGTATCGGGAATATATCGCGTATGAGCTGGAGCACTACCTTTGCCGACTGTGTATTGGAGTATGGGCCATAGTACTTTCCCGCCTCCCCCTTCGTACGGGTCATGAACACCCGGGGGAAGGGCTCTTTTGTAACCACGATCCAGGGGTACGACTTATCATCCTTAAGCAGCACATTATAGCGAGGCTGATACTCCTTGATCATGGCATTCTCAAGGTGCAGCGCATCTTCTTCCGTATGCACCACGATGAAGCGCATATCCACAATATTCCGCACCAGCAGATTGGTGCGCACCGAGTCATGGCGGCGGTTGAAATAGGAGCTCACACGGCGTTTCAGCCGTTTGGCTTTGCCCACATAGATCACATCACCATGCTTATCCACATACATATACACTCCCGGGGCCTCCGGGAGAGCCAGAATCTTGCGGCGCAACTGAGCGCCGGGACGGTTATCGCGGATATCCTCGGGCGTACGGTCGGGGACTATCTCGATATCAAAGCCTCCGGCCTCGTCGATCGACCGTCCGAATCCTTCGAGTATCTCTTCTATCTTCTTTTTATGCAGTGTCTCAGCCTGTCTCATTTAAGCAAGTGTTCAAATTCAAACGATAGTAAGTGAAAAGAAATTTGAACACTTACTTAAGAAATAAACGCAAGCATCGTGCCCTAAATATACAAACGATGTTAAAATTCAGGGAAATCCCCTCTTCAGGCACTCCTTTTCCCGGCCGCTCTCCACCTAATGACGCATCCCGGCCACTCATACCCGCGACATTCCTGCCACATCCGCACGACACTCCCGCCACATCCGCACGACACCCGGGCCTAAAAAGACATCCCCCACAGGCGGCATGGACCATGGCGCCTGTGGGGGACGATACGACAGTTTATCGGAGCGATGCGGGCGGAATATGACGGGCCGCGTGCCGCAACGCCGAGAATTCAATATTTCAGCAGCGATGTAATTTCGCAGTCTTTCGGAAGATTCTCGCGACCATTAAGGTCTGTAAGCTCTACGATAAAGTTGATGTAGACCTTTTTCGGATTCATCGACTTCACCAGCTTGTAGCAGGCATTCATTGTGCCTCCCGTAGCGAGCAGATCATCATGGAGCACCACCACGTCATCCGACGTAATGGCATCGCTGTGGAGTTCGATCGTATCCACGCCATACTCTTTGGCATATGATGCCTTGATGGTCAGCGAGGGGAGCTTACCGGGTTTACGGGCAGGCACGAATCCGGCTCCGAGTTCATATGCGAGGATGCTTCCCCCTATGAAACCACGGCTTTCGATGCCCACTACCTTTGTGACGCCCTTGTCGCGGTAGAGATCGGCCATGGCATGACTCATAACCTTAAGCGAATCTCCATTCTTTATCATCGTGGTCAGATCACGAAATACGATCCCCTTCGAGGGGAAATCAGGCACATCACGAATGGTGGCCTTAAGCGCTTCGAGTTGCATAAGCTTGTTGTTATATGGTTACTAAAAAACTTTCTTTTCCACACCCTACCCTATCTCCCTTACGACCGCACCCGATGGTCCATACACCTTCAGCGGCCGGCGGAATGTTTCACGCAAATCCGGATAATCCATACACTACTACGTGCAAACCACACCTTATATTATATATAGGTGTAGAAAATGAATGTTCCACGTGACACACTTCCTGCCGAAAGACATCAGTCTTCCTCCGAGCTCCCCTCGTATACTCCGTGCCAGCCGAAACCCCAAACCGGACTTCCGCCGGCAAGTCAGCCGCCCGAAAGAATCCACAGACACTCCGGAACACACCCCTCAAATCACATTGAAAACGATTTGAGAGGATGCCACCGAAATTGTTCCACGTGACACAATTTCAGAATTGACACATACCTCCCCACGCCCGAAAATCGCCGTTTTCATCGAAGATTTCAGACTACCACCGTCATTTCTCCCCAAAAATTCCAACCTACACTCACACCTAAACACCAAACACCAAAAAAATTCGGCGTTTCACACCCATCCCCGGCCGCAACTCATTGTTTCACAGAAAAATGACGATGTTCCACGTGAAACAAATCCTATCTCCCCAACATCATCAGTAGAATATTCACATCCGCAGGCGACACACCGGGGATTCGCGAAGCCGCCCCGATTGTAGCCGGACGCATCCGCGTCAGTTTCTGACGGGCCTCGGTGCTCAGCGAATGCAACCCCTCGAAATCAAATCCCGAAGGGATACGCACACTCTCCAGACGCACCATCTTATCTGCCAATTCGCGCTCGCGCCGGATATAGCCGTCATACTTCACAAGTATCTCCGCAGCCTCCATCACCTCGTGACGAAGCGCCGCATCCACAGCCTCTACCCTACGGCGAAGACGAGGAAATGCCGACACAAGACACGCCATGTCGATCTGAGGACGCTTCAGAAGTTCAACCATACGCACACCGGCCGACAACGGAGCAGTACCCAACGACACAAGCCACGCATTCACCTCCTCCGACGGACTCACCTTTTCGCGGCCGAGAAACTCCAGCAAACCGTCGCGCCATTCGCGCTTTCGCTCCATCACCTCAAAGCGATGAGCCGAAGCCAGACCAATGCGATGCCCTATCGGAGTAAGACGCATATCCGCATCATCCTGACGCAACAGTATCCGATACTCCGCACGCGACGTAAACATACGGTACGGCTCATCGACACCCTTCGTCACCAGATCATCTATCAGCACACCGATATACGCCTCATCGCGCCCGAGCACCAAAGGCGCCTCTCCCCTCACCGACAGCGCGGCATTCACGCCTGCCATCAGCCCCTGCGCCGCAGCCTCCTCATATCCCGTAGTCCCATTCACCTGACCCGCGAAATAAAGACCCCGCACAAGGCGCGTCTGAAGATCATGACACAACTGCACCGGAGGGAAATAATCATACTCAATCGCATAGCCGGGACGATAGAAATGCACATTGCGCAAAGCCGGGATACGGCTCAACGCTTCCAGCTGCACCTCCCACGGCAGCGAACTCGAAAAACCATTGATGTAATACTCATCAGTATCCACACCTTCCGGCTCAAGAAACAGCTGATGACTGTCCTTATCGGCAAACGTCACGATCTTCGTCTCTATCGAAGGGCAATACCGAGGGCCCACACTCTGAATATCGCCGTTATAAAGCGGCGAATCCGCAAGACTCGCCCGAAGCACATCATGCACCTCAGCCGACGTATGCGTAATAAAACAGCCTCGCACCGGAAGCTCACGACGCACCTCCGGAAGAAAAGAAAACTTATGCGGATCACGCTCCGTAGCCCCGGCAGCTTCCGATGAAACCGGAGAAAACGCATCATCGCCGCCCTGCATCTCACACAGAGAGAAATCTATCGACTTACCGGATATACGGGCCGGCGTACCGGTCTTCATCCGCCCCGCCTCAAATCCGAGAGACACGAGCTGCTGCGTGATCCCTTCCGAAGACGGCTCGGATATACGACCTCCCTTCACCTTCGTGGCGCCAAAATGCATCAGACCGCCAAGAAACGTGCCTGCCGTCAGAATCACCTTCTTCGCCCGGAATCGGAATCCCAACGCCGTCTGCACTCCATTCACCACATATTTCGCATCCGATGAAATCGAGGAATACGAGGGGTGTTCCACGGATTCAGCCGACTGTTCCACGATGGAATCGGAGATTTCAAGACCTGTCACCATATCCTGAAAAAGCGAAAGCCCTTCGACAGAATCCAGCACCCGGCGCCACTCATCCGTAAAGCGGGTGCGGTCAGACTGCACACGCGGCGACCACACAGCCGGCCCCTTCGAACGGTTGAGCATGCGGAACTGAATCGCCGTGCGGTCGGCCACTATACCGGTCATCCCGCCGAGAGCATCGATCTCACGCACGATCTGACCCTTCGCGATACCACCCACTGCCGGATTGCACGACATCTGCGCCACCCGGTTAAGATCCGGAGTCACAAGCAGCGTCCGCGATCCCATACGGGCTGCCGCCACGGCGGCCTCACATCCGGCATGACCCGCGCCGATCACTATCACATCATATTCGAAATCCATCACTTCTCCCCCATTTCATCGTAAAGACTCAGCGCACGATCCTCTGCCGCCTCCATCTGCTCGCGCTCGCCGGGCAGCTTATCATGCTCGCCGCAGAGATGAAGAAGGCCATGCACGATCACTCGCAGAAGTTCCCTTTCATACGGCACTCCCAGCGATGCGGCATTCGAGGCCACAGTGTCGAGAGAAATCAGTATGTCACCTCCCACCTTACGGCCTCGCGTGTAATCAAACGTTATCACATCCGTGTAATAGTCATGCTGAAGAAACTGACGGTTGGCCGACAGTATCACCTCGTCAGAACAGAAGCGATAGCAGAGATTGCCAAGCACACGGTCATAGCCGGCGGCCACCCCGGTCAGCCATCTGAACAGACGCCCCTCGTCAAGCACGGGCATCGCCACAGAATCTGTCTGAAAATCTATCATAATCTACAGTTTAAAATTTTCCAAACTACAAAAATAGTAAAAATTCCAGTTCCCGACAAAACCGCCCCGAAAAATCCACGCCCCGC
>CAMWRH010000016.1 GCA_947176605.1 uncultured Porphyromonadaceae bacterium
GACTTAAAATGATGGCTGTGTCGTAATTCTGTTTTACGACACAGCCACATGAGTGTGTACGGACTATGATTTAGATAATTCTCCCGGTTTCGATGTCTCTATAAGGAGCAAAGGCATTTATCGTACATAGCTATCGGCTTAACTCCTTTATACGGATTATAGGGCAGAGAGACTACGGTTTGATCTTTACGAGCAGAACTTTCGCATCCGTCACCGCCTCTACGCGATGGCGCACTCCATTGCCCATGAGGATGAACTGCCCGGCCTGGATGGTATGGGTGGTCCCATTGATCTCAAAAAGCAGTTCTCCTTCAGTTACCAATACCATAACCTCTGCGGGAGCGATATGTTCAGTCAGTTCCTGACCGGCGCTGAATGTGAGCAGAGCAATGCCCTCATGACCGTTGTCAAGAATATTGGTGAATGTGACCTTCTCCATATTCGGAGCAGTCAACGACGACAGCGTCTGCACTTCTCCGAATTTCAAATCTGTAGTAAGCATATTCTCGTGTCTTTTAGTTTTCTCTTTCAACATTAGATAGCCGCTTCTGGTTTGATGATCTCCATATGTCTGATGATGTTTTTACATTGTTATGTTTAATTGGCATGACTGCTATTGTGGCAAGAATTTTTTTTTGCTAAATTTGTAGGTTAAAACGAAGATAACTCATTTTTCGGATTATGATCACTAAAAAGTATAACCTCATCAATAATGTCGGGGGATGGATTGTGTTTGCAATCGCTCTCGTCACTTATTGGCTTACGCTCGAACCCACGGCCTCCTACTGGGACTGTGGCGAGTTCATCATCCAGGCCGACAAGCTGGAGGTAGGTCACCCACCGGGCAACCCGATCTTCATGCTTACGGCCCGTTTCTTTGCCAACTTTGCGCCCGATGTCGCCAAGATATCCGTCATGGTCAACGCCATGTCCGGGCTGCTGAGTGCGCTCACCATCCTGCTCCTTTTCTGGACTATATCGCATCTTGTGCGGCGTCTGGTAGTAGGGAATGAGGATTATACTGTAATGGATACGTCAGCATCAAAAGGTGGCGAACTCTCATTGAGCCAGTACCTCATCATTATGGGTTCGGCTGCAGTCGGCTCACTGGCTTACTGCTGGTCGGATACATTCTGGTTCTCCGCCGTGGAAGGCGAAGTATATGCCTTCTCAAGTTTCTGCACGGCGCTGGTGTTCTGGCTTATTCTGAAATGGGAGAACCGTGCCGATAATCCGGGCAGCGACCGGTATCTTGTACTGATAGCCTACATCATAGGTGTCAGCATTGCCGTGCATCTGCTCAACCTGCTTTGTATCCCGGCCATCGTACTGGTATTCGTCTACCGCAAATACAGGAATATGAACCTGCTGAAATCCATCGGTGCGTTGCTCGTATCGTTTGTGATCATATTCCTTGTGCTCTATGGTCTGGTGCCCGGCTTCATCAAGGTCGCGCAGCAATTCGAGCTCCTCTTTGTCAACGGTATGCACCTCCCCTTCAACAGTGGAGCGCTTGCCTACGGCATCGTGGCCCTGCTCGTATTCGCATGGGCGCTGTATGAAATCGGGAAAGCCCACGACAGCGTTGTGGCACGCCTTGCCTTCCTGCTTGCCGTCACCATCTCCGGCATGCTCTTCATAGGGCACAGCATATGGATCGGCTGGGTGCTTACAGCTCTGCTTGCCGCCTTCCTCTTCACGAAATTCTCACGTTTCCTTACACGTCGTGTGATGAGCGTCATGATGTGGAGCGTGGCCGTGATATTCGTGGGCTACAGCAGCTATGCGCTGATCCTGATCCGTTCGTCGGCCGACACTCCGATGAACCAGAACTCCCCCGACAACGTATTCGACCTCGCCTCATACCTCAACCGTGAGCAATACGGCGAGTATCCCCTCTTCTACGGCGAGACCCTCTACAGCTCCCCGCAGCGCATCCTTGGGGGCTACAATACCGAAAACATCGGCAACTGGCCCGACGGCTCTCCGGCCGAGCTGAACCGACCGGTGTATACGGGTACAGTCGTAGAGAAAGGGAATCCCCTTTACGGCAAAGGTGTAGAAGGAGCCACTCCGCGTTCGGAGTACGACCTGCTGTCGGAAAGCGAAAAGAAGCGCAATGCCGAACTCGCAGAGCGCGGCGGCGACTACTACGTGGTGAAAGACCATAAGCCCGAGGCGCGGATGAATCCGGAACTCAACATGTTCTTCCCCCGCCTCTACAGCCGCCAGCATGTGAAGCAGTATCAGAGCTGGGTGCGCCTTGACACAATGCCCGGTCAGCTCGTGGGCGTCTCTGCCATCAATCGCCAGACCGGTGAGTCAGTGCCCGAACTCAACCTCTACGCGCAGCCCGAGGTCAATGAGATGATGCAGTCGGTCTATTATCCGCAGAAGTACGTCTTCAAACCCTCCTTCTCACAGAATCTGGCCTACTTCTTCAACTATCAGCTCAACCACATGTACCTCCGTTACTTCATGTGGAACTTCGCCGGGCGCCAGAACGATATCAACAACCAGTATGGCGAGCTCGATGCCGGCAACTGGATTTCCGGAATACCCTTCATCGACAACAGCCGCCTTGGCGACCAGTCGCTTCTGCCCGATGACCTGGGCAAGAACAACGCCGGCCACAACGTATACTACATGCTCCCTCTCATACTGGGTCTGATCGGTCTGGTGTGGCAGTCGTTTGCCGGGAAGAGAGGCATAGAGCAGTTCTGGGTGGTGTTCTTCCTCTTCTTCATGACAGGCATCGCCATCGTGATATACCTCAACCAGCCCCCCGGCCAGCCGCGTGAGCGCGACTATGCCTTTGCCGGATCATTCTACGCCTATGCCATCTGGATAGGTATGGGTGTGGCCGGACTCTATGCCCTGGCCTGCGCACTGCTTAAGAAAGAGCGTCAGCGCGTGGTGGCAGCCGGAGGCGCCGTGGTGCTCGGTCTGGCAGTGCCGGTGCAGATGGTGTCGCAGACATGGGACGACCACGACCGCTCCGGCCGATACGCCGCCCGCGACTATGCCATCGACTATCTGGAAAGCCTTGAGCCGAATGCCATAGTATTCTGCAACGGCGACAACGATACCTTCCCCCTCTGGTATGCCCAGGAAGTGGAGGGCGTGCGCCCCGACGTGAGGATTATCAACCTCAGTTACCTCGCTTCCGACTGGTATGCCAATCAGCAGCGTATGCAGAGCTACGACAGCGCTCCGGTCGACTTCACCGCCACTCCGGCCGATGTGGCCTATGGAGTAAGCGACGTCACAGTGCTCCCTTACGACAACAATGCCCCCGCCGATCTGCTTGGCAGCCTGAAGCTCCTGTACGCCGGTAAATCGGTAGATGAAGGATCCGGTTACCGTCAGCTCCCCTCTTCGATAGTGAAGATTCCGGTCGACAGAGAGGCCGTGCTGAAGCGCGGTCTGGTCGACGTAAGGGATACGGCCGATATCGTGGATGAAATCGTGATCGACCTCGGCTCATCGGCATCCTACCGCACCAAGGGGTATCTCGGACTGGGCGAAGTGCTCATGCTCGACATCATAGCCACCAACGCCGCCAACGGCTGGCCGCGTCCGATATACTGGTGCTCCACCGTGGGCGACGAATATCACCTCGGACTGACCGACTATCTGCGCTCTACCGGCATGACGCATCAGCTCGTGCCCACCATGCAGGCCGGAAAGGCTCCCCGTACCGACCGTGCATACGACAATATAATGAGCAAATACCGCTTCGGCGGAGCCGAAGCCGAGGGACATGTGCCTTACTTCGACGAGACTGCCCGCCGCATGCTCTTCTCCGTGCGCAACTCGATGGTAGAGACAGCCAGCCAGCTGCTCTACGAAGGCGACCGCCTCAAGAGCCAGGGTGATGCCAAAGGGGCCCGTAAGGAATACGATAAAGCCATCCGGGTGCTCGACCTCATGATGGCCCGCACTCCCGAACGCGTGGCTCCGCTCGACATGTATCTCGGTCTGACAGCTGCCCAGATATATTGCGAAATCGGCAAAGACACCGGCGACAGCAAACTCACACGCCGCGGACTTGATATGCTTGAGACACTGATGGCACGCTATGCCCAGTATGTGCGCTACAGCACGATGATGGCATCGCTGTACTACTCACCCTCGATGACGTATGACTCGAAGTACAGTCCCTACCAGTACTACCGCATGGTAGAGCTCTATCAGGAGTATGGGGGCGACAGCAAACGCCTCAACGAGCTCATCTCCCTTACGGGGATGGACAGCGAGATGCTCCGCAAGTACTACGATATGTACACGAATCCCGGCAGCATGTCAGCCCAGACCGATGATGCCCTCACGGCGGCCGATGCCGCCGATGAGCTCGGCAAATACTGCGAGATAGCCAATCATCTCAGCGGGCTGCCCTCCGGTGAATACGCCGCCTCAAGCAGCGACGAGCGCTATATCGACTCAATGCTCTACGCACTGCTCGAACAGTATGAGCGCGAGCCCGAGACGAAGCGCCTGCTTGAGCAGAACGAACACTGGCGGTCGCTCGACCGCAGCCGTTCGCGCCGACTGTACGAGGAGTTCAGCGCATCGCATCCCGAGATGTTCAGATGAGCTGGATAGAGCGTCCTCCATTGTTTTTCAGAATGCTCGTGCCGGGCGGGATATTCCGTGTCAGGGATATCCCTCCCGGCATGCCGCAAAGCGGCGGCAGGAGAATATATCTCACATTCGACGACGGGCCGGTGCCGGAAGTCACCCCCTGGGTGCTTGATCTGCTTGACCGTTACCGGATAAAGGCCACCTTCTTCATGGTGGCCGACAATGCCCGGCGCTATCCGCATCTTCTGGAGGAGGTGCGTCGGCGTGGCCACCGCATCGGCAACCACACCTTCCATCACCTGCAGGGAGCCAAAGTCACCACCCGCTCCTATCTGAGGGACGTGGCCGAGGCCGACAGGGTGCTGCACACCGACCTCTTCCGTCCGCCTCACGGGTGGCTGCGTCCGCGGCAGGCGCGGGCTTTGGCCCGGCGTTACAGAATCGTGATGTACGATCTCGTCACCCGCGACTACAGCAGCCGCCTTGATGCGGCCGCTGTGGCCCGCAACGTCCGCCGATACGCCCGACACGGCGCAATCGTGGTGTTCCACGATTCAGTCAAGGCGTGGCCCAGGCTCAGCGAGGCCCTGCCGCAGTCGATAGAGTGGCTTCTGGAGCAGGGGTATGCATTCCATACCCTATGACCCATTAAGGCGCAGCAACTGTTTTACTAATGATAATCCATCCCATGAAGGTCAAGAGCCTTCCGGGAGTCAACAAGAGTCTTAAATCAACAAAGTGGAGAAAGTATTAGTCGTAGGTGCCGGCGGATTTGTCGGCGGATTCATAGTCGAGGAGGCCCTGCGAAGGGGCTATGAGGTATGGGCAGGCGTGAGGGAAAGCACGTCGCGCCGGTATCTTGCCGACAAGAGGATACATTTCATAGTGTTCGACTTCGATGCCGATGCTCCCGTGGCGGCATTGGCCGACGCATTGCGCCGGGGGGCTCCCGAGGGGGGATGGGACTGGATTGTATACAATCTCGGTGCCACAAAATGCCTCCGCTTCGCCGATTTCTCACGCATCAACTGCGGCTACCTGCGCGACTTCATCACGGCACTTAAGGAATCGGCCCTTGTACCCGCGAAATTCCTCTTCATCTCCTCCCTCTCGGCCATGGGGCCCGGAAGGAAGCGGAGCTACGAGCCATTCACAGAGAAGATGCTGCCTCAGCCCAATACCCGCTATGGCACATCCAAGCTCAAGGCCGAGATGGAGCTTCAGATGTCGGGCATACCGTACATCATATTCCGTGCCACAGGGATATACGGTCCCCGCGACCGCGACTATTTCCTGATGTTCGACTCAATCCGCAAGGGATTCGACTTCTCCGTAGGATTCCGCCGCCAGCAGCTCACATTCCTGTACGTCAGCGACCTGGCCGCCGCCATATTCGATGCCCTTGAGAAGGCGCCGGCAGGAGAAGTCTACAACGTGGCTCATCCCCGGGCCTACACCCAGAGCGAATTCCGCCGTCTGGCCATGGCCGGGATGGGGAAAAGGGTAGTGGTGCCGCTCAGAGTCCCCCTGTGGGGGCTGCGCGGAGTGTGTGCCATCGCCGAAAAGATAGGAGCCGCCAAAGGGAAGCCCTCCACCCTCAACACCGACAAATACAACATCCTGGCCCAGCGCAACTGGAATGTTGACGTCAGCAAAGCCCGGCGCGACTTCGGATTCAATCCCGGGGTAGATCTAAACGAGGGGATATCACGTAGTATTGAATGGTATAAGCAAGAAGGATGGCTCTGATATTACAGTTGCCCGTAGAGGAGCATCCCGTAGGGATCGGGGATTCCGTGCATCCGGCGCCGCATCCGGTGCGGGTGCACAGAGATACTGCCGTGTCGCGTCAGCCGCATGAAGGCTCCGCCGCCGCCACACCTGTAGCATCAGCCGTCACCGCAGCGACGCCACGTGTGGCAGCCTCCGCTTCCGCCCCGGTGTCGGCTCCGGCGTCCGACAGTGTGGCAGTAGCCGACAGTGTGGCCGTCGACACGGCCGCCCACGACACCCTCTACTACATAATGCTCGATCCTCCCGCCGTGGCCGAGCTGCCCCCCAACAGCGGTGCGGCAGCCGAAGGGTGGGGCATGTCGTGGATACTCACACTGCTCACAGTGCTCTTCGTGATAGTGGCCATACGCTTCCGCAGCAATTCCAAATACCTGTCGGCCCTGTTCCGCGATGCAGTCGAGGTGCGCGAACGCCGCAACGTATTCGACGAGACCGTGCGGGAAGAGTCGTTCATGCTCATCCTCAACGTTCTGTGGTGCCTCTCGGTCGGAGTGTTGCTCTACACCCTGATACAATACTCGCTCACCGACCCCGGCATATCGGCACGCCTGCAGAGCTCCATGCCCGGCGACATCCCATCCGGCGGATGGACCGGAGAGAAAGCCCCCCTCGCAATAGCCATATCCATCGGAGTCACCCTGATATGGCAGCTGATCATGACAGCACTCTACAGCACTGTGGGGCGAGTCTTCAGCGACCGGCTGCATACTCGCATGTGGCTCACCGGATATCTTGCCGTCAGCGGCCTCTCCACACTGATATTCTTCCCCCTTGCATTGCTCGCCCTATGCTATCCCGGCGATCCGAAAGTCATACTTTGGGTAGCCTTCGGCGGCTTCGTAGCGGCCAAATTGATGTTTATTGTAAAGGGATTCCGCATTTTCTTCAAGGAAATTACCTCCTGGTTGCTATTTTTGTACTATCTTTGCAGTTTGGAAATCGTACCCTTGATACTGCTCTACATCTCGACAGTGGCCCTTTGCGCAACTATCCTCTGAAAAGAGTGTTATAACTGTAGGGAAGCGGCGGCAGCAGTCAGGGGGAGGATATCCGCTCTCCGCCGCCACAAGCCTTTACCGACTCTCTTCCCGGACCGATTATAATCATCCCCGTTCACTTCAAAATGAGCATAAAGAAAATACTGGTATCACAGCCCAAACCCTCCACTCCCAAATCACCCTACTATGATATTGCGGAGCGTCATGGAGTGGAAGTGGTATTCCGTCCCTTTATCAAAGTAGAGGGTCTCAGTGTCAAGGAATTCCGCCACCAGAAGGTGAATCTTGCCGATTACACCGCAGTCGTGCTTTCGAGCCGCCATGCAGTCGACAATTTCTTCCGTCTCTGTGAGGAGACAAGAGTGAGCGTCCCCGACACCACCAAATACTTCTGCACATCCGAGAGCATCGCCCTCTACCTGCAGAAATACATCGTATACCGCAAGCGCAAGATATTCTTCTCCGCTACCGGCAAACTCAACGACACGCAGCTTCTTGCCGCCATCAACAAGAACAAAGGGGAGCGCTTCCTCTTCCCCGTAAGCGACGTGCACGACTCCGGCGCGCCCGAACTCGACAAGCTCGGCATCAACTACGACAAGGTAGTGATGTACCGCACCGTCAGCAACGACTTCGGTCCCGACGAGCCCTTCGATTTCGACATGCTGCTCTTCTTCAGCCCCGCCGGTATCGACTCGCTCAAGAAGAACTTCCCCGACTTCAACCAGGACGACCCCAAGGTATATATCGGCACCTACGGACTCCCTACGGCCAAAGCCGTGACCGATGCCGGACTGCGCCTTGACTACTCCGCACCCACTCCCGAATACCCCTCGATGACTGCCGCCCTCGACGCCTTCCTCACAAAGGTCAACGGCGAGCCCGGCAAGTAATCCCTCTCCTCTCTCCTCCCCACTCTCCCTCCCTCCCAATTCCTCACACCGACCTGACATATGCACACCGTCGACGACAATCTTCTCAGCACGCTCTATCTGAAAGACACAGCCTTTCAGAACCTCATGCAGAAGCGTATATTCAACGTCCTGCTTATCGCCACCCCCTACGATGCCTTCATGATGGAGGAAGACGGGCGAGTCGACGAGCAGGTATACTTCGAGTACGTATCACTTAACCTCTCATCCCCCCCGCGCTTCACGAAGGTAGCCACCTACGCCGAGGCACGCCGGCAGCTCGAAGAGAAGGATTTCGACCTTATCATTGCCATGCCCGGCGTCGACATCAGCGAGACATTCCGCGAAGCCCGCCAGTTTGACGCCCTGTATCCCGACATACCCTTCGTGGTGCTCACGCCATTCTCAAAGGAGGTGCGCCGGCGCATAGCCAACGAAGACCTGCGCGGAGTAGACTACGTATTCTCATGGCTCGGCAACGTCGACCTCATACTCGCCATCATCAAGCTCATAGAAGACCGCATGAACGCCGAAGCCGACATTGTAGATGTCGGAGTGCAGTGCATCCTGCTGGTCGAAGACTCCATCCGCTTCTACTCCTCCATACTCCCCACCCTCTACAAATACCTGCTCAAGCAGAGCGTCAAATTCTCGAAAGAGGCGCTCAACGCCCACGAGCAGATGCTCCGTATGCGCGGCCGCCCCAAGGTGCTGCTCGCACGCGACTACAACGAAGCCTGCGCCCTCTTCGAGCGCTACGGCCACAATATGCTCGGCGTGATCTCCGATGTGCGCTTCCCCCGCGACGGGGTGAAAGACCCGGGAGCAGGGTTCCGCTTCGCCCGGTTCGTGCATGAACGCGACCCCTACATGCCCGTCATAATCGAAAGCCAGGAGAGCGTCAACGCCATCGAGGCCGAACGCGAAGGGCTCGTATTCCTCGACAAAAACTCAAAGACACTCCCCCTTGACCTGCGTCATGCCGTAAGCCGCTACTTCGGATTCGGCGACTTCGTGGTGCGCGACCTCAAGGACGGCCACGAACTCCTGCGTATCTCCACCCTCAAGGAGATGCAGCGCTCCGTAGGAGAAATCCCCGACCAGGAACTTTTCGGCCTCTGCGCCTCCAACGAGGTGAGCCGATGGTTCTCCTCACGCGCCCTCTTCCCCATAGCCGAGGCCATACGCAGCTACCGCTTCAACAGCATGGACGAGGCCGATGCCGTGCGCAAGCTCATACTGGAATGCATCGTGAAATACCGCCGCATGAAAAACCGTGGTGTGGTGGCCATATTCCAGGCCGACCGCTTCGACCGCTACAGCAACTTCGCCCGCATCGGCGAGGGTTCGCTCGGTGGCAAAGGGCGCGGCCTGGCATTCATCGACCAGATCATCAAGCGCCATCCCGTATGCGAAGATTACCAGGGGGTGGAAATCACCATACCGCGCACCGTAGTGCTCTGCACCGACATCTTCGACGACTTCATGGAGAGCAACAATCTCTATCCTATAGCCCTCTCCGATGCCTCCGACGAAGAGATACTCCACGCATTCCTCGCCGCCTCGCTCCCGCAGGAACTGATCGATAATTTCCTGGCTCTGTTCGAGGTAGTCGACCGTCCGTTGGCCGTCCGCTCCTCCTCACTGCTCGAAGACTCGCATTATCAGCCCTTCGCCGGGATATATTCCACCTATATGATCCCCTTCCTCTCCGACCGCACCGAGCGGCTGCGACTGCTATGCGATGCGGTGAAGAGCGTATATGCCTCGGTATTCTTCGCCGACTCAAAGGCCTATATGAACGCCACGAGCAACGTCATCGACCAGGAGAAGATGGCCGTCATACTGCAGGAAGTGGTGGGAGAGGATCATCAGGGGCTCTACTATCCCGGATTCTCCGGCGTAGGGCGCTCGCTCAATTACTACCCCATCAACGATGAGGTGGCCGAGGACGGTGTGGCCGAAGTGGCCGTAGGCCTTGGCAAATACATCGTCGACGGCGGCATGGCCCTGCGCTTCTCACCGAAGCATCCCGGCAAGGTGCTCCAGACATCGACCCTGCAGCTCGCCCTGCGCGACACGCAGACACGCCTATATGCCCTCCCGTCGGACGGTGGGGAATGCCGCGACTTCAGTACTGACGATTCGTTCAATATCGTGAAAGTCAACGTCGGAGATGCCGCCCGCACCGGCGCGTTGCGGTACCTCGTATCGACGTTCGACATCAACAACGGCGTGCTTCGCGATACCGATGCCGGTACCGGCCGCAAGGTGGTCACCTTCGCCAATGTGCTCAATCACGGCGTGTTCCCGCTGGCACAGATCGTAGACTTCATGCTCTCCACCGGGCAGTATGAGATGGGGCGCCCCGTAGAGATAGAATTCGCGGGCAATATCAGCCCTGATGCCATGCGCTCCAAGCGGAAGGGTACTGTCTACTGGCTTCAGATCCGCCCCATAGTCGACAAAAAGGAAATGCTCGACGACTCGCTGCTCGATGTGGCCGATGCCGACCTGATACTGCGCAGCGACACCGCGCTCGGGCACGGTATTATGGACGGCGTGCGTCATATAGTATATGTAAAGCCGGATACGTTTGACTCCACGCGCAACGTGGCTACGGCGGCAGAGGTAGACCGCATCAACCGCGACATGGTGGAGCGTAATCTTCCGTATATCCTTATCGGTCCCGGCCGCTGGGGATCATCCGATTCAGCCCTTGGCATACCTGTGAAGTGGCCCCAGATAGCCGGAGCGCGACTGATTGTGGAGTCGGCTCTGCCGGGCTACCGGATAGAGCCTTCGCAGGGCACCCATTTCTTCCAGAACCTTACATCCTTCGGGGTGGGATACTTCACGATCGACCAGCCCGGAGGCTCGGGTATGATCGATATGGAGTGGCTGGAGTCGATGCCGGCGGTATACGAGTCGGAGTCGCTGCGCATCGTGGCTTTCGACGAGCCGTTGGCCATCGCCATCAACGGTCGCAAATCGAAGGGTATAGTCGTAAAGCCGGGGGTGGCACGCGTGGAGGATGATGCCGATACCGGAATGAATATCGAGGAACCCTGATGACCGTAGAATCCACATTGACCCTGTGGCTGCATCCATTCCGCAGCTGGCGCGAACTCTCGGGGCTGCGCAAGGAATGCGACTCGCTGCGCACACGTGCCGAAAGGCTTGAGAAGCGGCTCGACGACGAGGAGTCGGCACTGGCGGAAAGCCGGCGTGTGCAGAATCAGCTTCAGCAGCTCCGTACTAATCTTGAAGAGGATATCGACGAACTGCGGCGCGTAAATACCGAGCAGGCCAAGCGGCTTACCGAGTGGGAAGCCGCAAGTGCGGAGATGGAGCGTGTGGCATCGCAGCTGGAAAAAATGGTGAATCTGCGGGAGCAGATGAACCGTATGCGCACCGAATATGAGGAGCGCATAGCCCGGCTGGAGCGTCAGCTATGGTCGTCGCGGCAGGGTGGCCTGCAGTATGCCCGGCGTGAGGACGGCATACCCGATCCTTCCGAATCCGAACTCCTTGAGCCGGGGGAATCCCCGTTTGCGCCGCCGTTGCCTATACGCATGGCCCCCGACCGCCCGAAGATCACTCCGGCTACCGATGATACCGACTGGCTCCTCTCCTTAGGCGACCTCTGAGGCTTCTTTACGGCAGAGGAGGTGTGGAAAGGGGGGCGGAAATGTGTGAATGTGGATTAAATACGGGTGTATGATGAACAAATCCCCGCATTCGTGTGTTAATAAATGTAAGTGGGTGCAAATTTTGATAATACGCACCTGTGCCTTGACTCCGGATTATGCGTAAGACGCGGGTCGGGCGGGTAGCTGACATGATATTATGTGCAGCCAACTTTAACATTTACAGTCATGAAGAAACTTTTACTTTCAACAGTTCTTCTCGGCGGAGCCGCCCTTTCGGCATCTGCCGTATCCCCTTTCCTCGAGTTTCAGCCTGTAATCGCGGGTGACCACTATACCGCATTCAACATCCAGGGTGGCATCACCGGCAAAGTGCATCCCAACATCGCCCTTGGCGTAGGCCTCGGCATCACGGAGGAATGGAACTTCAAGCATGGTCCGCTGATCCCTATCTTCGGTCGTGCGGAGTTCTCGGGGCGCATCGGTTCGCTCAATCCGTTCTTCTCTTTCGACGTAGGTTATGAAATCAATACCGACAATACCGACTATGGAGCCGTGCTCGTCAACCCGATGATCGGCCTGAAGTTCGGCAACTGGTACGGCGGTATCGGTTATCTGGCCCACTGTTGGACTCAGTCGGGCAGTGGCTCTACCAGCTGCTTCAACATGAAGATAGGCTACAACTTCTGAATCCTCTCCCTGCCGGGCCGTCCGTCGGCCCCGGCAGCGCCAAATGAATACCGGCTCCGGACCGTCCCGCAATGGGCGTCCGGAGCCGGTTCTATTAGGCGTTAGGTGTTAGGCTTTAGGTTTTAGGCCTTAGGTTTTAGGCGTTAGGCTTTAGGTTTTAGGCCTTAGGCTTTAGGAGGAGATGGGGCGGGAGTGTAATATTGAGGAGATGCTGCATGATACGGGTGCCCGTTGGGGCAGTGTTATTGGGGAAATTAAGGGTGAAACCTGATTAGAGTTTGGTAATGACTCCGTTTACAAGTGTGGCGCCAATATGCGGGGCGCTGATACTGAAGATGAACGGACGATCGTAGGTAAGAATCAGATCCGGAGGGAGCGCACCATCAATCCCTGTGCCAGTGGCGGCTGCTACTGTGGAGCCATCCTTATCAATGGATATGCTTACACTTTGACGCATATCTGTAAGAAATGCAGGAGTGTGGGTCATCCTGCTGAAATCTGCTGATTCCGACGACCATAACGTTTCCAATCCCAAGCGGCTCAGTATCGGGGTGAGTGATACTGTGGTATTGATGTCAAATTGCGGTAGGCGTAGCATTATCTTCGGGTGATTCCCTTCTGAGGTAAATTCCGCATCTTCTCCATTTTCAAGTATGGACAAAATATCTTCTACCGTTTTGTTCTCAGCCGGAAGCCACGCGGTAAATATGAACGATGCATTTCCGAAGGGTATCTGTACTGCCTGATATTCACCTTCCTTTTCGGCATAGGCGTAACATTCGGTATTCTCCATAAATGGAGTGGCCGTGCGAGTGTTGTCAATGTTCCGGAAAGTCTGCACCTGCGGCGAGCAGTCGTGGAATCTGTCAGTCCAAGGCGCGTTGAAATAAAGGGTATTGGCTGCGAAGAAATGCCATCCTTCAGGCACTTGGGTCAGAAACTCCGGAATCCTGGAGTGGGTAGCATCGCTTATCCAGTTGTTGATGTGGAGTTGCCCATTCGGTGAGTTAAGGTCGATAGTGAATGATGCTGCCTCAAAGTCAGAGCTGATTGCACTTATAAAGTCCTGTTGGGGTTCAGTATCGTTATCAAACCATATGGCATTCCGTATGTCGACGGTAGCGTTGTTGTCAGTTCCTCTGGATATAGCGTTGATGGTAGAAAGTACGCTATTGATTTCCTCAGTGGAATCTGTATTGAAGAAACTGAGCATTTCAGCAAGAGAAGTATTGTCGGCTCCATTGGCCAGCATACCGGTCAGAGTATGGGCGCTTAGAGGGGATATGGCGAACTTACCGGGGTCGGAGTTCTCGACACTCATTCGAAGCATTGCGAGTCCATTCTTGTCCATCCGGTCAAGAATCGCACGGCTTTTGGCCTGCCATATGACATGCGTCGGACCGAGAGGACCGGGATCCGGCTCCTCATTTTCCGTACAGGATACCATTATCATCAAAAGTATGATAGCTCCTGATGTGAAAATCTTAGAACACGATTTAATCATATGTAGTATTATCTTTGGATTGTAAAATATTGGACGTCTTTGGAGAATCCATTAAATGTATCATCAAGAAAGTAACCATCGCTTGAACCGTTCCAACCCCAGTTGTAATGGTTGTATACAATTTCTGATCTGACAACGGAAACTTCTTCCCACATCAAATGATATTTCTTCTTTCGTAAAGTTGTAACAGTTGTGATTGTCGCCTTATAGCCGTCTGCAATCCATCCATGGCCTTGATCTTCATCGTTGGTTCCTCGAACATAAATAATACAATTATCTCCGAGATTGTTCATTATGAACGATTTGTAATAGTTGTTTATTTGCCCGACATTGAACCCGATTCCTTCCATCGCTGTCCTGGCATCGTTAGTATATGTAGAGGTGCTGCTTTTGTTATAACTACTTTTTGCTCGCTGACCAAGCTCCCTCATGAGTAATGCTATCGTCTCATGGGTAGATGACGCGCAGCATGTCAGACTGGTACTCCATCCACTCTTATGATTTATAAGAGCGTTCCAATTAAGAGTAAGGTTGGCGTTACTTTTATGAGTTAGATTTAATGATGTCGGATATTGGAAATAAGTCATGGCTTGAGCGCAAGCTGTATTAGCACATCCTGTAATGGAGTTTGTGCAGAACTTCCCATAGAGTCCGGTCTGACCCCATTGGACTTTTATGCGTGGCTCAACAGCGCGTTCGCTATTGGTAGTCTCGGTTTTATATTCCCATTGTTCTGCTTCAATTGGAGGTTCAAATGCCGGAGATGCAGATGCAATGGGAGCATTGACCGCATAGCTTTCAGCTGTCTCCAAAAAGAACTTTATGCCATTATTGATAATGGAATCTGTGGTAGTGATGTTCCCTTGTGCGGTGACAGCAAGAATTGGCTTTTCTATACGGCGATGGCTAATGATAGCGTATCCCTGATTGTTTGCATAGTTTACCACATAGAGGGTAGTATCATTGTTTGAACGAGTCCCATCCGTAGTAAGGGCGACATATGGAAACGTTGTATCAACAGCACGTAAATTGAATGTGCGTGTCTCAGTGTCAGACGCAAGTAGTGATGATGCGTTTATAGCCATTGAGATGGCTTCATCAATACTGATGTAGTCGCTTTGGGTAGGAACGGATTTTTCTGAAGAAATCGGTTCAGGCATTTCATCAGAACAACTCTGAGATGCCATTATAATAAGGAATAACAGCAGTGTGGTTAGATTCTTGAAATGAGTCATGATTCAAATGTTGATATGGTTATAGTGAGATGGCTGCAAAGTTATAAAATAAATTTTAAAAAAACAAATTTTAGATATTTTTTTAGATGTTTTTAGATGTAAAGGTAAGTGGTATTGGTTGGATGGTGGATGACAATCTTAATAAGCTCCTTTGAATAACCTTGTATAATATTTTATCGATATTGTGATGGAGGTACGTGTCAGTGTATCAGAATATGTAGTGCGAGATGCGAGATGTGTGCGCGATGGATGGGTGATGTTTTGATATGGCGGATGTTAAGGGTAGCTTTCTTTGCTGT
The DNA here is from genome assembly GCA_947176605.1 of uncultured Porphyromonadaceae bacterium. Lineage (GTDB taxonomy): Bacteria > Bacteroidota > Bacteroidia > Bacteroidales > Muribaculaceae > Lepagella. The sequence goes on from CAMWRH010000016.1 coordinate 15,666, forward strand.
ACTATATGTAAGTGGCTTGCTGTCAGTGACTCCGGATAGACGCGAACTCACTGACAGCAAGGAGAAATCCATTTGGGGGGAATGTCAGTCGAGGCGGCGGGCTCCGTCGGAGATTACGACGGGGTAGATGGCCGGACGATGGCCGTAGCGCTCCTCGAAGCGCCCGGTGGCTGTGGCGATGAAGCGGTCGCGGAGGTCGCGGCGCACAAGGTTGATCGTGCAGCCTCCGAAACCGCCCCCCATGATGCGCGAACCGCTTACACCGCACTGGCGGGCCAGGTCGACGAGGAAATCAAGTTCGTCGCAGCTTACTTCATAGTCTTCCGACAGTCCGCGATGGGTGGCATACATCCTGCGCCCCACTTCCTCGTAGTCGCCGCGCTGCAGCGCCTCACCGACGGCAAGCACACGCTCCTTCTCCCCGATTACGTAGCGGGCACGGCGGTAGTCCTCGTCCGAGATGTCGCTGCGGATGCCGTCGAGCATCTCCATCGTGGCATCGCGCAGCGTGTCGAGTCCCAGACGTGCGGCCACACGTTCGCACGACTCGCGCCGACGGTTGTAGGGGGAATCGGCAAGTTCGTGTTTCACCCGCGAGTCAATCAGCACCAGTTCATAATCCTTCGGATCGAAGGGGAAGTATTCATACTCCATCGAGCGGCAGTCGAGCCGTATCAGTTGGCCGCGGCGCCCCATGACGGAGGCGAACTGATCCATTATCCCGCAATTTACACCGCAATAGTTATGCTCCGTGGCCTGTCCGATAAGGGCCAGGCGGAAGCCTTCGATAGTGTTGGAGTTGAAGAGGTCGTTGAGGGCAAAGGCGAAGCAGGATTCCAGGGCGGCCGATGAACTGAGACCGGCTCCCAGAGGCACATTCCCCGCAAACACGGCGTCAAACCCCTTGACCTTCCCTCCGGCCTTGATGATCTCGCGGCATACGCCAAACACGTAGCGGGCCCACGGCTGCGCCGGGAGATCTTTCTCCTCAAGGCCGAACGAAGTCTCCTCACCGAGGTCCATGGCCACGACATTGACGCGGTCAGTGCCGTTGGGAGCGATGTCGGCCATGATTACCTTGTCGATGGCTCCCGGGAATACGAACCCGCCGTTGTAGTCGGTATGTTCGCCAATAAGATTGATGCGTCCGGCTGATGCGTAGAAGGTGCCGGGATGACCGAAGCGCTCGGTGAAGCGTCGGCCGAGTTCACTTTTCAGAGTAGTCATGGGAATTAGGCTTTATTAGATTAGGCTTTAGGTTTTAGGCTTTAGGAATTAGGAATTAGGAGGGAGGAATTAGGAATTCCGTAGGGTCGCGACCGCCACGGGAAGAATTAGGTGTCTGGGCTTTAGGTGTTTAGTACGTGAGGAACGCCTCACATCTGACGCCTCACGCCTCACATCTAACATCTAATACCTAACACCTCACACCTAACGCCTCACATCTAACACCTAACGCCTCACACCTACCATCTGTAACACCGGAAGGGGGCGGCTGGTTGTGCGGGCGCGTCGGCCGCACAACCTCGCTCGCGCTCCTCCGGGATACAAAAGTAGCGATAAAGCCGCTATCCGGCAAGCCTGCGGCACGTTTGTGCAATAATCCGGCAAAATCGGTCAGAAATCAAACGGAAAACTGAGGCGCACCGTGATATCGCGCCCCATGTCGTTGTAGCCATACCGCCCCGTCAGCGGATAGGTGTCGGCATATTTCAACCGGCTGAGGTGCGACTGATAGGCCTTGTCGAAGAGGTTGCTGACGCTTACGGATACCTGGCAGAACTTCCGGCCTGAGCGCAGCAGTATGTCGGTGCCCAGTGACAGGTTCCAGAGTGTGTATCCCGGAGTGGGGGTCTCGGTGCCTCCGGCGGTGAGCACGTGCCCCTGCCGGGCATTGACGTCGGCCTCGATCTGTGCGAAACTGTGTCCGAGCCATGTGATGCGGTGAGGTATATCGAAGTGCAGTGTCGAGAGCCAGCGCGGAGCCGGGATATAGGGGAGGTTCTTCTCATCGTCGGAAGCAGCGTGAAGCAGCCGGGCATCCACCACCGACAGACTGTTGTGGAAATGCAGCCAGAAGATCGGATGGAGGTTGACCGCCAGTTCGCCTCCGAGCAGCCGTGCGTCGCCCGAGGTAAAACGGTATACCGGGGTATCGTCGGCCACCTCATCGGTGCGCCGCAGATAGATGTAATTGCTTATGCGGTTGGCGAAAAGAGAGATCTGTCCGCTGATAAACTCCCCCTGCAGTTCGGCTCCGGCATCAAACTGCCAGCTGTGTTCGGCCTTCAGGCCGGGGTCGCCGATTTCATAGCGGTAAGTGCCGTGATGCACGCCGTTGCTCCCCATCTCGCTCATGTTGGGGGCGCGGAATCCGTGAGCCACATTCGCACGTATCAGCACATGCCGTCCGGCCTCATAGGTGGCTCCGATGCTGCCGGAGAGGGCGGAGAAGTTGCGGGTGAAGTCGGCAAAGCGGAGCGTTCCGGCTTCGGTCAGCGGCAGCGAGTGCACATGTCGAAGGTCATAACGCAGGCCGCCGCTGAGATGGATACCGGCTGCGAAATCGCGGGTTGTGGTGGCAAATATTCCCGCATCTGTCAGGCGGTAGGCCGGAATCAGGAACTCCGTGCCGAGATTGTCGGATGCCTGCCACATCCCGTTGACACCCACATTGCACTTCCATCCTGCCACCACAGGAGGAGCATAGCGCAGGTCATAATTTACGGTATGCAGCCGGAAGTCGAGTCCGGCTTCGGCGGAAGTCTCAGTGTCATGGTCGTGGATGTGGTCGTAGCCCGGTTCCGTGTCATGGTCATGGAGCGGGGTGATGGCTACGGATTCCGCGGAATGCGCGTGCGAGTGGTCGTGGTCATGGGCCTCAAACTCACGGCGGCGGTTCTGCTGGTAGCCGATAATGGCCTTCAGTTCCCCCTGCCCGAGATGGAAAGTATTGTCCGACACGATTTTATAGTGACCTACCGTCTGATACGGCAGTTGCACCGCATAGGATGTGCCGGGTGAGTCGGGCAACGCATCCGTCTCCGTAATGCCCGGCGTGAAATGGTAGTAACTCAGTATAAGGCGCGACGAGCCCCATGAGCGCTGCAGACCGAGCATCCCTTTCAGGGCGCGGTTGCGGAAGCGCGTGTTGGGCACGTATCCGTCGGCGGGAGCCGAATAATCATGGGTCCACGACTGGCTCCAGCGCCAGTTCCAGAGCAGTCCGTCGCGGTTGCCCCGGAAGTCGAGGGAATAGTCGGCCAATCCGTTGTTGGAGCCGTATCCGGCCGAGGCCGACGCATGCATTGCGCCGTTGGGCATCAGGGGAGAGTCGTTGAAGAGTATTACCCCGGCCAGGGCATCCGAACCGTACATCAGCGATGCCGGACCCTTGATTATTTCAGCCGAACTGACTGAATTGCCGTCGATTTCCACGCCGTGTTCATCTCCCCATTGCTGTCCTTCCTGACGCACGCCGTCGTTGATTACGAGCACACGGTTGAACCCCAGACCGCGGATCACGGGTTTGGAGATACCGCTTCCGGTGGAAATCTGCGACACTCCTGGCTGGCGTGAGAGTGCGCTGATGATGTTGACTGGCGACTGCAGAGATAGCTGACCGGCACCTACAAGACTTACCGGAGCCGGAGAATAGCGGAGGCGCTGGGCTCCTGTCAGTCCGGTGACGAGCACCTCGTCGAGGTCGATGTCGCATCCGTCGTCGTGATGGTCGTATCCGTCGTCGTGACGGTCGTGTCCGTCATTGAGATTGCCGTGACCGGATTCCGGAACCGTATCGGCTGAGGCGGAAATGCCGGTGGAGGCTATGATGGGGGAGGATGATATGTGGGATGAGGCCGGCAGGCAGATCCCTGTCAGCAGTATGGATGTGATAATGGTACGCATTGATTGGTATCAGTGGCCATTCAGCCGGATGCTTTCGGGGGAATGGCCTGGTATGAGTGATAGGGTATATATGTATATATATATGCATGATGCATCCTGCCATGTCTCGCCGCTGTCGGAAGAGATTCCGAAGGTAGGGAATGCGGCGGAGGGGGCTGGCTGGTGCGTTATTGACGGGTGATGGATAGTGTGTATTCAGCAGAGTGTGGGAGCGCGGCAGCGGATCACCCCTCCATTGCGGCGCAAGGGGGGGAGGGTATGCGGCAGGGTAAGCCGCACGCCATGGATGGCGGTTACCGGAATCAGCAGAGGAGTGACAGCGAGATAGCTCACCTGCTGCAACTGACACAGAATGCAGTCGGCCACACTCTCATCAGTAGCGGCAAGATGTCCGCTGTGGTGGGTGCGGCTATGGCAGTCGTGGCAGTCGGTGGGTACGGGTGTGTGGATTCGCGCTTCATCATGGTGATGAAGCATCGTGGCGGCCATCATCGAGAGATAGACCGTCAGCAGCAGCCAGGCGATATTTCTGAGCCCGGACCGTAATCCTTGCACCTTCATAATGCAAAATTACCAAATATCAGGCAACCGGCCAAATACGACCCCTCCTGCGTCTACCTATTATAGGTGAGCGACTTGTATCTGATGGCAATCCCCGGCACTCCCTTGGGAAACGGGAGTGCCGGGGATCGGTTATAGGGATAGAAAAGTGTGGAAATCAGCGGATATCCATGCGGCGTGCCGACATCGGAATGGCGGGAGCCATACCCTTGCGCAATATCTCGCGGCGTGCGGGGCTGATGCGCGGCGTGATGCCTCGGCTGTCGCGCAGGGCGGGTCGCTCTGCGGGAGTCCATCCTTCGCAGTCGTCGGGAGTGGTGAATCTCACCACCGATACCTCTCCCCACTCACCGTCGAGGTTCTTGCCTGCGGCGATGGCCACGCATTCTGTGGAGGGATCTATCTGGAATTCGCATTCCATGGGTTCGTAGAAGAACCAGTATACTGTCGGCATCCAGGGATCGGAGCAGAGTTCTTCCTTGTAGCCGTCCGGGTTGGCGTCATAGTCAGCGGCCTTGGCCACGTTGTAGCGGTAGCAGGCGGCTTCCTCGTTGGGATAGAACTGGATGCTCATCGTGGGGAGCATCTCGCCGTTCCATTCCGAGAGCTCGTAGCTGCTGAGGTCGATATCCACCTTGGCCTCGCCGTGGCCACCCAGAGCGAGTGTGGAACATTCGAACACCTGACATTCGGCAAAGTTACCTTCCTTGTCGGTCATGGCGATGAATACCTCATAGTCGGTAGACGGGGCTTCGTCGTTCCATGTCTTGACAGTCTCTCCCTGGCTTTCAAGTCCCCACATTTGGATCATCTCGTTGAAGTTGGAGAAGCCGAACATCGGTGCGAATGTCTCGTACTGCGCCTGCAGCACACCCTTTTCCCCGGCGCAGCACCAGTAAGACTGCACATCCTCATTGGGCACGAACTTCACCGTATAGGAATAGAGGGTGCTTTCCACCAGAGTGGCCTCCACACGTGGATTGCCTACTACCTTAGGAGCGGGAGTCTTGAATTCCGCGCGGCTCACCCCGGCATCCACGCCGTAGCCGTCGACTCCGACGGTGATGAGCGAATACTCGGTGTCATCGCTCAGTTCGATGCCGGTGAGCAGACCGTTGTCGAAGTCGTCCCAAAGCACCGGCACTACCGATGACGGAAGGGAATTGATATAGCGTATGGCCGTCACATCATCGCGGAGCTGATTGGCGGTGACCTGCGGCAGCACCGCGAGTTTATAGTAGTTGCACTCCGGAGTACGCGTCACTGTGACGCGCAGCGAGTCGGTATATACTTCATTGACAGTCACCTTCGCGAGCACCTCTCCGTCAACTCGGGCGAAATTGATGGCATCCGTATGGTCGATCACGAACCCCTTGTAGTTGCCGTCGGTATTGGTGACAAGCAGACGGTTGGGGGTATCGTCGGCGTGCGCCGAAAGGGCGCCGGTCATGGTGAGGAGTGAGGCTAAAAGGAGGTTAAGTCGGTTCATTTCTTAAGGAATTTGAGTGTTGCGGAATCGTTGACTGTGGCGAAGTAAAGTCCTGCGGGGAGTGATGACACGTCTACAGGTTCGCCATGCCAGTCGGAGAACTCGGCGCGGGTGCGCCCCTGAAGGTCGGTCACGCGGAGCGACTGTGCGGCATCGCAGATGATTTCAAGTGAGGTCTCTACGGGATTGACGCGGAGGCGCACCCCCTCCCGGGCATCCTGCATGGCCGATACGCCATCAGTATTGGTGGAGCGGAACACGAGGCTTTCCAGAGAGCCGTAGCCGAACATCATCTTGAGCGTTTCGCCGTCGTATACCTCCACGCCACGGTCGGAGAACCGTATGTGGCTGTCGAGGTTCACGCCGGTGGAGGCGATGGTGGAGCCGTCGGCCGTAAGTCCTGCTACCTGCATTCCGGAGTCGTCGGCCATTGCGGCCACCGAAGTTAAGGCAATTCCGAGAAGGGTGATTATTCGGGTAGTCATTTTCATAGGCGGTGGTTGCTTATAGTTGATTCAGCTCATTCATGTCATCTTGCCCTGTTTTCTATTTGCAAGGGTTATGATGTAATATTGCTGAAAAATGAATTGCATATCGTCGATACGCTGGCAAAGTTATATAAAATATGGCGTAGAAACAAATTTAAATGAAAATTAATAAAATAGTGTAATGGGGTATTTGGTGGAATTTTGTCGGGCGTTCGGGCTGTATGGTGTGCAATATGTCGTAGAAGTGTGTTGATGTGTGAATGTTGTGGGTGTCGTTATGCTCTTGGCTGTAGTGAATGTGCGGAATAATGCTAAAACGCATAGGCCTCTTTTCAATCTGATATTCCGGTGCGTGGCGCGTCGCAGACACCGCAGTCGGTGCAGACTTTGGTGTACCGTGGCATTGAGAATAGGGGAGGGTGGATGTATGACGGATGCCCGGTATGACGTTAACCACTTAATTATAGTAGTTTACGTATAAATCGACTTCATAGCCTTGTATTGGATTGGAAAAATAATGAGCGTGCACTTTAGCATTATTCCTTGATAGCACTTATCCAATAGAGGTGGCGCTTGTCAGAGGTGCGCATATTATTACATATTGGCTTTTGTATGTAATGATGGTGATGGTAATGGCTGACATATTTCTACGAAAATCCGATTAAGATGGTTTATAAATTTTTGTGAAAATTTGGTTTTTCTGTGTGCGCTGCGTAACTTTAGGCAGAGTTTTGAGTGCAGACAGTTCTCAAGATCACAGGTCGCATTTACAGCGTGCCCTACTGGATTGAAATACACCGGCTATTTGTAAAAGGCAATAGGCGGATCTGAAACGATGCTTGTAAAACAAGCACTTACGTTCTGACGTCAGGAACGATACGGCAGATGTGCGAGGCTTAAGGAGGTTCTGTCTCGGCACCGAAGCTAAAGATTAATCTACAGAACCTCTTTTATACTTCAATGAAGAGATTGCTATACACTTTATTGATGCTTTTCATGACTCTCGGGGCTCAGGCTCAGGTGTCGATGTGGTTTGTCAACGACGAGGGAGAGCGGATTGAGGAGGGATACGAGTTTGAGGAGATGCCTCAGCTGATGTACTTCAAATTCAGCGAGGCGCTCAGCGGCGATTCGCCGGTGGTGACCTTTACAAGCGAAAGCGGCGAGAACGCGTATTCGCGCAGTGCCAATCGCAATCCGGTCAGCGACTATTCGAGCTTTCAGGTATGGACATCCTATTATATCAAAGGGGATCTGCTTGAGGAAATCAAGTCGACGGGAGTGTTCTATCTGCAGATCACGCATAGCGACGGCACGGATTTCGGCAAGTATATGTTCAGGCTGAAAAAGCCGTTGTCAATGTATTTCTGCGACTCCGAGGGAAGTCCTATTGCAGAGGAGTATGAGTTTGACGAGATGCCGCAGCAGATGTATTTCCGGTTCAGCGAAGCGCTCAGCGGCGATTCGCCGGTGGTGACCTTTACGAGCGAAAGCGGCGAGAACGCGTATTCACGCAGTGCCACGCGCTATCCGGTCAGCGACTATTCGAGCTTCCAGGTGTGGGTATCCTATTATATCAAGGGCGACCTGCTTGAGGAAATCAAGTCGACGGGAGTGTTCTATCTGCAGATCACGCATAGCGACGGCACGGATTTCGGCAAGTATATGTTCAGGCTGAAAAAGCCGTTGTCAATGTATTTCTGCGACTCCGAAGGGAGTCCCATCGCCGAGGGGCATGTATTCGACGAGATGCCGCAGCTGATGTACTTCCGGTTCAGCGAAGCGCTCAGCGGCGACTCTCCGGTGGTGACCTTTACAAGCGAAAGCGGCGAGAACGCGTATTCACGCAGTTCCACGCGCTATCCGGTGAGCGACTATTCGAGCTTCCAGGTTTGGGTATCCTACTATATCAAGGGCGACCTGCTTGATGAAATCAAGTCGACGGGAGTATTCTACGTGCAGATCACGCATAGCGACGGCACCGATTTCGGCAAATACCGATTCGGGCTTGCGCCGGAATATATTCCGGTCACTGCCGACTTTGCATGGCCCGAAGGGTCGCTCTTTGCCGGACTGCCGGAAAACATTCAGTTTACCCTGAGCGAGGACCTGGATATCGATGGTATAGAGGTGGTGATAAATGATTCTGACCGTGTGGAATCCTCCCTTATGGAAGGGTCAACGCGCGATTACATTGTAAATACATCCGGTTTCCCGGATGTGGCGGCTTCGGATGGTAAGGTTGAACTCAAGGTTTATCTTCCTGACCGGGATGACATCATTGATGGGGTGACCTACTATGTGCTCCCGTCCGACTTTATGTGGACACCGGCTCCCGGAAGCGAGTCCGGCACTGTTTTCAGGACTCTCCCTGCGGCACTCTCCTTCGGGTTGAGCGCTCCGCTGCCCGAGGGGGCGGTATATGAAGCCGGTATATTCATGAAATCCGAGCCGGATCCGGATGCACCCTTCGATTATCCGGTGCAATTCAGCATGGATGGGGCAGATCTGACCTATGACCTGGCTGCCATAGATGCGGCGACCGCCAGCCGTATCATCGACAATAGGGAATTTGCCGTCGGCCTCAGACTGGCCAACCGTACGCTTGCCAGCGGGTATGTCCTTGACCCCCGCCTGCAGGACATCACCTTAGGATATTGCTCCGATGACTTAAGCGATCAGGATATCTTCACCGGAAGCCAGGGGGCAGCCACCACCGTGGGGGCGGCCATAAAGATACCCAAGGCCAAGCTTGAGGCGATAAAAGGAGGAAAGATCACGCATATGCGCGTCGCGATGGGTGAAGGTCTGGAGCGTGTATACGCCTGGATACGTCCGTCGCTCTCCACTCCGGCCATAGTAATGAAACGCATCGAGAATCCTGTGGACGGATGGAACGAAATAGTGTTCGACGAACCCTATGTCATCACCGGCGATGAGATCTATATCGGTTACAGCGGATATCAGCCTCAGGGTGTGAGCGCGATACGCCGTGGCGGCACGGATTATCCCGATGCATGCTGGCTCGGCATACAGGATGTATGGGACGACTATTCAATGACCGGCAACGGATCCCTTTATATCCAGGCCTTCGGCGAAGCCGCGCTGCCTGCGGTTGATCTGGGTGTGGATAACCTTATTCTTGACAAGAATTTCTATAAGAACGATGAGGAACTTTCGGCCCGCTATACCGTAATCAACTCCGGAGCGGAAGAGATCGCATCCTATACCGTAGCCTGCCTTATGGATGATGTGAGGGTATGGTCGGAGGATGTCACTACGCCCATAGAGCCGGATTCACGTGTCGAGATGACTGTCGGCCTGTCGCTGCAGGGACTGTCGGACGGCGTGCATACGCTGCGTGTAATGTGTGAGGTAAATGACGTGGATAATCCTGACCTTGTCAGCGACAATGATGTCGTGGCCGCTGATGTGGCTGTATACAGTGTCAGCTATCCGCGCACGGTGCTGCTTGAGCAGTTTACCACAATCAATTGTGTCAATTGTCCGGCCGGAACGGCTGCCCTGAAGGCCGCCGTGGCTGACCGTGACGACTACGTATGGATTTCGCATCATGTAGGCTTCGGTGTGGATGAGTTTACGCTTGAAGAGAGTAAAGAGCTGCTTGATTATGGCGTCATAGGAGCTCCGTCGCTCATGATTGACCGCACGGTGGTAAGCGGTTCGTCGGCTCCTGTCACGATCGGATACAGCAATGCCGCCCAGGGTGGCGCCATAATCGGCGGGTATATGGATAAATGTGCCGCCGAGCCGTCGTTCGCGGGGATTACGGCAGGGAGTATCTTTGATGAGGATTCGCGCGAACTCGCTGTGAGCGTATCCGTGGAGCGGAATGCGATCTTCAGCGTGCTGAATCCGGAGTGTAACCTTACCGTATTCCTTACCGAAAACAATCTTATTGCCAACGTGCCCCAGTCCGGAGCCGGCCCTGACTATATCCATGACCATGTGATCAGAATGGCCCTTACGCCGGCTCTTGGCGATAAGGTGGAATGGGATGGCGATACGTTTACGTTCTCGAAGACCGTGACCCTTGATGAGGCGTGGAATGCAGGTCGGATGAGCGTTGTGGCGATACTCAACAAGCCCTTCCGTGCCGATAATCTTGCCGACTGCCAGGTGCTCAACTGCGCCGCTGAGTCAATTGATGCCATCGATGTCAATGGAGTCCGCTCTGTGGCCGACGCATCAGCGCTCTACCTCGGTGCCGACCGTAGCATCTGTGGCGACGGACTGTCCGATATCAAGGTATATCTTCCTGACGGTCAGCGTGTGGCCAACCGCAATCTGTCAGCCGGAATCTATATGGTCAGCGCTACCGACGCTTCGGGCAGGAAGTTTGCTACGAAGTATGTGGTAAGAAATTAATGAATCAGCAGGCAAGTATCCCCCTGACCGGGAGACTTGCCTGCAATGCATACCGGTTTCTCAGACGGGTGCCGCGGACGATAAGCTGCGGCACCCGGGAAACCTAAATCAATACAATCGACAGATGATACGTAAAATATCAGTGTGTGCCGGGCTGTTGATGGCCTTAGGCATGAATGCCCAGGTTATGGAGAAATACCCGGGATTCCTTCTTTCCCAGATGTCGGACAACGGGCGTTATCTCGTATCCACGAGTGGCGTAATGGCGATTTTCGACCGCCAGACATCGGATATGTTCCCTTTCAGCACGTCATATGCCGTCGGCCTTGGCAATGCCGTCAGCGATACGGGTATTGTCGTGGGTATGACCGACAACTTCCGGAAAGCCTGCTACTGGGCCGGCGATAAGTGGAACCTCCTGCCGATGGATACCCCCAATCCCAGCTATGCCATGGCCAATGCCATCACGCCCGACGGGCGCTATATCGTGGGTTCGGTAGACTGCAGCGCGATCACCGGCAACCCGCTCACTATGGTGTCGCCCGTAATATGGACATGGGATGAAGCGTCGGAAAGTTATCAGTTCGGGATGCTTCCGTGCCCTGAAAGCGATGTGACGGGCTCGGTGCCTCAGCAGGTGTCGGCTACTTTTGTGTCGGCCGACGGAAAGGTGGTGCTGGGTCAGGTGACCGACTATCGCGGCATGATCGAATATCAGATCGTATACACTCTCGATGACAACGGCGACTGGAATTATATCACATCCGGCACCGACAGAATCGTAAAGGATGAGGATGGGTTCCTTCCCTTCCCCGAGCGTCCCGTCATGCCTCAGAGCAGCGACTATCTGACTGATGAGGAGAAAATGGCATTCAATAAAGCCAACCAGGCTTATAAGGATTCGCTTGAGATCGTATCCCTGACGGGTATCAATCCGCGTATGCCGTGGTATGAGGATTTCATCGAGGAGCGCCGTGAGGAGTATGAAGCCGCCATGGAGGATTTCAAGGCGCGCAGCGAAAGCTTCAATACCGATTTCATGAACTACAGTAAGGCCTATACCAACAATCTTACGGGCCATATGTTTGAATTCAATTCGCATAAGCTCTCGCGCAACGGGCGCTACTATACGGCCAACTATTCCTATCCCGATCCCGAGGCGACTGATCTGTCGGAAGCGGCCAGATTCATGTCGCCGATCTTCTATGACATTGATAATGTGGCTAACCCGAGTGTGATGGTGGCCGAATCGATGGGCACCTATTCGATCTGCAATGACGGAATGATGGCGGTGGCCTCTCCCCGCACCGATGAGAAGGATTCGCGAGTGCCTTCTCTCATATTCCCCGGTAAATCCGAACCCGTACTGCTCTCCATGTGGCTGAAGGAGAATCATCCGGAGGTCTACGACTGGATTGCGGAAAACATGGCGTTTGACACTGATGAAGAGGGGCACCCTGTGACGGATGACGGAGCTAAGGTGTTCTTAGGCACGGTGAGGATGAGTCCCGATGCCTCGCGCTATATATCCTATTGCCATAATCCGGCTACGGGAGGGTATGTGTCGTATTTCGTGGATTTTAACGCCAATACAGATGGTGTGGAGGGTGTAGACGCCGCTTCCGGACGCATCGTGATGGCTTATGACCGGAGTCTGCGTATGCTGTGCCTCTCGGGTGAAATCCGCTGCGTGGAGGTATATGATATGGCGGGGCAGCGTGTGAAGACAGTAGCTGACCCTGCGGCTACGGTAAGTCTTGACGGACTGCACGGGCTCTATGTGGTGCGTGCCGTCGGATCCGGTTCCGCTTCGGTGATAAAGATTGCCTGCGACTGAAGAAGTGTTTCAGCAATACGCTTAAAATAATGATTCCTCCGTAACCCGGACCCGGGGTTGCGGAGGAATCTGTATTTAGGGAGAGGCGGTGAGGTCAGTGGATCAGGATGCGTGCCGGGAGCGAGGGGCGGCGCGAGCGGATCAGGATGCGCCCCGGCGAGGAGGCCGGATCGGCGGGGAGTCCGTCGGTGGTATACCATACTTCGTCGGCCCGGTCTGCATCGCTTTCGATTACCCCTACGCCAACCTCTACCGAGGAGGTGTAACGGTAACTGAGTTCTTCGCTCCGCGCACCGTTCTTTTCGAGTATGAGGTGCAGTGTGTCGGCATTCCGAAGGTCCATTCCGGTGGCGGGGTCGTAGAGGGTGTATCCGGCTAAGTCCGGGTCGGAATCGGAGTCGGTCAGAGCCTCGGCTGCGGCTGAGGATGTGGTGCGCCAGTATACGGCTACCCCGTCGCGGAGTCCGGAGACACTGACGGCCTCCAGAGATAGCCCGTGCTCGTCATCCACCGGGATGCATACGCAGTCGTCGGCCATCACATCGGCCGGGCGTGCGCCATTGAGCAGCAACCCCTCAAACGACGGGGCTATTTCAAATGCGAAACCGTCCTCCGGGTCGGGGAAACAGCGCTCCTCACCGGCCAGCGTCGGGTCGGGGATGTGGTAGCATATCGTGTAGCACCCCTCTTCGAGAGAAGAGATGTCGAGGCTGAAATCCCCTTCCGAGGCATCGGCAGATGCAGCCGCCACAGTGCCGTCGGCATCAAGCAGAGAGCATTGCAGGCGCCCGTCGGCGGCAGGGTCGAGGGTGGCGATCTTTACGGTGGGGAGTCGGAGCGGGTCGGAGTGGCCATAAGTGGCACGTGCCGGCATTACATAACCGTCGGGCAATTGCGGACATCCGCGCAGATATATCTTCATGTCCCAGAAGGATACGCGGCTGTTGGCCGGAGTCTCGAAACGCAGCACGCTTATCGGCGAGTCGCTTTCCGGGAAATCGACACCGCAGTAATCACGCTCGTTACCCTCGGGGAGGGTAGCGCGAATACCGTTGATGGTAAACGACGGATGATAGTTCCAGTCCGGATCGAAGGCATTGACGGCATATATCTCCACGCGACTGATATTCCAGGGGTTGGAGCCGTCGGGAAGCATGGCGAGCTGCAGCTCCATCACCCCGGGGAAATCCTCTTCGCCGAGAGTGAAAGAGGGAGTGAAACTGATTTTCTTATCCGACTTATTGTAATTATGTATGCAGCATTCGAAGTCGGCTGAGGTAAAGATGGCCGCATTCGGCATATCCCACAGTTGGGAGATCTGATGCTGAGGGTGTTCGGGGGAGTGGTCGAAGGTCCAGTAATCGAGTGCCGCGCCATTCACGAGGCTGGACGTATAATTCGGCACAAGCGAGATATACTGGCGTGCACCGGCGTGCGTCGGGAGGGCAAGAGCTGCAATAAGCAGGATTGCGCCGCCGGCATTGTGCCGCAGTGACAAAGGTAGATGATCTGTCATGGAATTCGGGTTAGCTGGTGTGTATTTTCGGGTTATTTCTTACAGAAAGTGCCATGGAAGCCGCAATCGGAATCATTGAGCACCATTCTGCCCCTAAATTAACCAACGCCCCCGACCCCCGCAATTTTTTCACCCGAAAAATCGCCGCTCCCTCCTCAAACATTTGCATTTAGTAAGATAGATTAACTACTATGTTCTGATTTATCCTCTCTGGAGTGAGGAAAGAGAGCGGCTAAAAAAGAAAATAGAGATTGCTCGGATTCAAGCTGAAAGATTCAGGAATATCATAAGGCTATCTTTGTGATGAAAGCGGTTGGGATCGTTTTCAGAAGATTGGGCCAGGCCTACCGGTCTGACACCTAATCCTATCTTAAGAAATGCGGGAGGGCGGGAAAATGAGGCTCAGGGTCGTTTACTAAGTCCGGTAGTGCGGTATGCTGAATCAGAACCCGTTTATAACAGTCAAGACAATGTACAAAGTATTCCCCTTCATGCATTCATCGCAGGCGCCCGCGGCAGCGGCGCTCCATGCCGCAGGCGCGCCGCTAACCCGCCGCCTCAAATCTCTTGTAGTCATCCTCATGGCGGCAATCATCTGCTCGGTGCAGGTATGCGCCAAGTCAACGGGGGGCAAGAATTCCTACAATTATACCCGCGCCGAAGAGGAGATGCGGAAAGGGAATGATGCCGATGCCATGACCTATCTTGAAAAAGAGATGGAAGAAAATCCCGGCAACGGCTATGCCCATATGCTTATTGCTGTAATTCAGGCCAATGCCGGGAACTATGGAGAGGCCATGACGGCGGTAAACAAGGCAATCGCCAGATTGCCGAAGAAAGACAAAGAGGCGAGAGCCGATGTATTGGGAACCAGGGCTAACCTTTATCTCGTGGCCCGGGATACGGTGCAGGGGGTCAGGGATTTCAAAGAGGCCTTGAGACTCGATCCCGATCAGTGGGATATCCTTCAGGCAATGGCCCAGCTGCTGTATGAGATGAAGAATTATGCCGAGGCGGATGAGTTATACAATCATATGGTGGCCCTGAATCCTATGGATGTGATGGGCTATATGGGGCTCGGACGCAATGCCACGGCATCGGGGCGTTATGATGAGGCCGTACGGCAGTTCAGTGCCGTCATCAGTGTTCATGATGATTATTCCTCCGCATACTCATTCCGGGGAGAGGCTTATCTGAAACAGGAGAAATACCGTGAGGCTGCCGATGATGTGATAAAGGCGATAACTATCGAAAAGGACATGAAGGCGTACCGACATCTGTTAGAGTTCCCGAAAGAGCAGCTCCCGCTGCTCGTCACCAAACTGAAGGGGGAGGCCGTCAGGAATCCGCATGAGGCCCAATGGCAGTACCTTATCGCACTCCTGTATCACACCAACCGTAATTACAGCGAAGCGATCGAGGTGTTGCGTAAGGCTTTTGATATTGATGCACATCCGACGTTTCTTGAAATGACAGCCGACTGCCAGCAGGAGCTTGGCCAATATTCCCGGGCGCTCGCCTCTCTCGGGCAGGCTATGCAGATGAGGCCGGATGACACCGACCTGATAGCGAGGAAGGCTGACATATTGGGTGAATCGGGAGATATTGATGGCGCAATCAGGGGCTGGACGGAGTATATCGACAAATGTCCCGATTTCTCCTATGGGTATTACCGGAGAGGTTTTTTCAAGGATAATGCCGGACTCACCGACTCTGCGCTTGAAGATTATGAAATGTCCATCATGCTCGATCCGGAGTGGGCCTATTCCTATCTTGGGAAGGGCGACATGCTGATGCGCAAGGGGGAGGCGGAGCAGGCGCTGGAAGCCTACCGGAAGGTAGTGGAACTTGATACGGTGCCCGACAGCAATTCCTGCGCCATGTATGCACTGCTCGCCCTGGGAGAGCGGGAGAAGGCGGTCGACTTTATGGAAAAGGTACTGGCCGGAGATCCGGAGGATAAAGGCCGCTACTACGACGGGGCATGTTTCTATTGCCGGTATGGCGATCAGGAGAAGGCGCTGGCTAATCTGCGCACATCGTTTGAGAAAGGGTACCGGAGGTTTCATCATGTAATGTCTGACGATGATCTGGAGGAATTGCGGCAGACGGACGGGTTCCGCGAGCTGATGGAGGAGTACGCTCCGGTGCGGGAAGCCGGTATGGCTCCGGTCGGGGAGACCGGAGAGGAGGGAAGTGAGGTCGCCCGGACAGGGGAGAGGATAGAGGTGCCCTTCACACCCGACGGAGGGTGTGTGTCAGTGAAATGCACCATCAACGAACTTCCACTCAGCTTCATATTCGACACCGGCGCAAGCGTGGTATCCCTGTCGCAGCTGGAGGCCAACTTCATGCTGAAAAACGGTTATCTGAAACGTGAGGATTTCGTAGGTTCGGAGCGCTTTGTGGATGCCAACGGCGATATTTCGGAGGGTACGGTAGTGAATCTCCGCGATGTGGATTTCGGAGGACTGAAGCTCACCAACGTCCGCGCATCCGTAGTGCGCAATCAGAAGGCTCCGCTGCTGCTCGGGCAGTCGGTGCTCGGCCGCCTCGGCTCGATAGAGATCGACAATCCCGGAAAGAAACTGATAATCACGCATTAATCAGGATCCTATATGAAACAGCGTATCACGATTGCCATCGGGAGTCTGTCAGTGTTTCTGTCTTTCGGAATAGTGGCATGCGACAGGTCGGCATCCCATAGTACAAAAGCAGAAGATGTGGCAAATGAACCGGTGGTAAAAGCCCCGGTTGTAAATGCGCCCGGGGTAAATGACCCGGTGGTAAATGATCCGGTGGTAAAAGTGCCGGTGGTAAAAGACATTGCGGCTGACAGCACCGACCTGCTGACAGTAACCGAGATTAAGACCCGGTATGGCAATCTTCTCTGCATTTCCCCCGATATGTCGCGGCTGAAGATGGATATGGTGTGCGGCGGAGTTCCCACGCCGGATAACGATTCCATAATGTTGGTGTTTGCCGGAGCGTTTACCGGAAAGTATTTTGACAAAGGACATGCGAACATAGCCGGTAACCATGTGGCCGGAGGACGATACTACGCTGGTTACCGTTGTATGCGCAATACCGGTGCGTTCACATGGTCGGCCGCATCCGGTCCGCGGTTCTTCTACAAGGATTACGCCTCCGCACTGAATAAAGCAGCCCGGGAGGGAGGCATGGGATTCGCGCAGGAGATGATGATACACGACGGCAAAGCCGTCAAGACGACGCGAAAGCTTGGCGACAAGAATGTATTCCGCGCCTTGTGTCTTGATTCACGTGGAGAGTTGGCAGTCTATGAAAGTCAGGAGAAAGTCACCTTTGGGAAATTCATCGATGCCCTGCTCTCGCAGGGAGTGAAAGAGGCATTATACACTGATATGGGATATGGTTGGAACTATTGTTTCTACCGCCCCGGCAAAGTCGGTGACACGCCGATATATCTCCACGCCAAGTCATACCCATACGCCTCCAACTTCATCACTATATCATTAAGGTAAACAGCGTTGAAAGATGCCGGAATACCCCGGCATATTGCAAACGTAGGGACTTGCCTCCGCCAGCACCGGATAGCACCGAGAAAATAGCAAACACTTTCATGGCAATCGGTTATGTTTTGCGACATAACCCGATTGCCATGTCAAAAATTCTTTGTAACTTTGCGTAAATAGCAACCATAAAAATTCTGAACATGGCCGAAACGGTTTAAACCAACAGACAGAGATGCCGCCAAACCATTCAAATTCCAAAACTCCCAAGCAGTCGTTGCAGGCACGGCCAGCTCTCAGATAACTGCCGCCGGAGTTTTTTGTTTTATGAAACGCACTTAATGGCTAAGAAAGCACAAAATAAGAAAGAAGCTCTCCCGATGGAAGAAGTATTGTGGAAGGCGTGTGATGCTCTGCGCGGCTCAATTGAGCCGAGCGAGTACAAGCATGTCGTTCTCTCTCTGATATTCTTGAAATATGCCGGTTTTCATTTTGAGAAACGCCGTCAGGAGATAATCGCTGATGGTTTGGAGGACTTCGTTGACAGCGTGGAGTTCTACGCTGCCAAAAATGTGTTCTATCTGCCTCTGACTTCCCGCTGGTCTTACCTGAAGGAGAACGCCAAGCAGCCCGACATCGCCTCTAAGGTCGATAAGGCACTTTCCGACATTGAGAAGGAGAACAAGCCTTTGCAGGGCGCACTTCCCAACAACTATTATAGCTCGCTCGGCATTGAGGCAGAAAAGCTCGGTTCGCTGATTGATAAAATCGACGGCTTTGATGATATACTTGCCTCAGCCGATGGCAATGACATAATCGGTCGCGTATACGAATATTTCCTGTCGAAGTTCGCTATCAAGGAGGGGAAAGGAAAGGGGGAGTTCTACACACCAAAGACTATTGTCAATCTCATTGCCGAGATGATTGAACCATACGAGGGGAAGATCTATGACCCGTGCTGCGGTTCTGGCGGTATGTTTGTGCAGTCAATGAAGTTTGTCGAGAGTCATCATGGCAACCGTCGTAAGGTATCGGTTTACGGTCAGGAGTACACCAAGACCACCTTCAAACTGGCAAAGATGAACCTTGCCATCCGTGGCATTGCAGCAGATTTGGGTGACTATGCAGCCAACACGTTTACCGACGACCGTCATCGCGACCTTAAGGCGGACTTTATCATGGCAAACCCCCCGTTCAATCAGAAAGACTGGCGAGCCGATAACCAGTTGACTGATGACGAGCGCTGGACCGGCTATGATACACCTCCGACATCCAACGCCAACTATGGCTGGATACTCAACATGGTGAGCAAGCTGTCAGACAACGGTGTTGCCGGTTTCATTCTCGCAAACGGAGCACTCTCTGCCGACGGTATTGAGGGCGCCATCCGCCGTAAGATGATTGAGAATGACATCGTGGAGTCAATTGTGATCTTGCCACGAAATCTGTTCTACTCTACTGACATTTCTGTGACCTTATGGATTCTAAACAAGAATAAGAAAGGTCGTGTAGTCAGCCGTAACGGAGAGGAAATCCACTATCGTGACCGGGAAGGAGAGATTCTGTTTATCGATATGCGCCAGATGGGCGAACCGTTCGAGAAGAAATATGTGCGTTTCACTGAAGATGATATTCAGAAAGTAGCGCGTACCTATCACAACTGGCAGAGAGAAGGTGCCTCAGAGTCGTATTCCAACGAACCGGAGTTCTGCTATTCCGCTTCATTCGATGAGGTCAAGGCAAAAGGCTTTTCTCTTGTACCCTCAAAGTATATCGAATTTGTCAACCGTGACGAAACCGTTGACTATGATACACGAATGAAAGAACTTCAGGGCGAGCTTACCGACATCCTCCGTAAAGAGGCTGAAAGCCGCGCTGCCGTTCTTGAAGTTTTCAAATCCCTTGGTTATGCAATCGAATTATAAGCGATTAGGCAATTACATACGTCAGGTTGATGTCCGCAATCGTGACCTTGCGGTGGACAATCTTGTGGGGTTAACCATTGAAAAAGCCTTTATTCCATCAGTTGCAAATACTATCGGTACTGACCTTTCAAATTATAAGGTTATTTCCAATGGCCAATTTGCTTGCTCTCTTATGCAGGTAAGTCGTGATGGGAAGATGCCTATTGCCATGTTCAAAGGAGAAAAAGGGATAATGTCTCCTGCATATCCAATGTTTGAGGTATATCGTAAGGATGAACTATTGCCGGAATTTCTCATGATGTGGTTCTCTCGAAAGGAATTTGATAGAGAAGTAACATTTTGGGCTGTAGGTGGAGTTCGAGGAAGTCTTACTTGGGAAGATTTCGAGAATCTTAATATACCGGTACCACCGATTGAGGTGCAGCGGAAGATTGTTGCGGAGTATCAGGCTGTGGAGCGACGTATTGAGAATAACCGTCGCCTAATCGCCACGCTCGAAGCCACAGCCCAAACCATATATCGCAAAATGTTTGTCGACGACATCGACCCCGAAAACCTCCCTCAAGGCTGGCGTATGGGGAAAATGAAAGACTTAGCAAACTTCGCTTATGGTAGAATGCCTAAAGAGAAGGACAATGGCATAATACCTGTTTTTAGTGGCTATGGTGTCGTGGGATACTGTAATGAAGCAATGTATGATAAACAACATATAGTGGTTATTGCTCGTGGAGATTCGGGATCAGGTAAAATAGTAAAATCACCAAGAAAATTTTACTTAACTAATCTTGCGATAGCCATTAAGCTAAATAATGAAAGTTATCGAGACTACCTGTATTATCATCTGCTTTCATTGGATACCTCGACATTAAGAACCGGCTCTGCGCAAGCACAAGTGACTATTAATAGTGTTGAGGAGCTTGTCATACTCATACCTCCGGTTGATATTTGCGCTAACTTCTATTCAGTTGTAGATAAAATAGAAGTTGTTAAGATAGGATTAGCGGAAGAAGAAGAGGTACTTAACGATTTTTCTTCCTTACTTCTCACAAAGCTCTCCAAATTATAAACCATGGCAGCATTCAACGAAGTACAATTAGAGCAGGCGTTTGCCGAGTTTTTCAAAAAGGAGGGCTACGACTATGTGCATGGCGAGAATATCAGCCGTGATACTCGCGATTTATTAATACCAGACTATCAAATCTTTTAATCCAACAAGATATGGCATTACCAATAAACATAGAAGACCTTCTCAATAAACGAAAGGTGGAGTCTAATCGCATAGAGTTCAAAGCCGGATGGAATCCTGATAAGATTTATCATTCTATTTGTGCCTTTGCGACAGATCTGGATAATACAGGCGGAGGGTATATTCTTGTTGGCGTAGAACAAGATGAGAATGGCATTGCAAAACGTCCGGTGAAAGGTCTGCCATTGGAGTCGATTGACGGTATACTTCAGGATATGGTTGGTTATGATGCTAAAATATCGTCGTCAAACTTAAAATCTATATCCTATAATACAAAGGTCTCCGTTGAAGAAATTGATGGACGGACAATCCTTGCCATTTGGGTGCCGACAGGCCCCAATCGCCCATATTGTGTTGCTGAGAGCGTCGTCTCCAAAAGCAAGTCTACGATGAAATACTATATACGTAGCAAATCGTCGACTATTGAAGCAAGAGGGGAAACTCTCGATGAAGTTCGTGCGCTCGCTAATCGTATTCCATTTGATGACCTTGGCAATGAAGACATTAAACTTGATGATATCTCGGGCGTCCTGGTTTACGACCATCTCAAATCAGTAAAAAGCAAGCTTGCTGACAATTTCTCAGAACGTCCTCTGACGGAGATTCTTGATGAGATGGACTTGCTGACCGGTCCCACAGAAAACCGTCTTATTAAGAACGTGGCAGCAATGATGTTTTGTGAGCATCCGGAAAAGTTTTTCCCGGTAACACAAGTTGAAATTGTGATTTTTCCCGAGGGAAGTATTGAAAATCCTGATGTGATGATTGAAGTACCGAAGATTGTGGGGCCGGTGCCTAAGATGATTAGGGATACCTTAACTTATTTGCGAACTAACGTAATAAAGAAGCGTATCTCAAAACCTACGGATAATGAGAAATCTGACAAAACTTACAATTATCCTTACCAGGCATTTGAGGAATCGGTTGTCAATGCTCTGTATCATCGCGACTACCAAGAGCGTGAACCGGTTGAAATTACAATCGAGCCTACTCACGTCGATATATTGAGTTACGCAGGTCCGGATAGGTCGATAACCGCTGAAGCGATACAAGCGGCGACAAAGTTAAAGGCACGCAGATACCGCAACCGTAGGTTGGGCGATTTCCTCAAAGAACTGGATCTGACGGAAGGGCGTGCTACCGGAATACCGACTATACAGAAAGCTCTCAGAGAGAACGGCTCGGAAAAGGCTTCTATAGAAACAGATGCCGACAGAACTTATTTTCTAATGACTATACCATGCCGTAAGGATATGAGCGACATTAACAGTCTGGCGACTCCAACTGAGGCTCGTCCGAACTTAGACGCAGAACTTTTACGGATACTTGGACAGACATCAGTAAAAGTCCAAAGTGCTATATATCAATGCAGTATGTCGAATACAACTCAGCTTTTACAGATACTTGGACAGTTATCTGTAAAAGTCTGGAACAAATCAAAGAAATCCATTGACAAGCCTTTCCTATGCCAGTGTACGATTGAGATGCTGGAGTATCTGAACAATTCGTCGTCAACGATTAAAGATATAACCAAGTTTCTTAGTCATCCTGATGTCATTGAATTCAGACGAAAGATTCTTAATCCAATGATTGAATTTGGTTATGTAGAAATGACAAACCCGGACAAACCTACCAGCTCCAAACAAAAATATACGTTAACAGAAACTGGGAGAAATCTATTCAAATGAATTGCTATGGCAGCATTCAACGAAGCACAATTAGAGCAGGCGTTTGTCGAGCTTTTCAAGGCTGAGGGCTACGACTATGTGCATGGCGAGAACATCAACCGTGACACCCGCGATGTTATTCTCTATGATGACCTGCGGACTTTCCTAAAGGAGCATCATAAAGAGCAAGGCATTACGGCGGATGAAATAAATCGTGCTATTGCCAAGATAGAAACCACTGATGGCGGTGGCGTTTATGCAGAGAATGTGGAGGCACTGCGTTTGATTCAACGGGGTTTCTCCCTGCGTCGCACCGATCCGAAACTGCCGGACCTGTATATCAATCTCATCAATTATGATGAGTTCAAAACAGATGAGCAAACCAAGGGAGCAAAGAACATCTTCAAGTTTGTCAACCAGTTTGCCATCGACGGTGAACATCACCGTATTCCCGACGGCATAGTCTTTGTTAACGGTCTGCCGCTTGTAGTTCTGGAGTTTAAGAACGCCATCAAGCAGAATACTACAATTGAGAACGCCTACAAGCAGCTCACTCGCCGCTATCGCCGTGATATACCAAAACTGTTCCGCTACAACGCATTTGTGGTGATCAGCGATGGAGTGAACAATAAAATGGGTTCGCTTTTCGCTCCATACGAATATTTCTATGGCTGGAACAAAGCGGAAGCCACTGATTCTGTGCTTGAAGGGGCTTTCGATTCAATGTTCACCATGATGCACGGCCTGTTCCGCAAGGAAAGGCTTATTGATGTTGTGCATAACTTCATCTACCTGCCGGACACACCGAAAAGTGAAGATAAGATCGTGTGTCGCTACCCGCAGTATTTTGCCACCACAGCATTGTATGAAAATATTCTCCGTCACTCACGTCTGAATCCTGATGGAGACGGAAAGGGGGGCACATATTTCGGAGCTACCGGTTGCGGCAAGTCGTACACAATGCTCTTCCTGGCGCAACAGCTTATGCGCTCCAAAAGGCTGAGCAGCCCGACAATCGTACTGATAACCGACCGTACCGATCTTGACAATCAGTTGGCCAAAACATTTCTCAACGCCACTAAGTATATCGGTGACAAGACCATAGCGCAGGCAAACAGTCGCGAGGCGCTTGGCGAGCTATTGCGCGGGCGTGCCGCAGGAGGAGTCTTCCTCACGACTATCCAGAAATTCGAGGAGGGGATGGGGTTGTTGAGCGACCGTGCCAACATAATATGTATCTCCGATGAAGCCCACCGCTCACAGGCAGGTCTCGGAATGAAGACAAAAATCACCGATAAGGGAGTGGCACGCAAGTATGGCTTCGCCAAATACCTGCGGGACTCGTTGCCTAATGCCACATACGTCGGCTTTACCGGTACCCCGCTCGATAACACCCTCGATGTATTCGGCCCGATAGTAGACCGGTATACAATGACAGAGGCGGTTGCTGACGAAATCACCCGCAAGATTGTCTATGAAGGTCGAGCTGCAAAAGTGATGATTGATTCGGCAAAGGTCAAGGAGATTGAGAAATACTACTCGGAGTGCAAGGACGAAGGTGCAAGTGAATACCAGATTGAGGAAAGCAAAAAGCGAATGACCCGCATAGATGTAATCCTCAATGACCCGGACCTTTTAGCCAATATTGCCAAAGATATTGTGGAGCATTATGAGCGTAGAGTGGAAGAAGGGTCAACTGTGCTCGGAAAGGCAATGATTGTGTGCAGCAGTCGCGGCATTGCCTGGAATCTCTATCAGGCAATCATACGCATCCGTCCGGAATGGGCGGAAGTCAAGGAATGTGTGGCGGGAGAAACGCTTACCGACAAAGAGCGTGAGCAGATAAAGCCGATGCCACGCATGGCTATGGTCATCACCCGAAACAAGGACGAAGATAGCGAGGAGCTATATAACCATCTTGGTAACGATGAATACCGCAAGACTCTTGACAAGCAGTTCAAGGAAGAGAAAAGCAATTTCAAGATTGCTATTGTCGTGGATATGTGGATAACCGGCTTCGACGTTCCGAGCCTCGACACAATGTATTGCTTCAAGCCGCTCCAGATGCACACCTTGATTCAGACCATATCGCGAGTAAACCGTGTATATCCGGGCAAAGAAAAAGGTCTTGTTGTGGATTACCTCGGTATCAAACGACAGATGAACGAGGCTTTGCATCAGTATGGAGGTAACGGTGATGTTGACGGTCCCGATCTTGAAACAATAGAGGAGGCTGTAAAGGTTGTCAGGGATGAGCTTGACATCATTCGCCGCATGTTCAATAGGTTTGACTGGTCGATTTACTTTACCGGCACTCCACTGCAGCAGCTTGATGTGCTGAATAAGGCAGCGGAATATGTCCAGAAAACAAAGGCGGAGGAAACACGCTTTATGCGCCATGTCAAGAAGATGAAAGGTGCATACGATATCTGCTGCAATTCCGACCTGTTGAATGATGCCGAAGTCAACGACCTTAATTTCTTCCTTGCCATACGAAGCATCATCTCTAAGCTTACCAAGGGCAATGCTCCGGATGCTGTCAGGATGAACAAGCGTGTCGCAGAGATGTTGAAAGATGCTCTCGTTTCTGATACGGTGGAAGAGATTGCCAAGATTGGTGTAGCCTCCGATGAAGAAATAGACCTTCTTTCGTCGGAATATATGAAGCGCATAGATCAGATTCCCTATAAGAACACAAAGGTCAAACTGATGGAGCAACTTCTCAAACAGGTTATTGAGTCACTGCGCAAAGTCAACAGGCAGAAAGGAGTCGACTTCACCAAGCGCCTTGAAGATATAGTAAAGAAGTATAATGACCGTTCCGATGATGCCGCGCTTGCCAACGACGTTATTGATGATGTCGTCGGTGAGATGGTGAAGCTGATGGAGGAAGTAGCCGGAGAACGTAAATCAGGTGATGCCATCGGACTCTCTCTGGCCGAAAAAGCTTTCTTTGACATACTGAAAGCGGTAGCTGTGAAATATGGGTTTATCGAGAATTTCCCCGATGAAAAGCTGACTGAACTCGCCAAAGCAATCAAGACAATGGTTGAGGAGCAAAGCGACGTAGAGGACTGGCTTAACCGCACGGACCTACGTGCTACGCTGAAGATGAACGTCATAGTCCTTCTTGCACGCGCAGGCTATCCGCCCAAAATACGCGATGAAGTCTACAAGGAAATTCTCGAGCAGGCTGAAAACTTCAAGCGTCATTCTTCGCCACGTCCATACTCTACATTCTCCGATGACTCAATCTCAATAGCCGCAGAGCCGTAAAATTGTAATTTATGAGCAAGAAGTCGATACGGATTTTCAATGACCGCGAGGTGAGGGCGGTATGGGATGACGGGAACAGCTGCCGGTGGTTCCCGGCTACTGACGTGGTGCGTGATTAGAAATACTTATAAAGAATTGATATGGAATCTGACTATATAAAAGAGAGTTTGCGAATCAAGGGATTTCTTGACGAGCTGCTCGCCAACAAGGAGAGTTGCGAGGTGGAGTTCAAGTCGGCGAAAGGCGGTTTCCCGGGGTCATTCTGGGAAACCTATTCCTCTTTCGCAAATACTGACGGCGGCGTGGTGATATTCGGAGTCAGAGAAAAACATGGCATTTTTTCGGTAGACCCTTTGAACGAAGCGACCGTGACGGACTTCAAGAAAAAATTTTCCGACTTGCAACATGACCGCGAAAAAGTAAGTCTGCCACTTTTGACGGATAAAGACGTTGTGAGCGAAGCGTATGGCAACGGATATATACTTGCGTTTTTTATTCCGAGAGCAACCAGAGACCAACGTCCGGTGTATGTCGGATTAGACCCTTTGACAGGCACATACCGACGAGACTATGAGGGGGACTATAGATGCGAGCCATCGACCGTATCCCAAATGTTTGCCGATAGGAAGAACTCCGAAGTGCTTCAGGAGGCAAAAATATTACCAAATTACAGTTGGGATGACATCGATCTTACATCATTTCGCCAGTATCGCACATTGTTTACCAATCTGACACCTTCACATCCATGGGCTGTGCTTGAGGATCTGGAACTGATGAAGAAACTTGGAGGCTATCGTAAGGATAGAGTCACCGGAGAAGAGGGTTTTACTCTTGCCGGACTGCTGATGTTTGGAAAGACCGAGGCCATAACCGATGTGGCATGTCTGCCGGACTTTATGCTCGATTATCGAGACATTCCGCAGGATACGAGCAAAACGAGGTGGATCGACCGGGTTTATCCCGATGGTACATGGGAATGTAATCTGTTTCAATTCTACAGACGTGTATTGCCCAAACTTCATGCGTTCTTGCCAAAACCCTTTGTTCTAAAAGGAGATGAACGACAGGAAGATACACCTACTCACGAAGCGGTCAGAGAAGCATTTATTAACCTGTGTGTCCATGCAAGCTATTGCCGTTCACCGAGGCTGGTTGTTGAAAAGCGTCCTGACGGAATTGTGATGCGCAATCCCGGGACACTGCTGATTTCTGTTCCACAGTATTATGAAGGCGGACATAGCGAGTGTCGTAACCCCTCTCTTCAGAAAATGTTTGGATTGATAGGACGCTCAGATAAAGCCGGCAGTGGAGTTGACAAGATTCTTGAAGGGTGGAAATATGCCAAATGGCGTAGACCGTATATAAACGAGAAGAGTCATCCGGATGTGGTAGAACTATACCTGCCATTGGAATCTTTGGTATCAGATTCAACCATAGCCGAATTAAAAAGTATTTTTGGCAACAACATCTCCGAGTTACCCCATAACGAGATTATTATTCTCTCAATGGCCACGACAGAGGATGAAGTATCAAACGCCAGTCTTCAAAACGCTATAAATCTTCATCCAAGTGACCTCAGCAAGCTTTTGAGAAAGATGTGCAACGACGGAATGCTTGTCGCATCCGGTTTTGGCAGAGGCACAACTTATCGTCTAAACCGAGGTAATGTTGCAAGCTCTAATCTTGCAAGCTCCGACCTTGCAAGCTCCGACCTTGCAAGCTCCGATGTTGCAAGTTCAAAGAAACGCAGTAGGGCTACCGATGAAGAAAATGTTATGTCAATGATAAGAGAAGCTTGTCGTCATCAATGGCTGCTCGCAAAAGATATTTCACGTAAGATAGGTCGCCATCCAACGCATACAAGAACGATAATCAAAAAAATGCTTGACAGAGGAGACCTTAAACAGGAATTTCCAAATCGGCCAACACATCCGGCACAACGGTATCACACTGTCTGATTCAATGACTGTGAGTAGAGGGCGGTCCGGAATGACGGGAACAGCTGCCGGTGGTTTTCGGCTACTGACGTGGTGCGGGCTATCAGTGATGAGCCGGACTATAGGAAGGCAGATAATTCTTATCAGCATTTTCAGAAATATAGATGCAAATGGATAGCGGTCAGATAATACTATTTCAGACGCAGGGTGGTGAGACGAAGATTGAGGTTCGGCTTGCCAATGAATCTGTGTGGCTTACCGCCGACCAGATGGCGGAGCTGTTTCAACGCAACAAGTCGACTATTTCAAGGCATATTAAGAATGTTCTTGAAAGCGGTGAATTACAGCGTAATTCAGTTGTTGCAGAAAATGCAACAACTGCCGCAGACGGGAAGACCTATGCAGTTTCTTACTATAATCTCGATATGATTATCAGTGTGGGTTATCGTGTAAATTCACATCGGGGTGTGCAGTTCCGGCAGTGGGCTACTCAGGTGTTGAAGGAGTATATGATCAAGGGGTTTGCGCTGAATGATGACCTGCTGAAAAATGCCGGACAAGGAAATTACTTTGATGAGTTGCTCGCGAGAATCCGGGATATACGCAGCTCTGAAAAGGTGTTCTACCGCAAGGTGCTGGAAATATATGCCCTCAGTATCGACTATGACCCTCGCACATCTATCACGCAACAGTTTTTCAAGACAGTCCAGAACAAGATGCACTTTGCAGCCCACGGTCACACTGCTGCCGAAGTTGTTTATGACAGGGCGAATGCCGAAAAAGATTTCATGGGGCTGACCACGTGGCGAGGAGCAATGCCAACCAAACATGAGGCTGAGATTGCGAAGAACTATCTTTCGGAAGAGGAGGTCGATATGCTCAACCGTATCGTAAACCTTTATCTCGATTTTGCTGAGTTGCAGGCCAAGAGCCATGTGCCTATGTATATGAAAGATTGGATTCAGAAACTTGACGATTTCCTGAAGTTGTCAGGTAAAGAACTGCTCAATCATGCCGGGAGTGTCTCGGCAGAGGTTGCTAAGCTAAAAGCCAACGAGGAATACGACAAATTCCGCGAGCGTGCCCAGTATCAGCTATCCCCGGTTGAGATCCATTTCCTCGAAGCCTTTGAAGCCGAGCAAAAGCGACTCCGTACCAAGAAATAGAAATGAATTTTTGCCGAATAACTGAAATATGAGCAAGAAGTCGATAAGGTTTTTCAATGACCGCGAGGTGAGGGCGGTCTGGGATGACGAGAACAGTTGTTGGTGGTTTTCGGCTACAGATGTGGTGCGGGCTATCAATGATGAACCGGACTATACGAAGGCTGGTAATTATTGGCGTTGGCTGAAGCGCAAGCTGAAGCAGGAGGGCGTTCAGTTCGTGAGTGGTACTCACAAGCTGAAAATTGTCGCTGCTGACGGTAAGCAATATAACAGTGATGCGCTGTCGGCTGAGGATATTATTCTTCTCGCCAAGCATTATCCCAACAATCGTGCAGCTAAGTTTCTTGATTGGTTCACTTACAGCGACAACACTATTGACGGGCAGAGTCGCAAGAAGGCGTATACTTTGTTTGAAAGCGGTTTGCTGAACTCTCTTGAACCGGGTAGCATGAAGTGTCTGCAACAGATTCATGCCTACCTCTTCGGCGGTCTCTATGAGTTTGCCGGACAGGTCAGGACGAAGAATATATCAAAGGGCAGTTTCACTTTTGCCAACTGCCTCCATTTCCCCACAATCATACCGACCATTGAGAGAATGCCGGAAACAACGCTTGACGAGATAGCCGACAAGTATGTCGAGATGAACGTAGTGCATCCGTTTATGGAAGGGAACGGTCGCAGCACTCGCATCTGGCTTGACCTTATGCTCCGTCGCTCGCTGAAACTGTGCGTAGACTGGAGCCGGATTGACAAGAACGAATATATGACCGCGATGAGAGAAAGTGTCGTTGACTCAACCCATATCAAAGCGTTGCTGAAAGGAGCATTGACCGACAAAATCAACGACCGCGAGATGTTCATGAAAGGCATCGACTACTCATACTATTACGAAGAAGGGTAGCATGGAGAGGCCGGAGCATGCTGGGACAGCGTAGAAGTTGAAATCTTATGCAGAAAACAGGCATTTTGCCCAATGAAACCGACTATCGCAATCCCAACATAGCTGAGATAATGCTGAATCTCGGTTATGTCAACCGTTTCGGCAGCGGAGTGAATACCGTTTCGACACTTCTTGAAGAAAACAAAAGTAATCCCGCAGAGTTTCTTCTCGGTGATTATACAACGTTCAAGGTAGTTGTCCAAAACGCCGATGTCATAGAAAATGGCACCGATGGCACCAATAAATCTGAATTTGGCACCGATAATGGTACCGATGGCACGAAGCGGAACAATAGCGGAACAATCCGGAACAATGAGCGGAACAATCCGGAACAATGATGATTCGCCTGACAACATCCAGGATTCAGTTTTGAATCAGATTAGGAAGGACAAACGAATAAGCATAAAGCAATTGTCTAAAATGTTCAATAAAACCCGAGCTTCGATGTTCCGAATAATTGAAAAGCTTAAAGCCGATGGCAGACTTCGCAGAGTCGGATCTCTTAAATCCGGTACATGGGAGGTCATTGAGTAAGTAGAATAATATGTATGGCTGACTCAATATTATCAAAGGAATTGATAGAGGCGTTACGTCCTATAGCGGAGATGAATAATGCCCGGTTTCGGCAAGTCAAAACAATGCTTGCCGGATTTATTGCTACTCAGGAAAGAGACATGGCCTATATGGATGAGTACATGGATGTGCTCTTCGACTTTATGGATCCCCAAGGTGCTCGTGAAAGTGAACGCACCCCAGTGTAACTACCTTGAGCAGCTTCCGCTCCATCATACTCAGAAGGTAGTGGATGCCACCGATGAATGCACAGTATATGAGTACAGGCTCTGCGCCGAATATGAATTTCAGCATGAACTCATGAGGATGGGCGAGTCGATCGAAGTGCCCGAACCCGGGTGGCTTCGCCACCAAATCAAGACCTTCGCAGAAAAGATTGTGTCATCGCATCAATAACAGCAATGACAATATTCGGATCTCTCCCGGAATAAGACCGCTTCCAACAAAAAATGTGAACGCAGGGGTCGCAGATTTTGTTGGAAGCGGTCTAATTGATGGTTGCAGCGGATTTGATATGAGACCGGTGCGCGTTTCCGAAGGAAATTTGACCAACCGAAAAATAATCAGTAAATTTGCAGTATTATGGCAAAGGAAGCATTTATACGACCAGATACAGCAGATTATAACGCCGCTGTTCAGACAATAAAAGAAGCGATTCTTCGCAGTCAGTATCAGGCAGCGAAGTTGGTCAACCGTGAAATGCTGTCTCTATACTATGGTATAGGCCGGTATGTCTCTGCTAATTCAAGAAAGGGATTCTGGGGCACAAATGCTATTGAGACTATCTCTGAGCGATTACGCAAAGAGTTACCAGGGCTTAAAGGATTCTCGACAACAAGCATAAAGAAAATGCGTCAGTTCTATGAACAATGGGAACCGGTCATCAATAAATCGACCGCCGTGGCGGTCAGGTTCTTGATGAGCTAACCGAAAGCGAATCGCGAAATAAGCTCATAATGGATGATGCAGCTGCCAATCTCGCCGAAGGACGAACTCCGATAATTCTTACTGCACGCACGGCTCACGTTGACATTCTTACTGAGCAGTGTCGCAAAATATGTCCTAATGTCATACGGCTTGTAGGCAATGATTCCGCAAAATCCAAGCGAGAGGTAATGTCCCGACTTAACGCTATCCCGACAAACGAGCCGTTGGTCGTTGTCGCCACCGGCAAATACGTCGGAGAAGGTTTCGACCTTCCGCGTCTTGACACCCTGATGCTTGCCCTGCCTGTATCGTGGAAGGGTCTGATTGCGCAGTACACCGGACGACTGCACCGCAACTATCCCGGCAAAAGTGAAACACGCATCTACGACTACATCGACCTCCGCGTTCCGGTCTGCGACTCAATGTACCGCAAGCGACTTCAAGGCTACAAAGCCGTAGGTTATTCCATCGCTGTCGCTAATGAAGGGCTGTTTGCCGAACTGCCAACCGAGACCATCTTCGATGCAACCGATTTTGAAAAACCATTCCATGACGACCTCGCATCGGCCAAACAAAGTATCGTAATATCCACAACACGTCTGCGCTGGACCCGAACACCTCGAATCATCGACCTACTCGCCGCCACCACACTACGCGGTGTCAGTGTCACAATCGTCATCTCTGAAACAGGCCACCGCGAAGCCGAGCTTCAGGCGATGGGCTTCCACATAATCCACCGTCCGGACTGTAAGATGCAATGCGCCATCATCGACCAACGTATCGGGTGGTACGGCAGCGTCAACCTCATAGGCCGTTCCATTGCCGACACCAACGTCATCCGCATGGCTTCATCTGTTTTGGCGACTGCCTTACTGGATGCTTTGAGGCTGTGAAATTTTGAGGAAGAATACAGCATAAATCATCAAAAGTGTCCCAGCATGCTCCGGTTTTTTGCGCGACGCACGCTGGAAAGCTGCCTTTGTCCCAGCATGCTCCGGTTTTGCGGCTCTGCATCGGAAAGTAAATTGTAAATATCATGGAAGTCATCAAAGACCGACATGGACGTCGCTCAACCATCATATCGAGTCAGCTCCCGGTCTCAGACTGGTACGACGTACTGGAGAAAAACGCAACCATCGCGGATGCAATCCTCGATCGGCTTGCAAAAA
>CAMWRH010000017.1 GCA_947176605.1 uncultured Porphyromonadaceae bacterium
CAGTTAGCGGCTTAGCCAAGGCTGAACAACCTCAAATTTTACCGAATCATTGTAAATTATAATGTCACTAAAATAAGGATTCCAGATAGCTCCGATAGGTGAAATATCGCCTACTTACGGTGTTAATCTGCTCCTATTATATTAGGGTCAGCCGGTGGCTTATTTTAGAGACATTAATAGTAGCCCCTAACCGCGGAGCGGTTACATGGCCTGTTAACCGTACCGGCTGCAAGGCGTAGCCGAAGCAGCCTGTGCGCGGTTAAAGACCACTCTCTCTCTCCTCTTTGTCGCGGAGCGACAACACTATACGTCGAGGCGTGGACTGTAAATGTACCCCCTACCCCGCTGTCGCTTCGCGACAGCGGGGATAGTAGAGAGGAGACATGTAGTCCGCGCACATACAGCCTGGGCTCCGCCCAGCTGTATGTACGCTTAACAGGCCATGAAACCGCTCCGCGGTTATCGCTACGCCCCGCTGCCTGTCCGCCTTATTTTAGTGACATTAATATAAATTAGTGTTTCAGCACTATTCGCCGGTGCCCATAAGACAATTAATCAGTTACTTTGGCATCTATCCCGCGATGAAGGCATCGGCATGTCCCTACGTTTTTGTTGATTTTTAGTTATTGTCTTAACGCACCACTAATTACTGTACAAAAGCAATGCCGGACATTCCCACTGCATAATCCGACGACATAGAACAAATACGGCGGAGGTGCCTTTTGAAATCATTCAAAGACACCTCCGCGAATTCTTATAACAGACAGTGCTGTATCGGATAAGTTGTGGATAATGGTTTAGAACTGGAAGTAGATGAAGGGAGCTACTTCGGAGGTCATGAATTCTATTACGAGCTGCACGGCGATGATGAAGACTCCGAGCTTTATCACCCAGGGTGAACGCACGAAGAAGCGCTCCACTCCCCTACCCCACTTCTCGGGGAAGAAGTGGAAGAGTATCAGCAGGACCATCATGATACACCATTCCGGCCGAGCCTCGGCAAACTGCGGTATCTGATTCCATTGGAAGTCAACGAATATGTTGCGTATGATGAGTATGCTGTCGGAGAAGGAGGCTGCGCGGAAGAATACCCATAGCAATGACACGTAGACAAACGTGAGCGCCCACGAGATGAAAATGGTGACGAAATTATCCGGTATCTTCTTCAGTATGGGTAAGGAGGCCTTGTGCACGGCAAGTCCCACTCCATGCATCGCACCCCAGAACACGAATTTCCATGCCGCACCATGCCACAGACCACCGATAAGCATCGTAAGGAAGTTGTTGAGGTAGGTGCGGAAGGTGCCTTTGCGGTTGCCGCCAAGGGGGATATAAAGGTAATCGCGAAGCCACGAGGAGAGCGAAATGTGCCAGCGACGCCAGAATTCGGTAAGGCTTCGGCTCTGATACGGGGCATTGAAGTTGATGCCGAGACGGAAACCCATGATCAGCGCCAGACCGATAGCCATATCCGAGTAACCGGAGAAGTCGCAATATATCTGCATCGTATAACCGAGGACTCCCATCAGCGTCTGCACCCCGGTGTAGAGTTGCGGATCGTTGAATATCAGGTCGTTGTATTGCGCTATATAGTCGGCGATCAAGGCTTTCTTGACGATACCAATCACGATGAGCCACAGGCCGCCCCAGACCATGTCGGGTGTGGCGCGCTCATTCTTCTCAAGCTGAGGCAGGAAATAGTCGGCCCGCACTATGGGGCCGGCCACGAGTGCCGGGAAGAAGGAGAGGAAGAAGAGATAGTCGATCCATAGGCGCGTGGGGCGTATGCGCCCTTTATATACATCGACCACATAGGATATCGACTGGAAGGTATAGAAACTGATTCCCACGGGGAGTATCACGTCGAGGGGCTGGAAGTTGCCCTGCACCATCTGGTTCCAGTTCCATAGGAAGAAGTTGGCATATTTGAAATATCCCAGTATGGAGAGTGATATTACTATTGAGAGCCACATCCAGGCCTTGCGCCGCCCGCGGGTGGAGGCATGGCTGATACGCACGGATATCAGCCAATCGATCCACGATGTGGCGATAAGCATCAGGAAGAAAAGGCCGGATGATTTATAATAGAAGTATAGCGAGAAGAGCACGCTGAAGAATACCATCTTCCCCTTGCTCGACTTAAGCGCCACGTAAACGGGCAATATCAGTATGAAGAGCAGCCAGAACAGACCGCTTGAGAAGAGCATCGGGGCCGAGGGGTCGTAGGCAAGCAGCGACCAGACGTTTTTGGCTCCGAGGATGATGTGATGCTGCAACGTTTCAAAATCCACCATAAGCAGTTGTGCAGATACAATCAGCGATGTGAGGTTATAAATGTTTCTTGATGTCGGGGGAGGGATAGCGGAGAAGAATGGTGCGCAGGCATTACGGCATTACGGCATTACGGCCATCCGGCTGACGGCCGCTATTTGTCGGTGGCCTTCATATAACGGATGTTGGCATTTACCTTGCCAAGCTCCAGTGCCGGGGCATCAAGACGGATGGGATGCCCTGAATTGGGCATCCAGCGCGCTATGCTGTCAATCCAGAGAGCCGATGACTCGCGGGTGGGGTGTATGCCGTCTTTCTTGCGCTGGAACTCCATCCCGGCGCTGCGGAAGTAGCTGCCGGGAGCACATGCGGCCTCAATCATGTCGTTGAGTCCTTCGTCTTCCTTCCAGTTGGGCGGGCCGATCCATACGTAGGGGCGGTCGCCGACCTGCGCGATTATCGTGTCGACGAAATGACGGTGGGAGGCGGGGTTCTTGAGATACAGTTCGTTGGCTCCGAGCGAGATAAACACGTAGGTGGCCTCAAATTCCTTTATAAATTCGGCCACATGGCCTGATTTGGCCCATTTCACGGTGCCGCTTGAGTCCCAGTTGACGGCATTGAAGACATGGCCGTTGGCCTTGGCGTATTCCGCAAGACGCAGGGCGAGATTCATCGTCATGGAGTCGCCGATGAGCAGAATCGACTGCGGCGTGCTGTCGACTTCCACCTTCCGTGCCAGCTGCTCTTCGCGCAATACCTGCAATATCGAGTCGGCCAATGCCGCCTCGCAGGCCTCGCGCTCAGGGTCGGCAAGGAGGGTCTCGGCGAAGGGGGCTTTGCGCACCGTATATTCGCCTACCTTTATGTCGTCGGCAAACGACATAAGTATAAAAACAATCAAGGATGTGGCCAGCAACAGCCACAATCCTACATATCCTGATTTCACTTTATTGTGTATGTATATAAGGTCCCGTTATGATGTGAGGCTCTTCATGGAGCCTTAGGTAGTAATCTTTTGCTGACAGCGCCCCGATGTGGAAATCACGCGGGACGCTGTCATGATTTTTCAAGCTGCAAATTTACTCTTTTTGCGGGAATTTACCTATAATCTCTAACATATTTTCATATGTCTATGTGACTTTTATATCTGCCGCCCCACTCGGCCGCTGTCATACGGCTGAGTGGGGCGGAGGATGCTGTGTGAAGGTGGTGATCAGGCAAGGTCGACCACCGTGATGCCGGCTCCGCCGAAGCGCACGTCTTCGTCGCGGAACGACACTACGTTGGGATTGGCCTGAAGCTGCTGCCGGATGAGGGTCTTGAGTATCCCCTGCCCTGTGCCGTGGAGTATGCGGAGACGCGAGGCATTGAACTGCACTGCATCGTCGAGGAAGTACATCACGGCCTGCACCGCCTCGTCGCCACGCATTCCGCGCACGTCGATTTCGGTCTTGAAGTTGAGCTGGCGGGCGCGTGAGCTGTCGGATGTGGCGGAACTTACGCCGAGCACCTGTGTGCGGGCCGTGACCTGCGGAGCCGACGAGGGTTGGAGCTTTTTGAGTTCCACCATCATGCGCAATGCGCCGAATGCAACTTCGGCTTTCTTCCCCTCCACGCGGATTACCTGACCCGCGACATTGCCATCCTTCATCTTCACATAATCTCCGGCGGCTATCTCGCGGCGTGTATCCACGGGAGCCTTCTTTTGCGATGCGGCCGGATTCTCACGGCGCTGTCTGCTCTTGTGCTTGAGGTCCTTAAGGGGTTCGGGCACATTTTGCGACGTGCTCTCCGGTTCGGGGTCGACGACACTGCTGCGGTAGGCATCGAAGTCGGCACGGATAGTGCGGGTCGCGTCTTTGGCGGCCTGGGCCTCGCGGATCTCGCGTATGGCCTTTTCGATGCGGGCGTTGGCGGTGGCGAGTATCTCTTTGGCCTCGCGCCGGGCTTCGTGGAGTATAGCGTTGCGCTGCGACTTGAGGTCGTCGGCCTTGTCTTCGTATTTCGACAGGAGGTCGTCGAGACGGCTCTCTTTCTCTTTGATGCTCTGGCGCTTGTTGTTCCAATAGCGGCGGTCGCGGGCTATGTCGAGCAGGTATTTGTCGAGGTTTACGTAGTCGCTGCCTACTATTTCCTGCGCTTTGGCTATGACGTCGCCGTCGAGTCCGATCTTGCGGGCTATCTCCACGGCAAACGAACTGCCCGGATTCCCCACCTCAAGCTGGAATGCGGGCTGGAGATGCTGGCGGTCGTAGAGCATTGCGCCATTGATGAATCCTTCGGTCTCTCCGGCGAATGTCTTGAGGTTCTGGTAGTGGGTGGTGATGATGCCTAAGCAGCGGGTGCGGGAGAGCTTGTCGAGGATGGCCTGTGCAAGGGCGCCGCCTATCTGCGGCTCGGTGCCTGAGCCCATCTCGTCGGCGAGTATGAGGGTCTGCTTTGAGGTGTGCTGCAGAAAGTACTTCATGTTGCGCAGATGCGAGGAGTAGGTGGAGAGGTCGTTCTCGATCGATTGCTCATCGCCTATATCCACGTAAATGTTGCGGAATATCCCCATGTGGGAGTTTTCGTAGACGGTGGGAAGCATGCCGCATTGCATCATGTACTGCACTACGCCTACGGTCTTGAGCGTCACTGATTTACCTCCGGCATTGGGTCCGGAGATAATCAGTATGCGGTGCTCGTTGTCGAGTGTGAGCGACAGGGGCACCACTTCCTTTCCCTGTGCGCGGAGTGAGAGAAGCAGCTGCGGATGCACGGCATGATACAGTTCGAGTGTACGCTCGCGCTCCAGAACGGGCATGCGCCCGTCGACTTCGCGGGCGAACAGCGCTTTGGCGCGTATGAAGTCGAGCCGCGCCAGGATGCGGCACGACGCACCGATGGCTCCGGTGTGGGGACGCAACTGCGATGCCACACCTTTAAGTATCTCGATTTCCTCGCGCTGAGCCTCCATCTCGAGTTCACGGATACGGTTGCCGGCCTCTACGACTTCAAGGGGCTCGATGAATACGGTCTTGCCCGTGGCCGAGGCATCGTGCACGATTCCTGCCAGAGAGCGTTTTTTCCCGGCCTCGATGGGTATTACCATGCGTCCGTCGCGCACGGCGGGAGAAGTGTCGCGGTCGATAAGCCCTTCGGCCACGGCGCGGTCGAGCACCCGGCGCATGGTTTTTGACAGGGAGCCGGAGGCGGCGCGAAGCTGGCGGCGCAGTTCGTAGAGACGGTCGGATGCCGTATCCTTCACTTCGCCGAATTTATTGACCACTCGGCCGATTACGGCTATAAGGTCGGGGAATGCCTCCAGTCGCGCGGCGACTTCGGCCAGCGCGGGGAATGATTCCGGCTCATCGCCATCATCGCCGCCGGCGGGGCGGCTGAAGAATGCCTTGACTTCGGCCGCCTGCGCCATGGTGAGCATCAGGGCATAAAGCTGGCGGGCCGAAAGGTAGTTACCCTCCGCCTTGAGCTGCGAAAGAGAGGAGGCCGTGTCGCCTACGTCGCGCAGCGGCAGGTCGAGCGAGCCATTGATGATGCGGAGCATCTCGTCGGTCTGACAGAGATGCCGCCTTACGGTGTCATAATCATCGGAGAATGTCATCGACTCGGCTTCCTCGGCCGACAGCGAACCGGAACATTTATCGATCACCGCACGGCGGATTTTGTCGAATCCAATTTTACTTTCAAAAGACGAAGGGTAAATCATAATGATATAAGATACGCAGAAAAGTCCCTGCGACATAGCCGCAGGGACCGGAAGACCTCCTTGGGGTCTGAGTACGTTGTTGCATCGGCGGCGCCGGAAGAGCCATATGTCATGTCACCCTTACGCGGCAGAGACCGCCCTTACTCGAGTTGCAGCCGGGAGCGGTCACTCCTGGGGAGCTTTCTCCTTCTCCTCTTCGAGGA
The DNA here is from genome assembly GCA_947176605.1 of uncultured Porphyromonadaceae bacterium. Taxonomy (GTDB): domain Bacteria; phylum Bacteroidota; class Bacteroidia; order Bacteroidales; family Muribaculaceae; genus Lepagella. The sequence goes on from CAMWRH010000017.1 coordinate 6,184, forward strand.
TTTTGATGGCCATGTCGTAGATTGTAGTGTCATCAAGCACTACAAGGCCACCATCGGGTCCCGGCTCGATGTGCATGCCGATGTTTTTGCCAAACTGGTAGTTGACGCCACCGAAGTAGTTGCGCACTGTCTGCACTGTGAGGTTCAGCTCATCTGCGATGCGATGGGTCGAGCCATCGGGCAAGCTGTCTTTAAGACGACGAAGCTCGTTGAAGGTGATTGTCTTGCTCATATGATTCTCTTTTTGATAATATTGCTGTGTCTTTAGGCAAGCGATTTTTTGCATTTCCTCTTGCAGTTGCTAAATTACGCAATATTACTGTTATTCGCAAAATTTTTGTAAAAAAAATTGTGTGTTATACAACATACTATCCTTTTGAACTTTTTCGCAGCTGCCGTTTCGGCCCCGTGTGCGCTGCCGACAAGTGTAGCCCCCCATGTCTGAATGAGGCTCATATCACCTCTACGGCATCAGCCGGGAGCCAACCTATGTTGTTGTGGTTCAGCTCCACTTTATACCATGCGGGCTCGCCTTCGGTGTTGAGTTCGGTGTCGAGTATGCGGAATTTGGTGCCACGGTGAAGCGGGAAGCCTACAGTCGGGGCATCTGCAGCAGGCTCGGCTCCGAGAGTGACCTTAAACTGCACCAGCACCGCCTCATCCTTGCTCTCGAAATGGGATGCGGCCATTTCGGCGAACACTATGAATACCACCGTGAAGAACAGGAAGGCCAATGCACTGAAGAATCCGAATTTCCGCACATACACATTGCGGCTGAAAAGATATGCGGCAAGTGTAAGCACGAGCAGTATGAAGGCTATCACGGCCAGTCGCGCCCAGGAATCGGAGGAGGAGTCGATGCTTATCTTGCGGTTGACCTTGCCGAAGAATCCTTCGGCATCGGGAGCCACATCCCCTTTCTTACCTTTGAGTTCGGCTTTGTTGGCATCGGTGATGCGGGTCGAAAGGTAGGCTATGTTCTGGTTGATGTATGATGAGGAGGGGTCAAGACGTTTGGCACGCTCGAGGTATAGGCGCGCTTCTCCTTCGTGGCCCATGCGGTAGCAGGCATTGCCTAAATTGTAGAGAAGGGATGCGGAGGGTCCGATGGCGTCGAGCACCTCGGTGTAAAGCCCGGCGGCCTTCTCGAATTCTCCTTTTGAATATGCCGAGTCTGCCTCAGCCACCATCTTCGCGGCATCCTGCTGTGAAAGCTCCGGGGTATGGGCGGCTGTCATGACGGGGGCTGCCGAATCTTCGGATGCCGCATATAGAGTCGACACATTGGCCGACACGAGCACCGTCAGCGCAATTATCATGTATTTAAATGATCGGGTCATCGTTCTGCTCTCCGTTTTTGGTTTCGTTCTTAGTTTTAGCGGCTTTCGCAAACTCTTCTTCCAGAGTGTTGAGCACTCCGGCTCCCTCATCATATACTTCCTGCATCGGCTTGCGCGCCGAGGCGGGTGAGTATTTGGCATATTCACACTCGTCAAGCAATGTCACCAGGGAGTCGATTCCGGAGGAGGGGATGCCGCTGTCGGAAAGTATCTGGCTTACGTTCTCACGGTTGAGCTCGGAGGTGGGGAGTTTCAGTTTGTCGGCAAGGTAGCCCCATATGGCACGCAGCATCTCATCGTAGAAGCCGTCTTCGTTGGATGTGCGGATGCAGTGCATGGCCTTTTTAAGGCGGCGGCGTGCCATCTTGCCGGCCCGGCGGCTGCGCAGCCCTTCGACATCGGCGTGAATCTCGAGATAGCGGCGACGCCCTATCAGGGCGAGCCCCAGCAATATGGCCGGAATGATAAACCACAGCCAATAGGCAAAGCCACGTACCCATGGGCGCGGCGAGGCGGAGGAGGCAAGAGTCACCGGCATCAGGCGGGTATTATAGACCTGCGCTGCCTGCGATTTGGCCGATTCGGCTCCACGCGCCACTTTCAGTGTGTATTCCTTTGACACGGATGTCTCGTAACGCCCTGTCTGAGGATTGAAGTATACCAGTTCGACCGGAGGAAGCGTGAATGTGCCGGCTTCCATCGGCATGAATGAGTAGTCGAAGTTGATGCTGCCGCTCACGTTGGAACTCCCGACGACGGTCTTTACATCGGTCGTGGGGCTGAATACCTCTATCTGCTCCGGATATAGGGCGTTGAGATCGGGAAGATGGATATATTTAAGGTTGCCCTCGCCGGTGACGAGATAGGATACCGACCCGGCCTGATTCGCTACGGCATCTGCCGACGGGAGCTTGGAGGAGATGGTGAATTTTCCTACTCCGCCCGAGAAATTGGCCGGACGCGGCGACGGGAGGGGATTTACCTTTACGGTCAGGTCGTTGGGAGTGACATTCAGCTGAATGGGCTTGCGCACCGTGAGCTGCGAGAAGAATGGATCATGGTAGTATTCTTCGGCATCGGTGCTGACGGTGTATTTGTTGCCTATGATTTTGAGCTCGCCCGCCATCTGCGGGAATATTATGTAGCGGGCTATGATGGCTGTGGCGTATGTGCGCCCCTGATAGGTCTCGTATGAAAGCTGATTCGACACGTTGGACGACTCTTCTATTACGAATCCGTCGAATTTCGGGGCGTCAGTGGCGCCGATGAATTTTATCGAGCCATACGTAGTGTAGAGTTTCACCGTATATACGAGGGCTTCCTGCTCATATGCGGTGGTCTTGGAGATATTGGCGCGCAGGAAGAGGCGGTCGTTGCCTTTGCCGATAAAAGTCGGTCCCTGCTGGGCCGCTGCGGTGGGGTCGGCGGGATTGGCAGCCGGCGCTGCGGCTGCGGCGCCCCCCTGCGGGGCGCTTCCGGCCTCGGAGATGGTGTAGCTTACGGTGTTGCTCTTTACACCTCCTACCGTTATGGGGCCGAATGAGAATGTGCCCTTTTTCTCGGCCTTAAGGGTCATGGCGTAGATATTGACTACCTTCTGGGTGGTCTGGCCGTTGACCGATACAATGGAGGAGCTGCTGCTCTGATGGCCGAAATACTGCAGCTTCGCTCCCGGGATATTCGAGGGAGTGGCCGGAGTCTCGCTGATATCGGATACTATGACCTTGATATAGAACTTCTGTCCGACTTCGATGGCTCCGCTGCGCGATGCCGGGTCAACCCTCAGTTCGACACCGGGAGCGGCGACGGCGGCCTGCACACAGAGCAAGAGCCCGAGCAACAGTGTCAGTCGGCTGAATATATGATGGCGTTTTGATGTTTTCATTTGCTATAACTAATTAAGGGCAGCACTGTCAGTCAGAATTTACGTGGAATATGAATCAGTATGGGGAGGGGGAAAACTGCGATTTACCATTGACGCAAAGGCTGGCCTCCGGCGGATGACTTTTTCTCGCCTGTGCCCTGTTTGGCCCGCGTCTGAGCCTCATTGTTTTCTACGGCGTTGAGAATCTGCTCGGCAGCCTGCTGGCTGAGCTCGTTCTCGGCCTGCTGTTGCTGATCCTGCTTATCCGGCCGGTCCTGCTTATCCTGCTGATCCTGATTCTGATCCTGGTTCTGATCCTGATTCTGGTTCTGATCCTGATTCTGATCCTTGTCCTGGTCCTTGTTCTGGTCGTTCTTGTCCTGCTGCTGGTCTTGCTGTCGCAGCTGCGCTATGCGGAGGTTGCGGCGGGCATTCTCGAAGCCGGGATTGAGCCGGAGGGCCTGCTTATAGAAACTGATGGCCCCGGCGTAATCTTCCTGATCAAACCGGAGATTGCCCAGATTATAGTTGGCTTTCGAACTTAGGTCGGCCTTGGCGGCTCCGAGCTGTGCGACCTGGGTCATCAGCGCCACACCCTGATTGTAAAGCTGCTGCGCCACGGAGTCTTTTTCAGTCTTGGCTCCCCCCTTCTCCGACATTCGGATCTGGCTCAGGCCGAGATTGAACTTGGCCACATCGCTCTGCTCATTGACCTTGAGGGCCTCTTTGTATTTCATTATGGCTTCGGCATATTTCCCGTCTTTATAAAGGGAATTGCCGGCATTGATGTCGCGCCGCTCCTGCCGCACCGACTGCGCGGCTGCCGGAGCCACACCTGCGGCCAGCAGCAGCGCCACCATCACGATGCGCATCACTGCGGCAGTCACACCGGATATTTTTTCAGCTTTAATCATAAGTCTTCTCAGTTTTCCTCTTTCTTAAAGAAAGTGATACGGTCGAGCCAGCCGAATTTACTGTCGACCACCAGAATATCAAGCAGTATGAATACCAGGGCGAGCCAGCCGAAGAGGGGGAAGAGTTCGTCATGGACGGCGGTAAAGCTTCCTTCAAGAGCCGTTTTGGCCACTTTGTCCATCTGCTTCTCCAGTTCGTTGAGGCTACCCTTGTTGGAGGCGTTGACGTAGATACCCTTACCTTGCTGGGCAATACGCAGCGCCAGGTCTTCATTAAGGGCGGTGCGCACAGGCTGCCCGGTAGTGGGATCAATCATGAAGCCGCTGCGTCCCTGCGGAATCTGCACCGGTTCGGATCCACCTACACCGATTACGTCGATCTGGATGTTGCGTTTGGCAGCGCGGTCGACGGCCTGCATCACGGCCTCCGGGTTCTCAAGCTCTTCGGCATCTGTAAGCAGGATGATCGCCTTGCCTATATCCTTGGAGTCGGAGAAGGAGCGTGTGGCCATGTCGATGGCAGCCGCTATATTGGTGCCCTGGGTGGGCATCTGGTCGGGATTGATGGAGTTGAGGAACATCTTGGCCGACACGTAATCGTTGGTCACCGGGATCAGCGTATACGCGTCGCCTGCAAAGGCTATCAGTCCGACACGGTCGTCGTTGAGGCGGTTGATGAGCTTCTCAAGCGTCATCTTTGCCATACGCATGCGGTCGGGAGCCCCTTTTTCGGTCGACGAAGGAGCCAGCATGGAGGTGGAGGCATCGACTGCGATTACCACCTCGATTCCCTCTTTGGTGGTATTCTCACTTTTCACCCCACCCCACGGACGGGCCAAGGCCACTACGAGCATCACGTAGGCCAGACACTGGAGTATCAGTTTCAACGGCGGCTTATACGGCGACACAAGCGGCATAAGCCGCGACAGCGATTCGCTGCGGCCGAACGTATCAAGCTTCTTGCGCCGGGCCACACGCCCCCACAGGTAGAGAGCCAGGTATACGGGCACTCCAAGGAGCAGAAACAGTATGTAGGGATAAGCAAAACTCATCTTTTTCTCTTTTTATGTTTTCATACCCGGCAGGGCGCACACCCGGCTGAGGGTTAGGCGTGCCTGCCATGCGGCTGTGTCATCAGGGGATGCGGCGCAATACGGTGTAGCGCAGCAGCATCGACAGAGCGTAGCAGCATAGAGCGGCAAGCATCCAGGGGAAGAATGCCTCGTCGGTGCGGGTGAAATTCTCCACATCAAGCTGGCTCTTCTCAAGCGAATCGATTTCCTTGAATACGCTCTCAAGCATTTTCTCATCTTTGGCGCGGAAGAACTTGCCGCCTGTGATATCAGCAATCTGCCGGAGGGCGTCTTCATCGATTTTTGTCTCCAGTGTGGTGGTGGAGAATCCGTAGGGGTCGGTGATCTGTATTGTGCCGTTGGTGCCGACACCGATGGTATAGACCTTTATTCCTTTCTGCTTTGCGATACGGGCCGCCGTAGCGGGAGCCACGTTGCCGGCATTGTTGGTGCCGTCAGTGAGCAGGATGATGCTCTTGGATTTGGCTTTGCCGGAAATCAGACGGTTGACGGCACTGGCAAGACCGTCGCCTATGGCCGTACCGTCATGCAGGTCGCCGAGCTCTACGTTCTGTATGGCGCTCACCAGGGCACCGCGATCGTAGGTAAGCGGCATGAGGGAGAGCGACTCTCCGGCGAATACGACAAGTCCCATATTGTCGTTGGCACGCTGGTTGACAAATTTCACCGCCACATCCTTGGCCACCGTAAAGCGGTCAGGCTCAAAGTCTTTTGAAGCCATGGAGCCGGATATGTCGAGAGCCAGCACTATGTCGGTGCCCTCTACATGCGATGTGCGGTGGGAGTCATAAGTCTGCGGACGGCACAGTGCCACTATCACCAGACCGATGGCAAGAAGCTTCAGAACGAAATTGAATTTCATCAGATACTCCTTCCAGCTGCGCGGCATTTTGACAAACGGCGAGAGGGTGGAGATCTGAAGCGACGGAGTGGCATTGCGGTTCTTGCGTACATACCACCATATCAGCGGCACATATATGAGAAGCAGCAACAGGAGCCAGGGATATTTCAGTGTCATGCCTCACCCCCTTTCCTGCCGGCACCGGCTTTGCTTCCGGCACGGTCTTTTGTGTCGGCTCCGGAAGCGGAGCGCTCCTTGTCATCGGCTGAATCCCCGTCCTCACCGTCCTGACCATCGTCAGCCGGCTTATCCACAGGCTTGGTGGCCTCGACGAAGGCCACGGCATTGTCGAAAGCCTTTACATTGTCCTCCGGCATGGGGCGCACCATGGCAAACTTCACGAAGTCGGCCATGTCGAGTATCTGGCGCATCATCTGGCGCGGATCGCGCATTTCACGCAGCGTCCTGTCGGCGGCCAGAGTATCCATGATCTGGCTTGAGGTCATCTCCATGGCCTTTATGCCGAAACGGCGGTCGAGATAGTCGCGCAGGATATCCGTAAGTATCGTATAGAATTCCTTTTCCTGCCCGGACTCCCAGAGTTTGCGGCTCTTCAGACGCTGCAGGCGCCCCAGGGCTACCTCATATGCAGGAGGCTCGGGCTTGGCAGGCAGGATCGACCCCTGCCTGCGGTATCGGCGCCATGCCCACCATCCTCCGGCTGCGAGAAGCAGCACGAGCAGTATTACCCACCAGTAATATACCAGCCAGTCCGGCAGTGAGTCGAATATCGAGGGGTTCTCCGGGTCGGCCGGGTCGGTAAGGGGTGAAATCGGGTCGTCGGCCTTTACATTGACCGGGCGCACTGTCAGCACCAGCTGTGATGAACGCACCGAATCGCGTCCGGCCACGTATACAAACTCCGGCAGACGGTAATACCCGGAATCAAATACCTGCACCGGCACGTGATAGTCGATCTGTATGCGGCCTGATCCCACCTCGGTGGTATCCACCTTGATGTCGGAGCGCAGTTCGATCGTATCGTTGAGCAATGTGACGTAGCCGCGTTCGCCGAAACCGCGCAACAGCGGGAATTCACCTTTCCCCCCCTTATCCTGCACTACTTCGAGGCGGAGAGTATTGACTGTGCCCATCAGCATAGTGGCGGAGTCGAGCTTGGCCGACAGCATGGTGCGTCCGGCCTGCATCGAAGCCGGAAGCAAAGCCGACATGCAAAGCGCTATTATAAGGGATCGTAACTTCATAATTTAATTTTTACCGTGTAGCCTTGCGTCTGAACACTGCCAGAAGCGCCTTGACATAATCCTCGTCGGTGCGCACGTGGGCAAGCTCTACGCCGCTGCGCGCGGCCACGGATGTGAGCTGCTGCTGGCGGTCGTACCAGGCACGTTCATAAATCTTGCGCACCTTTTTCGACGAGGTGTCGATCCAGCGCACCGCGCCGGTCTCGAGATCGGCCACATGCATCAGCCCCACATCAGGCAGCTTCGAGTCGCGCTCGTCGTATACCTGTATGGCGGCCAGTTCATGCTTTTTGTTGGCCATTGTCATTGTGTGCGAGTAGTCGTGGTGGTCGATGAAGTCGCTGAGCAGAAAGGCGGTGACGCGCTTCTTGAGCGCATTGGTCATAAACTCCAGAGCCACTCCTATGTCGGTGCCGCGGCTTTGCGGCTCAAAGTCGATTATCTCGCGGATTATAAGCAGGATATGCTTCTTACCTTTTTTCGGCGGGATGAATTTCTCGATGCGGTCGCTGAAGAATATCACGCCGACCTTGTCGTTGTTCTGCAGCGAGGAGAATGCCAGCGTGGCGGCTATCTCGGCCATCATCTCTTTCTTCTCCACTCCGCGCGCTCCGAAGTCGCCGGAGCCGCTGACGTCGATAAGCAGCATCAGTGTCAGTTCGCGCTCCTCCTCATATACCTTTACATAAGGCTTGTTATGGCGTGCCGTCACATTCCAGTCGATATCACGCACATCATCGCCGGGCTGATATTCCCTGACTTCAGAAAATATCACTCCGCGCCCCTTGAAGGCGGAATGATATTCACCCGCGAAGATGTTCTGACTCAATCCGCGGGTCTTTATCTCGATTTTGCGTACTTTTTTCAGTAGTTCCTTTGCATCCATATCAAGCAAATGTAATGATTCTTACGCGGCGCCACCTGCGCGGGGCAGCCCGTAAGGCGCCCCGGCGGCAACAGCAGCAGAAAGCGACAGGGCGTGCGGCTCAGGGCACTTTTACTTTATCCAGTATGTCGGTGATTACCTCATCGGCCGCGATATTGTTGGCCTCTGCCTCGTAGGTGAGGCCGATACGGTGGCGCATCACGTCGTGGCACACGGCACGCACATCTTCCGGAATCACGTATCCGCGACCCTGCAGGAAGGCATAGGCACGCGATGCTTTGGCCAGCGAAATCGAAGCACGCGGCGATGCGCCGTAGTCTATCAGGTCTTCGAGGTCGTTGAGTCCGTATTTCTGGGGTTCGCGGGTGGCAAACACGATATCCACGATGTAATTCTCGATTTTCTCGTCGATGTAGATTTTCTCTACGATCTTCTGCACTTCGAGGATCTCCGATTTCGATACCACGGCCGAAATCTCATCTGCGGCGCCGGCTATGTTCTGGCGGATAATCTCTTTCTCCTCTTCGCGTGTGGGATACCCTATCACTACCTTGAGCAGGAATCGGTCGGTCTGCGCCTCGGGAAGCGGATATGTGCCTTCCTGCTCGATGGGGTTCTGGGTGGCCATCACCAGGAAGGGGCGGTCGAGCGGGAATGTCTCCTCCCCTATTGTGACCTGACGCTCCTGCATGGCCTCGAGCAAGGCGCTCTGCACTTTGGCCGGGGCACGGTTGATTTCGTCGGCAAGCACGAAGTTGGCAAATACGGGGCCTTTCTTCACTTCAAATGTCTCACGCTTGATGCTGTATATCAGGGTGCCGATTACGTCGGCCGGGAGCAGGTCGGGTGTAAACTGTATGCGGTTGTATTTGGCATCCACAAGTGTGGCCAGGGTCTTGATGGCCAATGTCTTTGCCAGACCCGGCACGCCTTCGAGCAGTACGTGGCCGTTGGCAAGAAGAGCAATCAGAAGGGAGTCGATAAGATGCTTCTGACCTACGATGCGACGCTGCATTCCGGTGCGTATCATACTGAGGAAATTGCTCCGCGATGCTATCAGGTCGTTTAATTCACGAATATTTACTGGTTCGCTCATTATCTGTAATTTCTGTTTTCATTATTATTTTTGCAAAAGTAAAAATTTTAATTTTAACATTTGCAAATGCGGTGTTAAACATATTTAAAACCGCTCTATTTACTATTTTCACTTTCCGTCGGGTTCTCTTCCCGCTCAGCCGGAGCCTCTTCTGATGAGAAGGCGTTCCACCCCTGGGCGCGTATGGCGAGCTCGTTGCCGTCGCGGCTTACGAGGGCGGCTCCGAGCGATGCGGGGGTGACGTAGCCTATCATGCGGACACCCTCCATATGCTCTACCTTTTCCTTGTCGGTCAGGGGCACGGTGAAGAGGAGTTCGTAGTCTTCGCCTCCGTTCATGGCAGCCGTGACGAGGTTCATGTTGAGCTCTTCGGCCATGAGGGCTGTCTGATAGTCAATGGGTATGCGGTCTTCGTAGACGCGGCACCCTACCCCCGAGGCCTTGCAGATATGCAGCAGTTCGGATGAGAGGCCGTCGCTTACATCCATCATTGAAGTGGGGGTGACTCCGGCCGCACGCAGGCGCTCCACTATATCCTTGCGGGCTTCGGGACGCAGCTGGCGCTGCAGTATGTATTCCTTTCCGGCGAAGTTGGGCTGGAAGTCGGGATCCTTGCTACTGGCCGCTACATGGTTTTCGCGTTCGAGCAACTGCAGCCCCATGTAGGCGGCTCCGAGGTCGCCGCTCACGCATATGAGATCGGTCTCTTTGGCTCCGCTGCGGCGCACGGCCTTACCTTTCTCCACGTCGCCAAGGCAGGTGACGCTGATGACCAGTCCGGTGACAGAGGCTGATGTGTCGCCCCCCACCAGATCCACGCCATAAGCCTCGCAGGCAAGCTTTATGCCGGCGTAGACGGCATCGATGTTTTCTACCGTAAAGCGGCTTGACACGCCGATGGATACGGTAATCTGCCGTGGAGTGCCGTTCATGGCGTAGATATCGCTGAAGTTGACCACGGCAGCCTTGTAGCCAAGATGCATCAGCGGCACGTAGCGCACATCGAAATGGATCCCTTCGAGCAGGAGGTCGGTAGTGACGAGTATCTCCCGGTCACCCTCCGGGGCGATTATGGCGGCATCATCGCCCACTCCGAGCACAGATGACTTATTTACAAGTGGAAATTCGCGGGTAAGACGGTCAATCAGCCCGAACTCACCAAGGGTGGATATTTCAGTCGACATTACTGTTTTGTCTTATTGGGTTATATAGGCTATCAGGACTTATCTCAGGCAACGGGTATATATTTCTCCCCCCGCAGCGATAAGGGCTGACTGTATTGCATTCAGAAAGAAGGGAAGCCCTGCCCCGGATATCCGGGCTCCGGGCTTCCCTTTTATAACAATCGTAACCCCATAGGGTTCTATGTACGTGATTCAGAGGCGTGCCATCATTTCTGTGATGATGCGCGTCATTACGGGCTGGGCCTTTACAGCAGCCTTCTGCACTTCCTCATGGCTGGGCACTTCGGTGATATCCTTGCCGCCGAGGTCGGTGATTACCGACACACCGAATACTTCCATTCCGGCATGATTGGCCACAATCACCTCCGGCACAGTCGACATGCCCACGGCATCGCCGCCGATGATGCGGAAATACTCATATTCGGCACGTGTCTCGAACGTGGGTCCCTGTGTACCCACATACACGCCGTGCATCAGGCGTATGCCGTCGGCTGCGGCTATCTCGTCGGCCATCTTTATGAGGCGCTCTGAGTAGGGTTCGGTCATGGCCGGGAAGCGGGGACCGAGTTCCTCGTAATTACGGCCACGGAGCGGATTCTCGGGGAAGAGGTTGATATGGTCGGTGATTACCATCACGTCGCCTACGCGGAACTCCTTGTTCATCCCTCCGGCTGCATTGCTGACAAAGAGGGTCTCCACGCCAAGGGCCTTCATTACGCGCACGGGGAATGTGACCTGCTTCATGTCATATCCCTCATAATAATGGAAACGCCCCTGCATGGCCATGATGTAACGGCCGCCAAGGTGGCCGAATATCAGTTTGCCGGAATGCCCTTCCACGGTGGATACCGGAAAGTCGGGGATAGTGTGATAGTCGATCTCTTTGGTAATCTGGATATGGTTGACGAGATCGCCGAGTCCGGTGCCGAGTATCACGGCGGTGCGGGGCATCTCTCCGACCTGGCTGCGGATATATTCCGCGGTACGGTTGATAGTCTCAATCATAGTGTCTCTAAAATTAGTTATGCAAGCAGGCTCTTGCGGGCCGCTTAGTCTTCATGGTTAAAATTACTGTTGCGGTGTGATTCGGAGCCGAAATCGCGGTCGGGAGTATCGGCGTAGTCGTCGATATCTGCGGCATTCCGGTCGCTGTAGGTGCTACGGTAGTCATTGTAGTCGTCGGAGATGCCGTCGCCGGCGATGTTGTCGTCGGCGGCATCGTCAGCGTCGTAGGGGGCGCCGTAGGCCGGCTGTCCGGACTGTGAGTCCATATCCGACCGTGAGGCCGGAGTGGGGGCATCGGCTGAGGAGTCGAGGTGAAGTTCGGATATGAGATCGGTCACCAGACTGTTGTCCTGCTCATATGTGCCGGCCACGAAATCCACCCTGATGGGCTGATAGAATATGTAGGGCTTGAGATCCTGCGGGAAATAGGGATTATGCACCAGTCTGACCGCATCTTTCTCGGTGGTGATGATCACCTTGCGCTCCCCTTTCATCACGCGGAATTTTTCCGCGATGCGGTGTATGTCGCCGCGGCTGAAATCATGGTGATCGGGGAAATGCTCCACTTTCTTGCGGCATGGATACTGCCTGTAGTGGCGCACGAAATAATGCGGATGCGCTATCCCGGTGAGCAGCAGGATGGAATCCTTCTCGGTGAATGACCCGAGATTTACCGTAAACCGGCATTCATCCGGGAATACGGGCTTCAGGGAGTCATACACATAGCGTGAGAAGTAGAGCTTCTGGAATTTCATCAGGTCGAGCTCTTTAGTAACAATCCTGAAGTCAATCGGGCTCAGCGATTCCGGACATTTTGTGACTATCACCTTATCGGCCCGGTTGATTTCATGGGCAGACTCACGCAGGCGCCCAAGCGGGAGCAGACGGTCTTTATATACCGGGCGCCCATACTCCATCAGCAGCACCGAAATGCGGGGCTTCACCCAACGGTGCTGGAAGGAGTCGTCGAGCACTATGAGGTCGAGGTCGGGATAAAGCCGTATCAGTTCGCTGATACCCTTGCGGCGGTTCTCGCATACGGCCACTTTGGCCATCATGCCGAATTTGTTGTAGATCTGCCAGGGCTCGTCGCCTATGGAGTCGGGGGTGCTTTTGGAATTGGCCACGATAAATCCGCGCGTCTTGCGCTTATAGCCACGGCTCAGCACCGCCACTTTGTAGCTCCCGCACAGATGGCTTACGATATACTCCGTGTGCGGAGTCTTGCCGGTGCCTCCCACCGTGAGATTCCCCACTCCGATTACCGGCACCTCGAACTCCACCTGACGGAGCACTCCGAGGTCAAACAGTTTGTTGCGCACCCACATCACCGCTCCATAAATCCAGGAGAGCGGCATCAGGAGGCATGTGAGTATTTTATCTGCTGTAGTTTTCACGGGCACCGGTAATTTCTGTTAATTTGCGATTCTTACATTTTCACCTTTATCGGCATCATGCGGGCCTGCTCGGGACGCCGCAGGAAAATCATTTCCACCTCCTCGGCATACTCGGCCTCGGGCACAAGTCCCACGGCTTCCTTCAGGAGAGTCTGGCGGATTTCGCCGCTCATCCCCTGCTGCAGCGACTGGCTCACCAGAGTCCAGAAATCGCTGTCAAGACGCGGATACGCCACTACCTCGCAATTCTTGCCGCCGGCATCTGTCACTTTGGCCTGCACCCAGTCGATTGCCGACTGAAGGCTTCCCATCTCGTCGACGAGCTTCAGTTCGAGCGCTTTCGCGCCATCCCATACGCGCCCCTCGGCGATCTGGCGCACTCGGGCATCGGAGAGGTTGCGCCCCTTGGCCACACGCCCTACGAATTTGTCGTAGCCGCGTTCTATCATCTTCTGCATTTCGGCAAGCTGGCTGTCGGTCATCGGGCGCAGCAGGCTCGGGAAGTCGACCTCCGGATTCGTGCTTACAAACTGCGGCGTCACTCCTACGCGCTGCGCGAGCGCCGAGGCATTGGGGATCATGCCGAATATGCCGATGGAGCCTGTCACAGTCATCGGATCGGCAAAGATCCTGTCAGCCTGGCAGGATATCCAGTAGCCGCCGGAGGCCGCATAGTCGCCCATCGAGACGGCAAAGGGTTTCCCTTTTGATTTGAAATAGTTGAGGGCCTCCCCTATCAGGTCGGAGCCGAATACGGAGCCGCCGGGAGAGTTGACACGAAGCACGAGTCCCTTTACCTTGTCATTGTCGGCCAGGTCAGTGATTACCGGCACGAGCACACTGCAGTTGATGCCGGTCTTGGTGCTTTCCGAAATCTCGCCCGTGGCGTAAAGCACGGCAATCTGGCTCGACGCATCATACGAGACTCCGAAAGGAGCCTCGGAGCCGAGAGCCGACGGCCCGACGAAATTCACCTTCTTCTTATCCACACCCACGGCATTGGCGATACGCTCATCCATGGTGCGCTCGTAGACTGCCTTGTCGACCAGATGGCGCTCTACGGCAAACGAGGCTTCCTGAAGCATCAGCACCTGGCGGCTCACTATCGTGTCGAATTGTCCGGGGGTAAGCTTGCGGCTGCGGCATATCTCATCTGTCACGAAGTTCCACATGTTGCCGTAGAGTGTGTCGAGCTGTGCGCGGGCCGGAGCACTCATTTCGTTGCTGATATAGGGCTCTACGGCTGATTTGAAGGTGCCCACCTTCACTACCTGCATCTGCACCCCTATCTTGTCGAGCAGCCCCTTGAAGTAGAGGGCTGCCGTACCCATGCCGTTGATCGACAGTGAGCCGGCGGGATTGAGGAAGATGCTGTCGGCCACGGTAGCCACATAATAGTCGCCAAGGCCCATGCCGTCGGAGTAGGCATAGATTTTCTTATTGCTTTTCTTAAACTCCAGGAGCTCGTCGCGCAGCGCATGGAGTGTGGCAGGGGCTGCCGCCACTCCGTTGCATTTAAGATATATCATGCGCACATTCTTGTCGGATGCCGCGCTGCGCACGGCGCTGATCAGTCCGCTAAGACTCATCGGCATCTCAAGGTCGCCGTTAAGGAGCTTCATCGGGCTGAGGTCGGGACGCTGGTCGCGCTCCACGATCTCGCCTGAAAGGTCGAGGGTGAGCACGGTGTTGGCCTTCACCTTCTCCACATTCTCCACGGCCGCCATGCCGGCTTTGCCTATTAAGGAGAATATCACTATGGCCAAAGCCACACAGAAGAGGCCAAGCGCTACCCATGCACCGATGAACGACGACAGAAAGTTTAAGAAAAATTTCTTGAGCATAAGTATCTCTAATAAAAGTTGTTGTCGGCTTCCGCGTCCTCCGGAGGGCGCGGAAGCCCGTTAGGTGTGTGTGTACGTGTAGTCAGTATAGTTGCGGGCCGAGAGGGGTGTCGGCTCAGAGTGAGGCGATTATCCCCTTCATCTCCTCGGCCAGACGCTCAGCCTGCTCCATAGTGGAGGCCTCGCTGTAGATGCGGATTATCGGCTCGGTATTGGATTTGCGGAGGTGCACCCAGCTGTCGGCAAAATCTATCTTCACACCGTCGATGTCGTTGATTTCCTCTTTGCTGAAGTGCTTCTTGGCTGCATCAAGAATCGCGTCGACATCTGTATCAGGCGTAAGGGTGATCTTATTCTTGGCGATGGCATACTGCGGATATCCGGCCTTGAGCTCGGTCATCTTCTTTCCCGACTTGGCGAGAAGGGTAAGGAAAAGGGCCACACCTACGAGTGCGTCGCGCCCGTAATGCAGTGCGGGATATATCACCCCGCCGTTGCCTTCGCCACCGATCACGGCTCCTGTCTCTTTCATTTTGGCCACCACATTCACCTCGCCCACGGCAGCCGCATTATAGTCGCAGCCGTGAGCACGGGTCACATCGCGCAGCGCACGCGAGGAGCTGAGATTCGACACCGTGGAGCCGGGAGTGTGCGAAAGCACATAGTCGGCCACTGCCACCAGCGTGTATTCCTCTACAAACATCTCGCCATTCTCCATCACCAGGGCCAGACGGTCGACATCCGGATCCACCACCACGCCGCAGTCGGCATCAGAGGTGCGCATCACTTCGGCGATGCCGGTAAGATTCTCCGGTATCGGTTCGGGAGTATGTGCGAAGCGGCCGTTGGCCTCGCAGTTGAGTTCTATTATCTTTTTCACTCCCAGAGCGCGGAGCAGACGCGGGATGATGCGTCCGCCCACGGAATTGACCGCATCCACAGCCACCGTAAGGTCAGCCTTGCGGATGGCCTCGCGGTCTACGAGAGGCAGCCCGAGCACCATCTCTATGTGGCGCTCATCGTAGGTCTCGTTGCGGTATTCCGCACCGAGATCCATCACATCGGCAAATGTAAAATCCTCAGCCTCGGCAATGGCTATCACCTGCTTGCCCTCGGCATCATTGAGGAACTCCCCTTTGGAGTTGAGGAGCTTGAGGGCATTCCACTGTGTGGGGTTATGCGAGGCGGTGATGATTATGCCTCCGTCGGCACCCTCGCAGGTGACGGCGATTTCAGTGGTAGGAGTGGTGGCAAGTCCGATATTGACCACATCAAGCCCCATGGCCATCAGTGTGCCGCATACGAGCTTGTCGACCATCGCACCTGAAAGGCGGGCATCGCGTCCCACCACAATCTTGCGCGCACGCCCTTCGGAAGAGCGCTTGATAAACTCTGCGTAGGCCGCAGTGAAACGCACGATATCCACGCCGCCAAGGCCATCGCCCGAGCGGCCGCCTATCGTGCCGCGTATTCCTGAGATTGATTTTATAAGTGACATCAGTATTCCGGTTTATAGTATTTCACATTTACAAGGAACGGTATGCACGACGACTGTTCCGACTGGAACGTGGTGCCCGTGAAGCCTGAATAGGATTTCAGCACGAGGTTCACTTCCGAGTAATATCCCAGATAGTCGAGCGGTATCTGCATTCCGGTGCCGAACTGCGTCGTGGTGGGATACACCTTGTTGCCATAGAAAAGATACGTCGATCCTACCGAGCTGTCGAGATTATCCATATTGCCGTAGGAGCCGGGATCAATGCCGTTGTACATGGCCTTGATGTTCTGACGCTCAAACCGGAAGAGCACCTTGTCGCCCTCCTTCGGCCTGTTGTCAGGATCTCCCGGATTGATTACCTGCATATAGACAGTGCCGTCTTCATCCATGCGATAGAACGGGGCATCGGCACCGGTGATAAACACGCTGTCGGCCGGCACCGAGGTCTCCACGGTCTGCTGGGCAAGATACCAGTTGACGGCTTTCTCTTCGTCACGCAGCAGATCGGAGTAACTCTCCGTGTCGTCGCACGATGCAAGCGCGCCGGCGGCCAGTGCGGTCAGTCCCCAAGACATGGCATATCGCCGTATGATTCTTATATTATTCTTATGCATTATGTCGTTTCGTCGTTATCGTCGTTATTTTTTCACGCTGCCGAGGTCTTTACGGCAACGTTGAGCGGGATGCTTATTCTATTTTTTCCAGCCGCGCAGGCAGATAGCATTTGAATCCGGGGAGGGCTTCAAGCAGGATCCTGCGGCACTCCTCAAGCGAACCGTGAAATTCGGCACCGGCCGCCTGCCTGTGGCCGCCTCCGCCAAACAGCTGCTTGCACACTTCCGACACCGGGAAATTCTCGACACTGCGTGCCGACACCTTTATGCAGTCGGCATCCTGGCGCAGGAAGTAGGAAGAGATTATGCCACGCACGTTAAGGGGCTCGTTGACCAGTCCTTCCGTATCGCCACGCTCGTAGTTGAAGCGCTTCAGCTCATCGGAATCGATGGTGATTACGGCGGCGCGCATCGGCTCGATGATCTCGAGCTTCTCACTCAGCGCGTAGGCCTGCAGACGCAGGCTCGACAGGGAGCGGGCGAAAAGCGCCTCGCGCACGATCCGGTTCTTGTCGACCCCTTTTTCGAGCAGGCGCATCAGCACTTCGTAAATCTCGGGGTCGGAGCAGTTGACGCTGAAGTTGCGGGTATCGGTCACTATACCGGTACACAGGCAGGTGGCGCAGTCAAGATCCATCTCCGGATAGAGCCCCATGGCCGCTATGATGCGGAACATCAGTTCGCACGTGCTCGACATCTCCGGAATCGAGAACATCAGGTCGCAGAAATCCGATGGCTCCTGGTGATGGTCGACCAGCACCTTGCGGCATTTCGCGCCGTCGACCACCGGCCCGAACGCGTCCTGACGCGACGGAGCATTGAAGTCGCAGCATATTATCAGATCGGCCTCCGACACCAGACGCCGGCAATAATCATCATGACGTGTAAATATCGAGATTCCCTTGAACCCCGGCAGAAATGTCAGCGACCGGGGCGGCTGGTCAGGCACCACCACCGTGGCTCGCTTGCCCAGACGCTGCAACAGATGATACATGCCAAGCGTGCTCCCTATGGCATCACCATCAGGGCGCACATGACACGTCAGCACTATCTGCTCGCTTTCCTCTATCCATCGGCGGAATTGCTCGGCCGAGGCTCTGTCTATTATCTTATGCATTATCCGTTATTGAGCTACAGGACTCACCCGCTTTCCGGGCTTATATCCGATTCAACTCACAAAGGTAATGTATTATTCTCAATTTTCCGTTTTTTTTCCTTAATTTTGCAATGAATATCTCAATATATGAACCCCATGACCCCCTCCGGGGGCTGAAATAACCCTTGACATGCACTCCAAAGAGGAAAAACTTAAGGCTTTCGGACGTATGCTCGATGTACTCGATGTGCTACGTGTAAAATGCCCCTGGGACGCTAAGCAGACCAATGAGTCTCTCCGCCCCAACACGATTGAGGAAACTTTCGAACTCGCCGAGGCACTCGGCGCCGACGACACCGACAATATCCGCAAGGAGCTCGGCGACGTGCTCCTGCATATCGCCTTCTACTCTAAAATCGGCGAGGAGAAGGGGCAGTTTGACATCGCGGATGTCTGCGATTCGCTGACCGATAAACTGATCTTCCGCCATCCCCACGTTTTCGGTGAGGTGAAGGTGGATTCTACAGATGAGGTGCTCAACAACTGGGAGCAGCTGAAGCTGAAGGAAAAGGGGGGCAATAAGACGGTGCTCGGTGGAGTCCCCTCTGCCCTGCCCGCCCTCCTCAAGGCCAACCGCATCCAGGAGAAGGTGCGCAATGTAGGTTTCGACTGGGAAGAGCCCTCGCAGGTATGGGACAAGGTGGCTGAGGAAATCTCCGAAGTGCGCGCCGAAATCGACCGCGACGACAAGGATGCGACGGAAGCCGAATTCGGCGACCTGCTCTTTGCCGTGGTCAACGCCGCTCGACTCTACGGTGTGAACCCGGAAAATGCGCTCGACCGCACGAACCGCAAGTTCATAGCCCGCTTCAATTACCTTGAACAGGCCTGCAAGGAGCGCGGTCTCTGTCTGCGCGATATGTCGCTGGCCGAGATGGATGCCATCTGGGAGGAGGCAAAGACCGCCCTCAAGCAACAGAAATCCTGATAATCACCCCCTATTCCGCAAAATGATTCTATGCATCACCGAGAAACCGAGTGTGGCCGCCGACATCGCACGCCTGCTCGGTGCCTCCGCCCGACGTGAGGGATTCTTCGAGGGGGGAGGATATTGGGTCACCTGGACCTACGGTCATCTCTGCACCCTCAAGGAGCCGGCCGACTACTCTCCATACTGGAAGAGCTGGTCGCTGAGCTTCCTGCCGATGATTCCTCCCCGATTCGGAATCAAAATCATTCCTCAGCCCAGCATCGAACGCCAGTTCCGCGTAATTGAAGCCCTCATTGCCAAAGCCGATGAGATAATCAACTGCGGCGACGCCGGGCAGGAGGGTGAGCTCATACAGCGATGGGTGATGCAGAAGGCCGGATGCCGCATCCCCGTAAGAAGGCTCTGGATATCTTCGCTTACAGATGAGGCTATCCGTGAAGGATTCAACAACCTCCGCCCCGAGACCGACCTCAAGCCTCTCTACGAGGCCGGCCTGTGCCGCGCCATCGGCGACTGGATACTCGGCATCAACGCCACCCGGCTCTATACGCTAAAGTATGCGCAGAACCGGCAGATACTCTCCGTAGGACGCGTGCAGACCCCGACTCTGGCCCTCCTTGTGAAACGCCAGGACGAAATCGACCATTTCGTGCCAAAGGATTACTGGGAGCTGAAGACCGTATACCGCAACGTCACTTTCTCTGCACAAGGAAAGAATTTCGACTCCGAGGATAAGGCCATGGCTATGGTGGAGAAACTTAAGCCGCTGCCGTTTGAAGTGACGGATTTCTCGAAGAAGAAAGGCTCTGAAGCTCCCCCGAGGCTGTATGACCTCACCTCGCTGCAGGTGGACTGCAACAAGAAGCTCGGCATCGGCGTCGACGACTCGCTCAAAATCATACAGAGTCTGTATGAGAAGAAGGTATCCACATATCCGCGTGTCGACACCACTTACCTCACCGACGACATATACCCCAAGTGCGGCCCTACGCTGCTCGGGCTGACGCAATACGCACATCTCGTGGAGCCGCTGAAGGGACGCCCGCTGCGAAAGACGAAGAAGGTGTTCGACAATTCAAAAGTCACCGACCACCATGCCATAATACCCACCGGGCAGCCGTTGCCATCGAATCTGTCGGATCTGGAGCGTCGCGTGTTTGATCTTATCGCACGCCGCTTCATATCGGTGTTCTATCCCGACTGCACATTTGAGCAGACCACGGTGCTCGGCCAGGTGGACAATACCAAGTTCAAGGCCACCGGACGCATCATCCTCGACCAGGGATGGAAGGCCGTATATGCAAAGGAGGCAAAGGAGGCCGCCGATGACGATGACACCTCCAACGCCGATGCCAGGAATGAGGAAGCCCAGGAAATGCCCGTATTCACCAAAGGGGAATCCGGACCTCACGAACCGAAACTTAACAAGAAGACCACCCAGCCCCCTAAACTCTACACCGAAGGCACTCTGCTGAAAGCCATGGAGACTGCCGGATCGCAGGTGGAGGACGAGGATCTGCGCGAAGCCTTGAAAGCCAACGGAATTGGACGTCCCTCAACCAGGGCCGCCATCATCGAGACGCTCTATAAGCGTGGGTATATCGAAAAGGTGCGGAAATCGATCAAGGCCACCGAGGCCGGAATCGCGCTGATTAATCTGATTAAGGTTGACCTGCTGAAAAGCGCCGAGCTCACAGGTATCTGGGAGAACCGTCTGCGCATGATCGAGCGGCAGGAATACGCTCCGGCAGAATTCCTGAATCAGCTGAAGCAGATGATTTCGCAGATTACGGTGCAGGTGCTGGCCGACAATTCCCGAGTCTCCATCGAGGCAACGCAGCCACAGGCTACACCCCCTAAAAAGAATTGACGTTATGACTGACACTAATCTGATATGGCAATACACGGCGGTGGCCGTACTTATCGTGGCGGCCATTGGCCGGATAATCTGGAGCATCCGGAAGCGCAACCGCTCGGGCCGGAAAAGTGGCTCCTGCTGCGGATGCTCTTTGGCCGACTCCTGCCGCGATTACCGCCGCCCGGATCCCAAGGCCGACGGCAAATCGGGTGAATCGGCCGATTGCCATAAGTAGCACCTCCGGCCTCCACTCCCCTCATGCACACGGCGTGCCCTGTCAGCCATGACTTCCTGCTGAGGAAGTCGCTGACAGGGCACGCCGTGTATGTATGTGCGGAGGAGTAGGATGAGGCACATGCGGAAGCAGCGCCCGCACATCAATCAGAAGCAGATGTATAAGGCCACGTATTCACCTATAAGAGCCGCCACAAAAAGCAGCCCGAATACTAAAGCCCACGTATTGAGCTTACGCGCGACGTAGGCATTGATATTGCGCAGGTAGCACACCAGCAGGTTCAGGAAGGCCGACATGAAGATGAAGAACATGTCGATATACATCCACCATCCTGCACCACCTTCGATATTCATCTTCGAGCAGAGGTCGGCCCGCATACGGAAGGTCACCACCATATATACGAGCACCAGTATGAAGGCTGCCCAGGCCGCCCCTTTGGATTGCATGAATTTCTTCATAGTTACAGTTGTCTGAATCTGCCCCGCGCTTAGCGGCGCAGCCTTTATAGTAGGTATTAACGATATAGTTTTATGCCATAGGGGCGCCCCGACTCGCCGAATATCAGCGCGAAGTAGAAGCCCGGAGGCTCTGCCTCGATATTGATATGCGCCACGGGCTGCCCGTCATAGGTGTAGCGTCCGATGTGGCTGCCGTTGAGATTGTAGATCATGGCCAGTCGGGCATTCTCGGGGAGCAGTATGTCGTAGTGTCCGGCTCCGGCCGAACGTATCACGGGCTCCGACTGCAACGCCATCCGTTCCTCTTCGGCCCGGGTGGCTACGGCCGCGATGTCGGCCATGAAACTGTCGTGAAACTCAAACGGCACTTCCTCCGGCTCCTCTTCGGCCACTGCCTGCGGAGCCGACAGCAGCGCCACCTGCCGCTCACCCATATACTCGGCCGGCATCAGGCGCAGCAGCCAGTCGTTGGGGCGGTCGAAGGCTATACGGTAATAATCTCCCTTGCGCCCGTGCACCACTCCCGGATACAGATGCTTGCGCTCATCGACATACCCGATAGCCACATCCTGACCCGTGGCGAGCTGACGGCTTATCATATCCTCCCATTGGGCCGGAGTGTAGAGGGCCGAGAAGTAGCCGTCGTCGGAAGGGTCGGTGCTGTAAAGCAGGGCATCAAGCCCGCTGGCCGCCTGAGCCGCGCTGACGGTGGAATCGGTGGCTGAATATGGTGCGTCGAGAAGCGACACGAGATACTGCGGGAAGTCGGTCCAGGCCCGTATGGCCTCTTCCGGCACCCGCGCATCGTAGCGTATCAATTCTATATCCTGCGCATATCCTTTGAGCCATCCGCGCTCTGTCTCGCTCAGCCGGTCGGCATCGAAACCGCTTTTCAGGCTGTAGCCAAGCACGGGGAATGTCTTGTTTTCTGCCGAGATTATCACGAATCCTCCGCGTGGATGATTGTAGACGTAGAATGGTGTGAAGAGCCTGTCGGTGGTGAGCCGCTTCCCGGTGTATGCGAGTTTCACGGGGGCGGTCTGCTCTCGGTATGCCTGGTTGAAGAATTTCTGGGCATACTCCTTGGCCACCTTCTGGCTCACCGTTTCGGCCATGAGGCAGGGAGCCGTCGCCGTGGCGATGGCTGCTGCAAGCAATATGGGGCTGACTGTGGTCTTCATACTCTTATATAACTATATAACGTGTTTCCCGGCGTTTAAGTGCATCCGGCCCGGCTCACGGCTTCAAATCTTTTTCACACCCGACTCATGCTTCATCAGCTGCCAGGAGTTGATGATGTTCTGCCACGCGATATATGCGGCCGGGGCTATGGAGGCGATGGGGTTCATATAGGCCAGTGCGAGCCATACGGCAAGCACAGTGTTTTTCTGCATCAGCGACTGCCCTCCGCTCACCGGGTCGCCGTAGGCTTTGCCGAATCTGCGCCCTATCACAAACTGGAGCAGGCAGGCTCCGAGCGCTCCCAGACAGAGCCACACCATCGTGAGCGTATTCTCCGGACGCCACTGCCTTATGGCGAAGCTCACGCAGCTACCCACTATGATGAAGAGGGCCACTGCCCAAAGATAGAACGACAGCTGCTGCATCCCCAGTATCTTCGAATGCACCTTTGGCAGCACGTATCGCAGGGCGAATGCCACGGCGAGAGGGCCAAGAAGCAGCGGCACCACCTGACGCAATATCTTCAGGAAGGAAGCCCCGAACGTCATACCCTCGGCATCACCGATCCATGCCAGCAGAAGCGGACCGACGGCCGCCACCACAAGATTGCAGAGCAGCGAGTAAGCCGCCACTTTCGATATGCTTCCGCCAAGCATCGACGTGATGACCGGGGCCGCCGTGGCCGTAGGCACGAAGATGCAGATGAATACCCCTTCGGCCACGGTGTGGTTCCACCATACGAGGGCGCCATATACGCCCAGGCTTAATGCAAGCTGTATCAGCAGAAGGAAGCACTCTTCGCGCGTAAGCCGGAAGTCCGACGGCCTGAGCTTGCAGTAGGTGATGAAGAGCATCGCGAAGATGAGATAGGGTGAAAGGAATGTGAGATACCCCATCCACTCATGCAGCACGGCGCCGCCTATCAGCGCCACCGGGAGCATAAGGGTCTTGTTGTGAAGTAGATTGCCCATGACTTGTGCCTGCGGTCAGAGATTGCCCAGAATCGTGCGCAAGGCGGAGAAGGTGGTCTGCGGTGCCCGGGTCCAGAAGTCTTTGTATTGCTCTATGTTTTCTCCCTCTCCGGGTGTGTCGCTGACTACGCGCACTATCGCGAACTCCACCCCTTCCGAGGCACATGTCTGCGCGATGGCGGCCGACTCCATGTCGAGTGCCACTGCCTCGGGGAGCACCCGGCGTATCTCCTCCACCTCTTCGCGGCGGCTGATGAAGCGGTCGCCGGTGGCTATGAGTCCGAAATCGGCGCCCGCAGCGCCTCCAAGCTCACGATGCGCCACCTCAAGCACCCGTGCGGATGGCTCGAAATACAACGGATACCCGTCGGCTGCTCCTTCGGTGGTGCCCGGGCCGCACCACACATCGTGATAGGCCACCTTTCCGGCCACCAGCAGAGTGCCTATCCCAAGGCCGCCGGCTCCTCCGGCCACCCCGGAGTTGATCACCAGCTCCGGCCGATGTGCGCGTATCACGCGAAGTGTCCCCAATGCGGCGTTCACTTTGCCGATGCCGCAGCGGGCCAGCACTACTTCATGACTCCCGATGCGCCCCTCAAGGCATTTCACACCCTCGGCTTCGGTGGCATGCGCCGACTCCAACATACTCTCCAGCAGGGCCATCTCTTTATCCATGGCCGCCAATATCGCTATTTTCATTGATTCTCTGTTTTTTTGTCGTGCAAATTTACACTTTTCCGATGGCGTAAACAATAATATCTGACCTATTTTGATTAACTTCGCAATATCATTCTCCCCTCTTGCTATGTAAGGAGGCACTTTCGCCACCTACCCCGACCCTAATTCCGATCAATCATGGATACAATCAAAATCTGGAACTCCACCCCCTCGCGCCAGCAGGCCGAGGAGATAGCCGATGCGCTGCGACGCGGTGAAATCGTAATACTCCCCACCGACTCTGTATATGCCATCACATGCGATGCCCTTAATCCCAAGGCGATAGCCGCGCTTTGCCGAATCAAGGGTATCAATCCTGAAAAAAACAATCTCTCCATCATCTGCAGCAATATCTCCATGGCCGCCGAATACGCCCATATCGACGACCGCGCTTACCGGATTATCCGCGAATGCACTCCGGGGCCATTCACCTTTCTGCTCCGCGCCGGGCGCAACCTCCCGAAGGCTTTCAAGGGGCGTAAGACTGTAGGGATCCGCATCCCCGATGAGCTGACGCCGGTAATGACAGCCCAGGCCCTCGGCAATCCGCTCCTTGCCACTTCGATACAATTCGACGATGCCGACGAGGCCCGCGAGCCTCAGCTCATGGCAGAACGCTACGATAACCACGGCGTAACCCTTATTGCCGAAGCCGAACCGGGGGGTGAAGACTACTCCACCATAATCGACCTCACCGATTCCGCCGCACCTGAAATCGTGCGTCAGGGAAAAGGCGATTTCTATTTGGCCGATTAATGATTTTTATGTATATTTGCAAGCGATAACAGGAGCGCAGGTCTGACTCTGACATCGGCACCATGCAATCCGCCATCATAACCCGAAATCAAAACCTAATCAAACATAACCCAACTTAAATCAGAACCATTATAACTATGTCAAAAGTAACAGTGGTAGGCGCCGGCAACGTAGGTGCCACTGCAGTCAACGTGATTGCACTCCGTGAGGTAGCCGACGAAGTAGTGATGCTCGACATCAAGGAAGGCGTAGCCGAAGGCAAGGCAATGGATATGATGCAGACAGCAAATCTGCTCGACATGAACACACGCATCAAGGGTGTCACCAACGATTACGAGGCTACTAAAGGTAGCGACGTGGTGGTAATCACTTCCGGTATCCCCCGCAAGCCCGGCATGACCCGCGAGGAGCTCATCGGCGTGAATGCAGGCATCGTGAAGCAGGTCACTGAAAGTGTGCTCAAATACAGCCCCGATGCTGTAATCGTATGCGTATCCAACCCCATGGACACTATGACTTACCTGATCCACAAGGTGGCCGGTATCCCCAAAAACCGTATCATCGGCATGGGTGGAGCGCTCGACAGCAGCCGCTTCAAATACTATCTCAGCCAGGCTCTGGAGGCTAACCCCAATGAGGTGGAAGGCTTCGTAATCGGCGGCCACGGCGACACTACCATGATCCCCATGAAGCGCTTCGCAACACTGCGCGGCATCCCCTGCGACACAATGCTCCCCGCAGAGACTCTCGATAAGGTAGTGGCCGACACTATGGTAGGCGGCGCCACACTGACCAAGCTCCTCGGCACTTCCGCATGGTATGCCCCCGGTGCAGCTACTGCAGAAGTGGTAGAGGCCGTGATCCACGACCAGAAGGCCATCATCCCCTGCTCTGCTCTGCTCGAAGGCGAATACGGCCAGTCTGACCTCTGCATCGGTGTGCCCTGCGTACTCGGCAAAGGCGGCATCGAGAAGATCATCGAGCTCGACCTCAACGACGAGGAGAAGGAACTCTTCGCCAAGAGCGCCGAGGCCGTGAAGAAGACCAACGCAGCCCTCCCCTGCTGATTTATACCACTCCGGCACCCACCGGCAGCCGGAAGCATATAACATAATGATTGCCGCATTGCCGCGAATCCCGGGCAATGCGGCAATTCTTTTCCCGCAGCCCACTCGGGTTCGACACCTCCCGCAGTCCACTCGGGCGCGAGCCCTCATCAACCCTTCCCCAAGGATACCCGCAGAAATCAAAATCCCGCCCCGGCAATGATGCCGCGACGGGATTTCTTTGATGTATCGTAATCCGGAAAATCCATCAACCTTCGGCCGATTCCACTTCCGACTCTTCGATTTCTTTCTTCACCACTGATGTATCGGCCACGTTGGGAAGCTCCAGTCCGAGGTGCTTCTTCTTGTCGACTACCTTGAGGTAAAGTCCGATAAGCAACGCAGCCACGCCAAGGCAGGCAAGCATCACGAGGGCCCATGTATAGTTGTAGCTTACGGAAGCCACTTCCTGGGTCATCTGCCCGGCTGCCACCTGAGCCTCGATATCGGTGTTGGTCGAAGTGAGCACCTTGCCTATCAGCATCGGGAAGAGCCACAGGCCGATGTTCTGAATCCAGAATATGAGGGCATACGCGGATCCGATGATCTTGGCATCCACCAGCTTCGGCACCGAAGGCCAGAGCGATGCGGGCACAAGCGAGAAGGAGGCTCCGAGCACAAGTATCGTCACATACGCCACAGCCACTCCTCCGGCTGCATTCCCCTTGAACATCGGCAGGATGAAGGCAAACGTAAGGTGGCAGGCTATCAGGAGCAGCGAACCGAGCACGAGCATCGTGGCAGCCTTACCCTTGTAGTCGACGTATTTGCCAAGTATCGGAGTGATGCCTACGGCCAGAAGCGGGAACACGGCGAATATCGCACCGGCACTCTGCGCCTGGTATCCCATCCAGCAGTAGCATATCAGCGAAAGCACTGAGATGCTGAAGAGCGCGGCCTTGGCACCTTTGTTGCGGGCGAAGTTGCCGGCAAAGGCGGTGGCGGCCACTACGAGCATTATCACGTACTGTATGTAGGTCACTGCCTCGCTACCCCAGAACGATCCTGCGGGGAGCGGTGTGAAGTCGATGTTGCACTGAAGCATGTTGACCGCATATTTCTGGAAGGGGAAGATGGCGGAGTAGTAGAGCACACACAGCAGGGCCACGAGCCAGAAACCGAGGCTCGACAGGATTTTTCCAAGGTCGGAAATCTTGAAGGGATCATCTTTCTCTTCTGCCTCGCCGGTCTGCGCATCAAGCTTGCGGTCCATGAAGAAGTAGACGATAAACATTATCAGGGCTATCATGAGCAGCACCACGCCGAAGGCCACCGAGCGGCTGACATCCACTTTGCCTCCCATTTCGGCAAACATCGGCGAGAATATCATACACGTAGCCACGCCAAGACGCGCCAATGCCATCTCGGAGCCCATGGCCAATGCCATTTCCCTACCCTTGAACCATTTCACGATACCACGGCTCACCGTGATACCAGCCATCTCCACGCCGCAGCCGAAAATCATGAAGCCTACGGCTGATAGCTTGGCCGAAGCGGGCATACCCTCGTAGAAGGGGGATACACCCAGCTGATCGAATACCGGAATATGGTTGAGATGATTCGTAAACCATACATCGAGCGCACTGCCGATAAAGCTGTCGGTAAGGGCGTACCAGTTGATCGATGCGCCTACCAGCATCACGGCGCCCGAAAGCACTGCCGTGAAGCGCACTCCCATCTTGTCGAGTATGATTCCGGCGAAGATGAGGAAGAAGATGAATACGTTGAGGAAGGTCTCCGATCCCTGCATCGTGCCGAAGGCGGTGGAGTTCCAGCCGCGCTCCGACTGAAGGAGGTCTTTGATCGGTGAGAGCACGTCCATGAAGACGTAGGAGCAGAACATCGCGAAGGCAAGCAGGCCGAGCGCCGTCCAGCGTGCCCATGCTTTGTCGCGAAGCAGCTCTTTGCTACCGGCCATCGGGCCGGTGGTGGTCATTGTCTGTCCCATTTACGTTATTAAGTTAGATATTATTGTTGTCTGACGGATTGCCCGGTGGGATGTGGCGCCGCGCCGCTCCACATGGGCTATGGATCCCGTCATGCCGGGACCACCCGATACCGCATGGCACGCGCTGCCACGCAACGGGATTTCAAAATTAATCAATTTTTCCCAAATTACATGCCGCAATATCCCAGTTTCCGATGATTTCAAGGTGAGTGTGTGAAAAAATCCCGCGACTGCACTCCTCTTCGCCCTGTCAGTAGCCAGGGATAGGGGGCAGTCGCGGGATATTGCGTTGGTATGAATCAGGCCGTCAAAGCCGTGGGCCGCATGTTGCGGGGGCGGCTATGCCGGGCTGTGTCTTATGAAGGAGCGGATCAGATCTCCTTGCCGTGCTCCAGAAGCAGAGTCATCGACGGACGGTCGCAGATCTCGGCGGGGCCGAAGTACTGGATCGGGCCGGGATACTGATAGAGCGTGTTGAGCGCCAGAGTCTCGCGCATGGAGGCGTATTTCAGATAGGGGCGGCCGTTGAGGTTGACGAGGGCCTTCTGTATCACGGGCTTCATCTGACCGTGACGACGCTCCATGTTCATCATCATTGTGATGGGTATGCCGCCTGCGATCCAGTTCTCGGTCTGGTCAGTAAGGTTGCGCACGCTCGACATGTAGCCTGTCAGACCGGCGTTGATCAGCATTGCTGCGTTGAAACCGAGTGCATACGTGTAGTCGGCATCGAAGTTGGTCGGATCAGCGCAACGTCCTTCGTAGCCGAAGAAGTGGTGCTGGGCAGCGAATTTGCCGCTGTACTGACCATCTTCCGCCATCTCTTCAAGACGCTTTGCCACCATCTCCGACAGGAGGCTCTCAGTCTCGATGAGCGATACCTGCACGTTGCCGTGGCTGTCGCGGTCGAGGCTGAGCTGGAGGGCGATGTTCTTGGGGAGGGATTTGTAGAGCTCGGCGCATTCGGGGCTGAGGAAGCCGTGGATTGCAGCCAGCTTTTCTACCTCTTCCAGACCCTCGAGCTCTTCGGCATGGTCTACGAGCACGTCGTTAAGCTCCGAGATAAGGCGCTTCATCGAGGGGATGAACTCGATCAGACCCTCGGGCACGAGTACGGTGCCGAAGTTCCAGCCGAGTTTCGCACGCTCTGCCACTACGTAGCAGATCTGGCTTACGATGTTGTCGAGAGTCATGCGCTTTGCAGCCACTTCCTCGGAGATGAGGCAGACGTTGGGCTGAGTCTCAAGTGCGCACTCGAGTGCGATGTGTGAGGCCGAACGACCCATCAGTTTGATGAAGTGATAGTATTTCTTGGCTGAGTTGCAGTCGCGCTGGATGTTGCCGATCACCTCGGAGTATACCTTGCAGGCGGTGTCGAAGCCGAAGGATGTCTCGATCCATTCGTTCTTGAGGTCGCCGTCGATGGTCTTGGGCACACCGATCACCTGTACGTCGGCACCGTTGGCCTTGTAGTATTCGGCAAGTACGGCTGCGTTGGTGTTGGAGTCGTCGCCACCGATGATCACGAGGGCCTTGATGTTGAGCTCTTTGAGGATCTTCAGGCCTGCGTCAAACTGGTCGGGAGTCTCGAGCTTCGTGCGCCCTGAGCCGATGATGTCGAATCCGCCGGTGTTGCGGTACTCGGCGATGTAGCCGGCTGTGAGCTCCATGTACTGGTGGTTGATGAATCCCGACGGACCCATAAGGAAACCATACAGACGGCATTCCTTGTTGAGGCTCTTGATGCCGTCGAAGATACCGCTCACTACGTTGTGGCCACCGGGAGCCTGACCGCCTGAGAGGATAATGCCTACGTTGAAGGGTTCCTCTACACGCTCCGGACTATCGTTGCTCTCAAACTCCACTACGGGCATGCCGTAGGTGTTGGGGAAGAGGGCTTTGATTTCTTTCTGGTCGGCCACTGATTCCGTAGCGTCGCCTACCTTGATTTTTACCGGTCCCTGCAGAGCTTTGGGCAATTTGGGCTGATATTCAGCCCTCACTCTTTGAAGTGCACTTTTTTTCATTATTCTGTAAAAATGTTTTATACCTCTTGTCGGTCCGGCGCGCTCCCGTAGCCGGGATTGTTTCTGTGTGCCTGACCTGCGTTGCTTTCAGGCTGCAAAGTTAATAATTTTCTTGCAATTACAGGTTATCAGGATATAATAAAAAAAGTCAGCAATCGCGGGGATTGCTGACTTTTTTGAGGTTCCAACCAGATTCGAACTGGTGTAAACGGTTTTGCAGACCGGTACCTAACCACTCGGACATGGAACCCTGTTTTACCGCATCCAAGCCTCTTGGGCTCTTTTGCACTGCAAAGTTAATACTTTTTTCCGACACCACCAAATTTTTCTGCAAAATATATTTCACTCCCGCTGTTTTTCCCCGCTCACCACCCCGTTGAATCCCCTCCCCTACTGTCTTCTGCCCCCTCGCACGCCGCTTCCCACGCATCAGCCGTTCCTCCGGGGGATGAACCTTTATTACTCCTCTTTTGTAATATCTGTAAGATTGCATCCATGCTCCGGATTCCGCTATGTGCTTCTGTCGGGCCCCACAGGGATGCCCCGTAATGATTCCATCCGCTCTCTAAATATCCTTTGCATATGAATATTTCCACCTTTCTGTTATCTCTGCCATCGCTGCCGACGGCCACGATGCCCGATGATCACCATGTCCCCATCGTGGAGCTGCATGGCGCTACTGAAGAATCTTATTATACCGTAGCCCGATGGATCATGCGCGGAGTAAGCTGGCTGCTCGGGCTTGTAGGGCTTGAAAACAATAAGTTCCTTTTCATCTCGCTTTATGCGATCCTGGTATTTCTCATCGCTTTCGGCATCGGCCAGGTGGTGAAGTGGATCATTCTGTATATCGTCGACCATCTGTCGAAGGTGGTGAAGTATGATCTTTACATCCGTCTGCGCGATTCGCATTTCTTTGCAAAGGCATGCCGGCTGGTCCCTCCGATCGTATTTCTGATTTTCATTCAGTTCACCCTTACGTCGCAGGCTTCGCTGGCTTCATGGCTTACGCGCCTTACGTGGATCTATATCTGTTATGTGGTGGCGGTGGCGCTCAATACGCTGGCCATGGTGGTGTGGAGCCATGTGGATGCCCGTGAGAATAAACGCAAGCTGCCGCTGCGCGGCCTTGTGCAGCTTATCAAGGGGATTATCTGGATTCTGTGCGCCATTATTGTCATCGGCATTCTGGTGGATAAGTCGCCGGGGAGTCTGCTCGCCGGTCTGGGCGCGTTCGCGGCTGTGCTGATGCTCGTGTTTAAGGACAGTATCCTCGGAGTCGTGGCCGGCGTGCAGCTCTCTGAGAATGACACTCTGCACGTGGGCGACTGGATCAAGGTGCCCGGCACTGACGCCAATGGCAACGTGATAGAGGTGACGCTCACTTCGGTGACTGTGCAGAATTTCGATAAGACAATCACCACGCTTCCCCCTTACAGTCTGATATCCGGATCGTTTACCAACTACCGCCCGATGCAGCAGTCGAATACCCGGCGCATCTGCCGCAGCTATATGATCGATTGCGATTCGATTCTCCCGGCCGATGACGATATGCTGGCCGCATATGCCCGCATTCCGCTGCTTAAGGAGTGGATTGCGAAGAAGATCGAGCAGCGCAAGGCGGGAAAGGTGCAGGATGTGAATAATCCGGACGGACTTGTGGATGGCAGTATTGAGACTAATCTGGGTGTGTTCCGCGCCTATATGAAGCTTTATCTTGATGCATCGCCCCATATAAGTCACGCTCCGGCCGACACTTGCTTTATCTCGGCTTTGGCCCAGACGGCTTCAGGGCTCCCGCTGCAGCTGTATTGCTTTACGAATACATCGTCGTGGCTTCCGTATGAGGCCATACAGTCGGCTGTATTCGAGCATCTGGCCATCATGATGGGGCGCTTCCATCTTTATACCTATGAGAATGCTTCGGGTCGTGACACGGTGCTCAATGGTGTGCTCGAAGCCGGGCGGGATCCGAGCCTGTATTTCGGCATCCCCTACCCCTTCATGCAACATGGAGGCACTCCCGAGAATCCTGCGCTCCGTCCGGCATCCACCCCGACTCCGGCCGATGGTCAGGATGCGGCGCCCTCTCCCGCCCCCGGTTCTTCTGAAGATTCTCCGGCGCCGGGCGACACTCAGTCGCCTTCATCCGCCCCGGATTCCGCATCGAAGTAAGGACCGCTTCCCTGATATCCGCACAGCCCCCTTCCCGCACGCCGGCGGGAAGGGGGCTGATTATTTTGCGGGCTGCTCTCCGCATGCTTTGTGGATTCCGGCATGGCCCCGTGTCTGCGCGATGATTCGCGCGGAGAAAACGCAAGGAGGATCCGTGCGGGGAGGGGAATTATTTCTTAGCCTTGTAGCGGGCGTAGATTTCGGCACCCAGACGCTTGGCTTTGGCCAGATCGGCGGCATCGTTGGGATTGACTCCATATTTCGACAGTGGAGGTATCACTACGCGGGTGCCGGGACGTATGCGGTCAGGATGACCGAGTATCTTTTCGTTCTCCTTATATATATATGGCCAGAAGTGATAGTTGCCATAGTGCTTGCGGGCCAAGGTGCCCAATGCGGAGGTGGGGGTGACGGTGTCGTATACCGGCTGATCCGACGGACGGGTAGGCACGGCATTGACTGCCGCTTCATCTTTCTCCGGCACTTCATCCTCTACTATGCCGTCGACGTCGCTTTCGGCCAAGGTCATGTCGGCAGCTTCGGCCACATCCGCGGCGTCGGCCCGGGATGCAGCCGGGGCAGGCTCGGCTGCTGCTACAGCGGGGGGCTGCCCGGGGGCACTCCGGCGTCCCATCATCGCGCCGAAGTCGTCGTTAAGGAAGTACAGGGCCACACACCCCGCCACCACTACGGCCACGGCAGCTGCCATCCCCCATATGAATCCGTGATGAAACTTGCGGCGCTGCTCTACGGCAGTATTTTCCACCGCCTGAGCCACCACGGCGCAGGAATCAGGCGATTCGGCATCTTGCGGCATCTGAGGCGCTGCCGATCCCTTTTCGGGTGCCGGTGCGGATGGCGAGGGTGTCACTTCCACGGCTTCGGCAGCCTCTTCGGCTTCTTCGGCTTCAGCCATTTCGCGGAATTCTTCCGGCGCTTCCGATTCCGGGACTTCCGGTGTTTCCAATCCCGGTGCTTCCGATCCCGGGACTTCCGGCGCTTCCGGCGCATCGGCATCTTCATCTTCCACGGGCGCAGCATTGCGCTCGGCCGGAGTTTCGGCCTCCATCAGCTCTTCATCGGCCACCTCGTCGGAGAGTTCGATTGTCTCAAACATGCTGAATGGAGCATTCACCATCACGGCAAGTTCTTTGGCCGGAATGAAGACTATGCGGTTGTGGGCAGGTATTTCATAATCCTCTCCCGATGAGACGTCGACACTCATTCTGGCATCTACGGCCGAAATCTTGAATGTGCCGAAGCCCCTTACTTTTACAGGCTCGCCTGCCGCAAGGCTTGCCGATATGGTCCGGAAGAAACTTCTGAGCAGTTCCTCGCATTCCTGACGGCTGCTTCCGGTGCGGTCTGAGAGCATCTGAGCCAATACTGATAGGGTTATCTTGTTGTCCATGCTGGTTTCAAAAGGTGTGGGGCCTGCTCATTACGGTCGGGCAATCCCGGCGCCACGCAATCACGACAGGTCCTGGTTGGAGATTGCGGATTTCATTACTGCCGACGGGCGGAATCCCATCACCAGTTTCGGGGGCACAAGCAGCCGGCGCCCCGTCGAGGGGTGCACGGCCAGGCGCTCTTTGCGCTTTTTCGGTTCGAATTGCCCGAAGCCGGGTATGATTATCGTATCCATAGCCACACAGCATTCGGCGGCAATCCCATAGAAACTGCCGAGCATCTCCTGCACTTTTTCGCGCCCCATGCCGGTTTCGGCTGCTATGTTGTCAATCAGGGTCCTGTTGTCCATAACTGCAAATTTACGAATTTTTCCTCATATCATCTCCCCATATGGGATATATTTTGTAATTTTGCCGACAGTAACTTTATTTTTCTCTGCGGCGTATGTAATTTTCTTCCCTATCCGGCATACTAATGAATTGCATCCGGATTCGGGATCATATCTTGCGCCGGATCCGGTACAAACATTAATTCATGCAATATGCGACATTTCAATCTCTACGCGTTCCTGGCGATGCTGATGCTTGCATCCATGCTCCCGGCTTCGGCCCAGGTGTTCTACAAAGTGGAAGGCAATGGCCTTGAGCATCCTTCCTATCTCTTCGGCACCCATCATCTGGCGCCTGCCGATTTCACCGACCGGTTTAAATCGCTCCCGCAGGCCATAGAGCAGGCCCAGGCGGTGGTGGGGGAGGTCGACATGACCATCGACCCGATGCAGCTGCAGATGCGCATGGCTCCCTATATGCAGGCTCCGGCCGACAGCACGCTGTCGCGCCTGCTCTCGGCTGAGGAATTTGCCGTACTGAATGAGAAGTTTAAGCCTCTTTCTCCCATGCCGGGGCTCGATCTGACGATGCTCGACGGGATGCGTCCGATGGTGGCCACTACGATGGTGAGCCTGACGCTGATTCAGAAGTCGATGCCGGGATTTAATCCGGCCGAGCAGCTCGACACGAAGTTTCAGAACGTTTTTTCTGCCGCCGGCAAGAAGGTAATCCCTCTTGAGACTCCCGAAGAACAGGCGGCGCTGCTCTACGACTTCACTCCCATCACCAAGCAGCTTGAGGCGCTGCGCGAGACTCTCGACGACACATCCCGGGTCGAACAGATGGCCCAAAAGCTCAATAAGGCGTATCTTGAGCAGAACCTCGACGTGATGATGCATCTCTCGGATGAGGAGGAGACTGACCCGGCATTCCTCCAGGCAATGCTGAATCTGCGCAACCACAAATGGATGCAGGCTATCCCCGACATCATGCGCGCTCAGCCGGCAATGATTGTGGTAGGAGCCCTGCATCTCGCCGGCCCCGACGGACTGGTGGCCCAATTGAAGGAAGCCGGCTACACGGTCACTCCGGTCGACTTCGACTGACGCCATACCATCTGAATATCAACAAGATACCCCGACTGCACCCCGACAGCCGGGGTATCTTGCAATATTATGTGACAGAGCTGCTCTATATATTTTTATTATAATTTTTGCATATTCAAATTTCTTTCGCTATCTTTGTGGCATCTTATAATATGGAGGCTATGAAGGCCTGAGCAGCCGATGCGTCACTATGGCCATCACCCCCACTATTACCGGAAAAACATAAACTGATTACATTTAAACTATACTTACACATGGAACTTCCCTTTGCAGAATCCTGGAAAATCAAGATGGTGGAACCTATCCGCAAATCCACCCGTGAAGAACGCGAACAGTGGCTCAAGGATGCCAACTACAACGTTTTCCAGCTCTCAGCCGACCAGGTCTACATCGACTGCCTCACCGACTCAGGCACCGGCGCAATGAGCGACCGTCAGTGGGCCGCCCTCATGATGGGCGATGAGTCTTATGCAGGCTCACGCTCCTTCTTCGAGCTCCGCGATGTGATCACCCGCCTCACCGGCTTTGAGTATGTGATACCCACACACCAGGGGCGCGCAGCTGAGAATGTGCTCTTCTCCGCTCTCATCAAGGCTTGCGACGTATGCCCCGGCAACTCTCATTTCGACACCACAAAGGGGCACATCGAGAGCCGCAAGGCCGTGGCGCTCGACTGCACTGTCGACGAGGCAAAGGACACGCAGCTTGAAGTACCGTTCAAAGGCAATGTCGACATCAACAAGCTCGAAAAGGCTCTCGCTGAGAATGCCGACAAGGTGCCCTTCATCATCGTCACCATCACCAACAATACTGCCGGCGGCCAGCCCGTATCGATGCAGAATCTGCGCGATGTGCGCCGCGTGGCCGACAAGTACGGCAAGCGCGTCATCTTCGACTCCGCACGCTTCGCTGAAAACGCATATTTCATCAAGACCCGCGAGGAGGGTTATGCCGACAAGTCGATCAAGGAAATCACACGCGAGATGTTCTCTCTGGCCGACGGCATGACAATGTCGGCCAAGAAGGACGGTATCGTCAATATGGGCGGTTTCATAGCTACCCGTCACCAGGACTGGTACGAGGCTGCCAAGAACTTCTGCATCCCCTTCGAAGGCTACCTCACTTACGGCGGCATGAACGGCCGCGACATGGCGGCTCTCGCCGTTGGTCTGGATGAGAATACCGAGTTCGACAATCTCGACACCCGCATCAAGCAGGTGCAGTATCTCGCTTCGCTCCTCGATGAGTACGGCATCCCCTACCAGCGTCCCGCAGGTGGCCACGCCATCTTCGTCGATGCCTCGAAGATTCTGACCAATGTACCCAAGGAGGAATTCCCCGCCCAGACCCTCACTATCGAGCTCTACCGCGAAGCCGGTGTGCGTGGATGCGAAATCGGCTACATCCTGGCCGACCGCGACCCCATCACCCGCGAGAACCGTTTCGGCGGCCTCGACCTGCTGCGTCTCGCCATCGCACGCCGTGTATACACCGACAATCACATGAAGGTAATCGCTGTGGCTCTTAAGAATGTATTCGACCGCCGTCACGAAATCACCCGTGGCGTGGAAATCGTCTGGGAAGCTCCGCTCATGCGCCACTTCACTGTCAAGCTCCGCCCTCTCGGTTAAGTCAATAATAATTTGACATAATATAATGCAATTCACCCCTGAAACCAACCGCGTTTCAGGGGTGAATGTCATTTTTCTATTCTCATCTTATCTCAGCCTATCCCCGAGCCGACGCTTCATACACTTTTCATACAATACCCCCATGAATGAGACAGCCTCCTCTTTTAAGCGAATGGATAGGGTTAATGTCCTCATTTTCGCACACATAGTATTCGATTAACAAATTTTCACACTTACTTTTTCACGATTTGTGCACATTGAGTATACCAATGTGCACACCCAAAAAAACATGCTGTAAAACATACTCATTGCGTAAACCACTGTATTTCAGCCCATTCACTCCAAATTTACATATATCCATCTTTTGCTTTAACAAAAAATAATGCAGATTGGTTGTGCATAACCGGATTTTGTTTGTACTTTTGAGTGTGGTTCGGAAGTAAATGCTAACGAATCTTAAATCCAACAAGTCAATCGCAGTGACTTCAAGCTGACGTAAAAGTTGAGAAACCAAGATAAGGACATCCACACCCCTTCTCTGCCGTATGGCTTCGGCATCACAGGGCGCCCGCTTCTTTCTTCCTCTCTTGATCGGATACTTAAAGATAACTGACCAAAACCTTCAGAAAAAGAATGAAATCGGTAAAACTCATACTCGGCATCGCGGCTGCCGCCTTCCTGACATTCGGCCCTTCCGCAATCGCCCAGACGCAATCCCGCGCACACGCTGACGCTCACAAACAGCTGCTCGCTTCCAACGCTTCGTCAAAGGAGCAGATCAAGCTGATCGACCAGTCGGCTTTCATCGACCTCATCGATGAGCCCGAACCTGAAATCGACATCTACACCGAAGGGTGGAACTCTAAAAGTGTCAATCCCTTTAATGCAGCTTCCGTGCCCAACAGCGCCGTAATCGATGTCACCAATTACGTAATCCCCCACCTCGGCCGAATCACTTCCAATTACGGTTACCGTGCCAAATTCGGTCGTATGCACAAGGGTATCGACATAGGCATAAAGATGAACGATACTATCCGCGCCGCTTTCGACGGAAAGGTGCGTCTTACCAACTATGAGGCCCGCGGATACGGAAATTACGTCATCATCCGCCACCCCAACGGTCTGGAGACCGTATACGGCCACCTCAACAAGCATCTCGTAAAGCCTGACCAGGTAGTGAAGGCCGGCGACCCCATCGGTCTCGGCGGAAGCACCGGTCGAAGCACCGGTCCTCACCTCCATTTCGAAACTCGATATATGGGTTATGCCATCAATCCCTCGGCTATCTTCGATTTCGCCAACCATACAACCCATACCGATACCTATACTTTCTCGAAGCAGACTTATACGCAGCCCAGAAATTTCGCTCCCTCTAAGAACGAAAAGACTGCGAATCCTTATGCCGCCGGCGAATCCAAGAGTGTTTACACTGTGAAGAAGGGCGACACGCTCTCTTCAATCGCAAAGGCATACGGTATCTCTACCACCACCCTGAGGAAACTCAACAATCTCTCGGCTTCCGCTCCTATCAAGGTCGGACAGTCGCTGAAGCTGAAATGAGATTCTCCTCCAGCGGGATTCCTCTCTCCGTAAGATGGCCGGCCGAGACTTGACACCCGGCTGATGCCGACTTCACCTCCCGCTACTCCTCAGAGAACAACAATAACCATATAGTTTGGATTTTACCGACAATTTCTGTTTTCCACTTTTTCCGGACAGAACATAACATCAAGCCGCCCACGATGGATATCGCGGGCGGCTTCAGTTTATATATTGCAATTGATTTGCATCCTGCATCCGGATTTCGGATGCACCTTTGCCGCGCAAGAAGTTGACTCGAGGCCGCACCGGTCCTTATTTCACCGTCAGGCGCAACCCGTCGTAGGCCGGCGCCACTCCCTCGGGCAGACGCGAGGCAAAGCTGTCGTGACGCCCCACCTCATGACAGAGATGGGTGAGATATGCACGGCGCGGACGCACCTCGGATATGAGCCGGAGTGCCTCCGATACTGAAAAATGTGCGAAATGATCACGCCAGCGAAGCCCGTTGACTATCAGCGTGTCGAGCCCGAGAAGCTTGTCGCGTTCTGCGGCGTCTATGTATTTGGCATCCGTCACATACGCGAATTTACCTATACGGTAGCCGTAGATCGGGAGCTTGCCGTGGAGCACTTCTATAGGCTCTATACGCACACCCTTTACGAAGAAGGGAGCATTGGCCACACTGTGCATCCTGAACGTGGGCACTCCCGGATAAAGCTGACTCCGGAAGCAATAGTCAAGACGGGTGTGCAGCTTCTCGTTGACATCCTCTCGGCAATATATATCAAGCGGGCCCCAGAAGCAATAGGGGCGCAGGTCATCGATTCCTCCTACATGGTCGTAATGCTCATGCGTGATAAGCACGGCATCTATACGCCCTATCCCGTGCACAAGGGCCTGCTGGCGGAAGTCGGGCGAAGGGTCGATGAGCAGACGCACTCCCATCGTCTCCACAAGCACCGATGCCCGCAGACGCTTATCGTGCGGATCTTCGGAACGGCACACGCTGCAGTTGCACAATAGTTCGGGCACCCCCTTCGACGTGCCTGAACCAAGCACAGTCACCTTTACTGCCGTATCGATGAAATTCACTTCCGGCTTCAGGGCTATATGGAACGACTCAAGCACCCGATCCTCAATCAGCCGGGCCAGATCAGCCACGTCGGCTGCCGTGGCCGTGCCGTCGTTGGCTATCACAAGGCAGTTGTCGGGATACACGTAGGCTCCTCCTACGCTCACTCCCTTGAGTCCGGCATGTTCGATAAGCCAGCCGGCCGGCACTTTCACATGAGTGGCATCACGATACGCTTCATATTCCCGCAGCCTGCGCTCATAGGCGGCTCTGTCGGCAAAATCACTTTCCCTGGGCTCTTCGGCCACGCGGCGCGGTATGCTCGGCACTGATTTATTAAAGTTCAGACACTCCCATTCGTAATAGGCCTTGCGTATCACGGGATTTACAAAGAAGCTTCCGGCGCTCCCCACGGCCGAGGGATCGGGCAGTTTGGAGTCGCGCAGACGAAGCACCGCCTCCCGCACCTCGGAAATCGACGGCACGTGCCCGAGTTCAGACTCAAGCTGACGCAGCGCGGCATACTCCAGATTGCGGGCCGTGCGCCCGGGACGCAGCCGGAAACTCACCCGCAGCACGAAATAGCGGTCTTTCCATTCCCGCTTGAAGCGGGAGTCGCGGTAGGCAAACCCGCACTCGCTCCCGGAGATGGTCACTACCTCCAGTGTGATGCGGTCAAGACACTCCACTTTCCATATCCTGTCGCCTGCCTCCACTCCGTAGGCCCCGACATTCTGCACCGGCGAGGCGCCTACCTCGCCGGGTATCCCGGCAAGATTCTCGAGCCCCTCTATATCGTGAGCCACGCAGTAGTCCACCAGGTCAGTCCATTTTTCCCCGGCTCCGGCTATCACGTAGACGGTGTCGGCATCCTTACGGTACTCCTTTATGCCACGTATCCCGGAATGAAGCACCAGGCCGTCGAAGTCGCGTTCAAACAGCAGATTCGAGCCTCCGCCTATATGAAGCACCCGGTTGTCGTGATATTCCGGTGTGCGGCATATCTTTATCAGCTCTTCGGCCGATCCGTATTCGGCAAAAAGGCGGGCCTTGACCGGTATGCCGAAGGTGGTAAGGCCTGTTATGTCAATATCTTTCTTTATCTGTTCCATACACAGTGTTTGATTTATCCGGGAGGATTGCCTGAGGCGCAGGGGCTACCGGCATCCTCCCAATATCTTTAATCCTCCCAATATCTTTATGTGTGGCTCCCCCACAGCAGAGCCGCAGTCAGTCCTGACTTCCGGGAGGGAGCGGGTATTCACTCGGCGTAGGATTTTACGCGCACCAGCAGATCGTCCTCAAAATAGAGGGTCGTGGCATCGGGATAAATCCACAGCAACATACTCTTGGAGTAGTCGTGGCCGGTATGCACATCCGAAGGATTCCCTTTGGCAAGGCGGCATTCTTCTTTTGTCATCCCCGCACGCACCTTCTCTCGGCATATCAGATTCCATACCTCGTCGCTTATGCCGGGATACGAGGCTCTCGGATCTGTGAGCGAGAATAGATTGGAGAAGCCCCGGGAGTCGATTCCGGTGTTGCCATAGTTCATAAGATAGCTGCCGCGATTGCCGGAATAATCCTCAAACGTGACTCTGACCGGAAACACCATACTCCCCGGAGCGACATCGGTCACTCTGACGCGGTCGTATTTCAGGCCACTCTGACGGTTGTCGCTGTCATCGAGCCAAAGGGTGGAGCGCGTCCATAGGTCGGTGCCACGCAATCTGTCGCCCACGGCTTTCACCATCACGGGATCGATCAGGCCGGGGATGGCATCACTCATCACCCCCTCTGCTCCGGCTCCTGTGGCACTGTCGGCTGCCACATAGCGGAACTCCTCACCCGCACCACGGCTGAAGACGATTACGGTGCGCGTGCTTCCGTCGGGCATACGCATCTCGCGCGACTCTACATAACGCAGTATGTCGCCGCGCTCCAGCCCCTCGCGCCCCGGGGAGGCCACTTCCACGGCATCTATCAGCACCGAGGCCCGGCTATCGGCCACAAAAAACGCCTTGCCGCTCTCCCACTCCAAGGATGAAGAGGGAGCCACATCCGAGAGATACAGCTCTTCGGCCGTCGGAGCCGTCTGCTTCCGGTCCTGTCGGGAAAGGGTGATTTTCTTGGTCCCTTCGATTCCGGTGAAGCATGAACTGAGCAATATCGCCAAAACAGGCATCGCCCCCCACAACAGGCCGGAGATCCGTGATTTAACCTTTATATATTTATGTTTCAGCATATTATACCATATATTCCCGGCAGCCGGAATATACTGACTGCCCCGTTGACACTGCAAATTTACGAATTTTTTCGCTTTTTTTCGCGAAAAATTTGGTGGAACCGAAAAAAGTTACTAACTTTGCAATCGCAAAAGCGAAAGCAGATGCACGTTTTTAGGTTGATACAATAATCGGCGGGATAGCTCAGTTGGTTAGAGCGTCGGATTCATAACCCGGAGGTCTCGAGT
>CAMWRH010000018.1 GCA_947176605.1 uncultured Porphyromonadaceae bacterium
CCTCTCCTCCGCCACCCATCCTCCGCCCTCAGGCAAAAACCGCTGATAGTGGCTCGGCGCATATTGAAATCCCGCAATCTTTTGCCATCCGGGGTCTAAAGGAGAAGTCATTTCTTTATTCTGTCGGTGTAGAAATCTCAGGATTTTTATCTATATTTGCAGGAAAAGCAGATACTGTCTGAAATGAGATTAGTGATACAACGCGTGGCAGAAGCCTCTGTCACTATCGAAGGCACGGTGCACAGCCGCATAGGCCGCGGCCTGATGATTCTTGTGGGTGTGGCCCGGGGCGATACGGAAGAAGATGTGGAATGGCTCGCCGCCAAAACCGCCTCAATGCGCATATTCCCCGATGAGGCCGGAGTAATGAACCGCTCGCTGCTTGATATCGGCGGCGAAGCCCTGGCCGTGAGCCAGTTCACCCTCACCGCCTCCACACGCAAAGGGAATCGCCCCAGCTACATCCACGCCGCCGGCCACGACCTGGCCATCCCCCTCTACGAAATGTATTGCCGGCGCCTTTCGGAAATCCTCGGACGCGAAACAGCCCAAGGCATATTCGGCGCCGACATGCAGGTGGCCCTCGTCAACGACGGCCCCGTCACCATCATCATCGACTCCCGCCTCCGCGAATAGCCCCCTCCGGGGGCTTACCGGCACCTGCCTCACACAATACACAGTCCGGGTTCATGATCCACAGAGTGGTCATGCACCCGGCCTAACACAAAACACATTCCGCCTCATGACCACGCAGTGAATCATAAGGCGGAATGCATTGGTTTATATCAGTAAGCCGGGAATCCGGCTATGTTGACGTATCAGGCTGATTGCCACGCAGGCGCCACACTGTCAAGGGGGATCAGCTGCGCCACAGAAGCATCAGATGGAGAGACGGCGAAGGGTGCCGAGCAACTCCTGATTGATGGGCTTGTCGTTCTTAATGGCCTTCGTGAAGGGGACGTAGACGATTTCATCGTTCTTGATGCCGATCATCACGTTGCGCTGGTCGTCCTGAAGAGCGTCGATGGCCGCCGCACCCATGCGCGAGGCAAGTATGCGGTCGTGGGCCGTCGGGCTTCCGCCACGCTGCAGGTGTCCCAGGATCGACACGCGCACATCGTAGCCCGGATACTCCTGCTCCACACGCTGTGCCAGACCCATCGCTCCTCCGGTGATCGGGCTTTCGGCCACGAGCACGATCGAAGAGTTCTTCGACTTGCGGAATCCGTTCTGAATAAGCTCGGCAAGCTGGTCGACCTGTGTCGAGATCTCCGGGATAATCGCAGCCTCGGCTCCAGAAGCGATCGCACCGTTAAGGGCCAGGAATCCGGCATCACGACCCATTACCTCGATAAAGAACAGGCGCTCGTGCGAAGTGGCCGTATCGCGTATCTTGTCGACGCAGTCCATGATGGTGTTAAGCGCCGTGTCGTAGCCTATGGTGGCGTCGGTGCCGTAAAGGTCATTGTCGATAGTGCCCGGCAGACCGATAATCGGGAAATTGAACTCATTGGCGAATATGCGGGCACCGGTCAGCGATCCGTCGCCTCCTATCACCACCAGCGCGTCGATCTCATGACGCTTCAGCACGTCATAGGCGCACTGACGCCCCTCCGGAGTCTGAAACTCCTTGCAGCGTGCAGTCTTAAGGATCGTGCCGCCACGCTGTATGATATTGCTGACATTCTGGGTAGAAAATTCCTGAATCTCATCGGTGATAAGTCCGCGGTAGCCACGATAAATGCCATACACACGGTAGCCGGCGAAGATACCGGCACGCGTCACGGCGCGGATTGCCGCATTCATGCCCGGGGCATCGCCTCCGGAGGTAAGGATGCCTATCGATTTAATCTTTTCCATAGCACTCTGATATTTTATTTCCTTTAGTTCGTTGTCAATCCCCCTCTACCTATCCATTTCCGGCTTTCAGGCACGCCTTTGCAGAGCAAAACGTCATATTTCAATAACGCTCCACTCCCCAAAACGCACGCAACATAGCTACAAAGTTAACCTTTTATGCCGAAATCACAAAAAAAATTGCTAATTTTGGAGATGGAAAATATCATCCATATGGACAATCAAATGAATATAACCCCCGGGGAGCACACGCCAGCCCCCGCCACCCCGGATGGCATACGCAACATAGTGTTCGATCTGGGGGGCGTGGTAATCGACCTTTGCCGCGAAAATGCCGTGGCCGCACTCCGGG
The DNA here is from genome assembly GCA_947176605.1 of uncultured Porphyromonadaceae bacterium. Lineage (GTDB taxonomy): Bacteria > Bacteroidota > Bacteroidia > Bacteroidales > Muribaculaceae > Lepagella. The sequence goes on from CAMWRH010000018.1 coordinate 2,210, forward strand.
CCTTAGGGCTGAAGGAGGCTGATCAGATGCTTGGCCTTTACCGTCAGGAAGAGCCTTTCCTCGGCCTTGAGACCGGCCGCATCACCGCCGGCGAGTTCTTCGAGACCATACGCCGCTCATGCCCCGGAGCCTCCGACACACAGATCACGGAGGCCTTCAACGCCTTTCTCGTATCGCTCCCCATAGAGCGCCTGGAGCGCCTGCGCCTGCTGCGCCGGGAAGGATACCGCGTCTTTGCCCTTTCAAATACGAATCCGGTGATGTTCCACAGCTGGATCGCCCGGGCATTCCGTCAGGAAGGGATGCAGGTCAACGACTATTTCGACGGAATCGTGGCATCGTTTGAGGAACTGTGCTGCAAGCCGGACCCGGCGATTTTCCGCACGGTGCTGCGAAGATACTCCCTCGACCCGGCACAAACCCTTATGCTCGATGACTCGGAGAAGAACTGCCAGGCCGCCCGCGACTGCGGAATGCACGCCATCCGCGTAGGACTCACCCCGACCGACGACATGCTCGCCATAACCCATAACCTCCTGCAGACCGCAAAGTAATGCCCCGACAACAGGTGATACCCCAACAGCAAGCCGCAGACCCCACGGTCAATCAGCCGACCCTTGCCGATAGCCACGCCACGACACTGCGTGCCGCTACGGTAGGCACTTTCGATGGTGTACACCGGGGGCACATGGAGGTGATACGCATTCTGCGCAGCGAGGCCGCACGGCGCGGACTCTCCCCCTCCATAATCACCTTCGACCGCCACCCGCTCGAAGTAATCGCTCCGCCACGCGCCCCCCTCACCCTACTCCCCACTGATGAGAAACGCGCACGCCTGCTGGAGGAGGATATGGAAGTCATCATACTCCCCTTCGACAACGCGATGATGCACATGACTGCCCGCGACTGGATGCGCCACATGCGCCGCGACCTCGGTGTGCGGCTTCTGGTAATGGGCTACGACAATACATTCGGCAGCGACGGCCGCCATCTTTCCGCTGCCGACTATCAGGCTCTTGCCCAAGACGAAGGACTTGAACTCATCATAGCCCCGGCCATAGAAGGATGCTCCAGTTCGCTGGCACGCAAGGCCGTGGCACGCGGCGACATGCCTGAGGCCACCCGAATACTCGGCCACCTCTACACTCTGACCGGCACCGTCGTGGAGGGCGACCGCCTCGGACGCACCATCGGCTACCCTACGGCCAACCTGGACCTGCACGGAGCCTCCCGCCGTCTGCTTCCACCCTACGGAGTCTACCTCACCAGGGCCACACTCCAGGACGGACGCCAATTCGCCGCCGTCACCAATATCGGGGTGCGCCCCTCGGTCACGTCTTCCCGGGAACTGCGCATCGAGACTCACCTCCTCGACTTCGATGAAGACATCTACGGCACCCGCCTCAGCATCGGGCTGCTGCGACAGCTGCGCCCGGAACGCCGGTTTGCCGGACTCCACGAACTGCGGGAAGCCATCGCCGCCGATGAGCGTGAGGCCCGGCGCCTGTACCCTGAATCTGAAAGCCAACTGAAACCAAATCATATTTCTACAAATGGAAATCATCAACTTTGACCTGACTCCCTCGCTGATGAGCCAGTATATGAGGGAATTGCGCGATACCACCATCCAGCACGACCCGCTGAGATTCCGCACCAACCTCGACCGCATAGGCCAGATCATGGCCTACGAGATATCACGCACGCTGCAATATGAGGATGTGGCCATCACCACCCCGCTCGGTCCCTGCACATGCCGCCAGACCTCCGACCGCGTGGTGCTTGCCACCATCCTGCGCGCCGGACTCCCGTTCCACCACGGTTTCCTCAGCTTCTTCGACCGCGCCGAGAACGCCTTCGTAAGCGCCTACCGCCGCTACAAGGAGAAGGGGGACAGCTTCGATGTGCTCATTGAGTATCTGGCATCACCCTCGATCGAAGGGAAGACTCTGGTGATCGTCGACCCGATGCTCGCCACCGGCTCAAGCATGGAACTGGCCTACAAGGCTCTGCTCTCAAAGGGGACTCCGGCCAAAATCCACATAGCATCCGTCATCGCATCCCAATTGAGCGTTGATTATATAGAATCCCATTTCCCGGCCGACACGACCCTGTGGGTCGGTGCGATCGATGAGGAGGTAAATGCCCATTCCTACATCGTGCCCGGTCTGGGCGATGCCGGCGACCTCGCCTTCGGCGTGAAGGACTGAACCAGACTCCTCCCCGCTCCCTACCCTCACGTTTTCACCAATACATGCCGATCTGATCATGGTACTCAACCGTATCGAAATACTTGATTTCAAGAACATTCCCGAGGCCCGCCTCGACTTCTCACCCGGCGTCAACTGCCTCGTGGGCCTCAACGGAATGGGTAAAAGCAATATGCTCGAAGCCATACACATGATGTGTCTGGCCCGGGCAATGTCATCGATACCCGAAAGCGCCCTGATAAGGCACGGCGCAGATATGCTTGCCATAAAGGGTGATTTCACGTCAGATGCCGGCACGGAGGAGCGAGTGGCCGTAGGAATCGTCAGGGGCAAGGGGAAGTCGCTCAAGCGCAACGGCAAGGAGTACGAACGCATATCGGCCCATATCGGAGCTTTCCCCCTGGTGAGCGTCACCCCGGCCGATTCGATGCTGGTGAGCGGCAGCGCCGAGGAGCGCCGCCGGCTCACCGACATGGTGATATCGCAGGCCGACCCGGTATACCTCTCACACCTCATACGCTACAACCGCTCGCTCGAAAGCCGCAACCGCATGCTCCGGGCCGGCGTGCGCGACGACCTGCTCTATGAGTCGGTGGAAGCGGCCATGAACATCGCCGCGACCGAAATCCATGCCGCACGCACCCGATGGGTGGCCGACATCGCACCGCGCCTGTCGGAATATTACTCCCTCATCGCCGGAAACTCCGAATCGGCATCGATCGAATACCGAAGTGTGCTCAATGACGCCACTCTCCCCGATGTGCTCGCCGCTTCACGAGCCAAGGACATAGCATTGGGTTACACCTCAAAGGGTGTGCACCGCGACGACCTCGCCACATCCCTTGGCGACTATTCCATGCGACGCCTCGGAAGCCAGGGGCAGGTGAAATCATTCATCCTCGCCCTGCGGCTGGCAATATTCGACTTCCTGAAGGCCTCCGGAGGAAAGACCCCCATTCTGCTCCTTGACGATATCTTCGACAAGCTCGATGCCTCACGGGTGGAGCACATCCTGAAAATGGTCAGCTCCGGCGAGAATTTCGGTCAGATATTCATCACCGACACCAACCGGAGCCATATCGACTCGATCCTGACCGGACTCGAAGGCGACACGAAGCTCTTCGAAGTGACCGACGGGGCATTTACAGAAAACACTTAGCTTTTTTTCAAATCATGCAAAGGAAAGATATCTGCTCTGTCGGCGATGTGCTGCGTCAGGCCATCGAAGAGAACAACATGTCGGGACGCATGGCCGAAATCGAAGCGGCCGCCGCATGGCCCTCTATCGTAGGTGCGCACGTGGCTTCCATGACACTGCGCCCCTACGTGAAGCAAGGAGCCATGACCATCCGCGTGCCCGATGCCGGACTGCGGCAGGAACTGATGATGAACCGCTCGGCCCTCATACGCGAATTCAACCGCATCGTAGGGCAAGACGTCATAAAGTCGCTCCGCTTCACCTCCTGACCCTCTCCGGGCCCCGGCCCGGAGGAATAATAACCCGATATACCGTAAAATCATGCCACCAGCAATCCCCGACCTGTCGCTGTTTCACCACGTGCAGCCCGTGCAGCTGCGATTCAACGACATCGATATCCTCGGACACCTCAACAATATCGTCTACCTCTCACTCTACGATCTGGCAAAGGCCGCATTCCTGCGCCGCCTCAAAAAAGGGCAGATCGACTGGAAGAAAGTGGAATGCGTAATAGCCAACATCAACTGCAGCTACATACGCCCCATCTTCTTCGGCGAGGAAATCGAGGTGCTTACGCGATGCATACGCATCGGCGAACGCAGTTTCACACTGCAGCAATGCCTCGTGGAAAGCGCCACACGCGATGTGCGCTCCGTCTGCGAGACTGTAATGGTATGCTTCGATCCCGCCACCGGGCAGTCGGCCCCTATGAGCGAATCGCTCCGCGCCGCACTGACCCACGACGAAGAGTCAGCCCGCTGAACCGTGCGCGGCATCCGCTTGTTATACACAACGGAATAAAGCGTCAGCGCCTCTATCGGCCGCCCCCCTCCTATCTCTCCGTTACTGATACGCATATAACCCTAATGCCGCTACCGCGCCGGATTCTCCGATGTGCTTCAGGCACATCCACTCTCCCGACCGGGCTTGAGCGGCATCAAACAAAATATTACCGCGAAATGATAAATCTCCCCCTCAACCTCGACAGCATCGACCGCAAAAGCGATGACTACCGCATACTCAGCGAGGCCGAACACAGCCGCGCCACAATCGCCTCCCTAATGGAGGAAGAACGCTATATGGATGCTCTGGAGCGCACGGTCAACATCATGCGCGACCTGCGCGACTTCTCCGACTTCAACCATCCGGAGTTCCGCGCCCTCTTCGCATCCATCCTCTTCGGTCTGGCAGAGATACACTACTGCCTCAAGGATTACAAGCAGAGTGAGAAGGAACTGGAAACTCTCTTCAAGGTGCTCGGCCGTCTTGCCAAGGAAGACCCCGAACGCTACGGCGAATTCCATATCCTCGCCATGGAACTTGCAGCCCGCATCATCCGCTCGCGCAAGAAGACGATCGAGATGCTCGTAAAGCAGCAGATCATGACCGACGCCCTCTACGAGAAGGTCAACGCCGGAGTGGCCTCGGCCACCGAGCGTCTGGCCGAGTCTCTGCGCAAGGTGGGCGAACTGATGGCCGCCTCCGGAGCCTACAAGGAGGCCCTGAAGTTCTATTCCGAAGCCATACGCTTCTCCAAGAAGCGCTCCGGACGCGTGGGTCGCAAGGAAATCAAGATGACCATCGAGATGGCCGAAGTGATGAGCCGCGTCAAGAACATGCGCCAGCGCGCCAAGCGCCTCCTCGCTGCCGTGCTTCCCCACGCCATCGCCCTTGAGACCATCGAGCTCGAAGAGGATATAGTGGCCCTTATCGAGATGATCGATAAGTTTGAAGACCAGCCCTCTCGCTGGAAAGCCTTCATCCAGACCATCTCCCAGCTTGGACGCAATGCCGACCGCCAGCACGAGAAAGAGCAGCGACGCGCCGAAAAGGAAGCTGAAAAGGCTGCCCGCGAAGAGGAAAAGAAGGCTGAAAAGGAGCAGCGTCAGGCCGAAAAGGAGGCCCGCAAGGCTGAAAAGGAATCGCGCAAAGCTGCCAAGGAGCAGCGACGTGCCGAGAAGGAAGCCCGCAAGGCTGAAAAGAAGCAGCAGAAGGCCGAAAAGAAAGCCCGCGAAGCCGAAGAGAGCAGCAATGTGGCCTCTGACAAGGCCCGCGAAGCCGAAAAAATCAGCAGTGAGGCCACTGACAGAGCCAACGACGCTGCCGACCGCAGTGAAGCTGCAGCCAAGGCTGCCGACCGGAAGGAGGCCGGAGAAAAATAATGTCGACCATACTCAACACCAACGGGACATCACTTCAGATACCCGAACCCTACTCCAAGGCAAATTTTACGGTAGATATCGTCACTGCCGAATGGAACTCCGAAATCACCCACGCCCTGCGTGACGGAGCCGTCGACACGCTGCTGAAAGCCGGGGTCAAGGAAGAGCACATACACTGCCACGACGTGCCCGGCACCGTAGAACTCATCAACGCCGCCGGCGTACTGATGCGCCGCCGCCCCGATGCTGTCATAATAATCGGATGCGTCATCCGCGGCGATACCCCCCACTTCGACTACGTCTGCCAGCAGGCTGCCATGGGAGCCGCTATCCTCAACGCCCGCGGCGAGACACCGCTCATCTTCGGTGTGCTCACCGTCGACACCCTCCCCCAGGCACAGGAACGAGCCGGCGGAGCCCTCGGCAACAAAGGGGCCGAAGCAGCCGTTGCAGCCATCGAAATGGCCAATTTCCACGCCTCTATCTGTTAACAGACGTTAAATTTGACTACTGAAACTCATTTTTCTCCCCTCCGTACATGGAAATTTGGAAAATAAGCAGTAACTTCGCATCGTTTTTGATAGCAAAAGAAACTGTTTTATTATTTTAAATTTTACGGACATGAAAAAAGTAGTTCTCGCTCTCGCTGTTGTATTCAGCGTAGCTCTCGTGTCTTGCTCTTCTAAGGAGAACAAGGCTGAAGATTCTCTGGCTGTTGACTCTACTGAGGCAGTAGAGGCTCCCGCAACTGACTCAGTTGCTGTTGACTCTCCCGCAGCTGACACTAACGCAGCTGACACTGCTAACGCTCCTGTAGCAGAGTAATCAACTCCAACGCGAGAGGATAAAAATCCAGTCGGTGCGGTTCCCCACAGGGGAATCGCACCGATCTCTTTTCATACCCTTTCATACCCCTTATACCCCTTCATACCCTCTCATACCCTCTCATACCCCTTATACCCCTCTCATACCCTTTCATACTCTCTCAATGCATATCGGCCGCATAAGCCTGTCAAAAGGCTTATGCGGCCGATTACGGTATCTGTGCCGTCCTGCGGGGCGCGGAAGCGCTCTGCGCCCCTTAGGGGAATCACTTCATGTCGACAATCACTTCATGTTGAAATTACGGGATGCCAGACGGTTGCCGTCGCAGAATATCTCTACGAGATAATCGCCGGGAGTAAGCGTGGTATTGGTCTGCCAATATACGCTCACATGCTGCTCATTATTGTCATACTGGATATCGCGTGAGGCACTTGAGGCCACCGACTTGCCGTCGTAGCTGAACGACGGACCGCCCGAAAGCACCTGCCCGTCGGGCGATACGATGCGCAGATACACCGTCTTGGTGCCTGCGGCAGCCGTATTGTTGGGATTGATGGTGAATGAGGCGCCAAGCGATTTGGCTTTCTTCACTTTCTTCTCCACCTTACCCTTATTATTATAGGCCTGGAACGAAAGTCCGGTGATGCTCAGCTTCTTGGCCTGCGCCACCGTCTGCGAAAGCTGCTCATTGTCGCGTTTCACACTCGCGGCCGTGGAGGCAAGTTGCTCATTGCGCTGGTTGACCTGCTGGATTTCGCGGCGCAACCCTTCGTTCTCCTCGCCCAGACGCTTAATCTCTTCAAGATAATGGCGCACGATCTTCTTCAACGATGCGATTTCACCCTCAAGCTGCTTGATGCGGGCACGGTTCTGCGAATTTGACGCCTTCTCGGCCGAGAGTTCGCGCAGCAGCCCCTCTACCTTCATGCGTGCCGCATTATACTGCTGCACAAGGGAGTCATTCTTAAGATACACCTGCTGGTCTTCATACTGCGAGAAATCGGCATTCAGCTGATTAAACTCGCTTGTAAGCTGCAGGCGGTCGTTGGCCAGAGCCAGAGAGTCCACCCTGGCCATGGCATCGTTAGCCACACTGTTGCTTCGCGCATTGCTGTAGATGAGAATCCCCACCATAGCCACGAGAGCGGCGAATACCGCCACCCCACCGTAGAGCACAATCTTCTGGTTCTTATTCATAACTCAGCCTTATCATTATCTCTTTTTGGATGCTTTCTTTTTGGTAGAGCTCTTCTTTTTGGATGAAGTAGCCTTGGATTTAGAGCCGGAGGATGCTGCAGCCCCCTTGGCGGGTATCTTAAGTGTCTTTCCGGCGCGTATCGCATCTCCGGTCATTCCGTTGGCCTTGCGCAGCGCATCTACGGTGACACCGTATTTCTTGGCGATTGTGGTGAGCGACTCGCCGTTCTTGATGGTGTGGGTCACGGGTTTTGCCGCTGCGGCTTTCGTGGCAGTGGTCTTGGCCGGCGCTTTAGTGGTGGTCTTGGCCGGTGTCTTAGCCGTGGTCTTGGTCGGAGTGGCATTCGCACTGCCGGGTTTCTGCGTCTTGGCGGGCGCCGCCTGCTGCGCGGCATTGGCCACGGAAGTCTCTATGCGGAGCTTCTGGCCGGTGCGCACGGCATTGCGACGCAGCGAGTTCCATGCGCGTATATCGCTTACGCGCACCTCATAGCGGGCGGCGATGTCGCTGATCGTCTCACCGCTTGCCACGGTGTGGGTGATTGTGCGCCGTTTTGGCGTGATGCCGTTAGCCTGCACCGGCCCGGCATTCGGAGCCGCTTCATCATCGTCTTCCACTGCGGCGCGAGTTGCCACGAGCAGCTCCTCATCCACATCATCCAGTGCCGGCACGGAATCTTCCGGCATATCACCCGGTTCGGCCTCCACACGGCGTGCATACTTCGCGGCATCATAGGCCATGATCTCATCCTCGCTCATTATGTAGGCCTGTATCTGCTGCGTAGGGAGTATGAGCATATACTGGCGCGAGGGGCTGCCGGGGATTATGTCGGCGCGGAACTGCGGATTGAGTATCCTCAGTTCCTCCTTCGGGATATCAAGCACCTTCGAGATCTGGTCGAAATGCACGCGCGAGGAGATCCCCACGGTGTCGGTCACGAGCGGGCGCGTAGGAAGCACCGGAGAGATATTGTGCTCCTTATAATAATTCATCACATAGTTGGCTGCGATAAACATCGGCACATATCCGCGCGTCTCGGGCGACAGATACTCGTAGATGCTCCAGAAGTCATGTTTCTTCGGGTCGCCACCGGCGCGGCGCAGGGCCTTGTTGACAGCGCCGGGGCCGCAGTTGTAGGCCGCTATTGCAAGGCTCCAGTCGCCGTAGGTGTCATATAGGTCGTGGAGCATCCGGGCGGCCTTCTGCGAGGAGCGGTAAGGGTCGCGCCGCTCGTCGACGAGCGATGATATCTCCAGGTCGTACCCCTTTGCGGCTGCGGGCATGAACTGCCACAGGCCACCGGCACCCGAGCGCGACACGGCATTCGGATCGAGAGCCGACTCGATTACCGGAAGATATTTCAGCTCCAGCGGGAGCTGTTCGGCTTCGAGTGCCTGCTCGAATATGGGCATATAGTATGTGCCGAGACCCAGCAGCGAGGCCACCAAGGGGCGTCCGCGCTCCATGTAGCGGTCGATGTAGCTGCGCACTATCTGGTTGAAGGGCATGTCGATTACGGTCGGCAGGTCGGCAAGACGCTGGCGTATCACGGCATCGGTCGTGGCAGGATTTCCGGATGTGCGGTAGCGGTCGTCGGTATCGGTATAATTCTTCATATACCATGATTCGAGCAGCTTGCGGGCATCGGTCTCAAAGCTCTCGGGATATATGATGGCATCGTCGGTGATCGATTCTTTCAGATTGAGCACATTGTTCCCCTTCGGCGCGGCGTGCAGTGCCGAGGGTGCGAGCGATGCGAGGATAAGGGTCAGGGTCAGTAAACTGCGTTTCATATACGTGTATACAGGGGGGAGATAAGAGTCAGAAGGTGAAGGCCCAGTTGAGCCCTAAGGTGGGGCGCCGGTATCCGGGATTGACTATTACGGCGGGAGCCACATCCATCGATATGTCAGGCGATATGTCGAAATGCGACAGCTGGGCATCTACGTATGCGTCGAGCATACAGAGCAGATATACTCCCACACAGGCTATTATGCAGAGGTCGCGGTTACGGCGGTAATAGTCCTTGCGCGACTTAAGGGTCTGCGACAGCCACGACTTGTCAAGGCTCGACTCATCCACCGTAGGGGGGAAGAAGTCGAGATATGATTTCGTGTCGGGGTCATCGTCCATTATGTCGGAGTATGCAAGCTGATAGTCCTGGTACATGCGGGCGTTCCAGCTCGTGCCGTAGGCCAGACCCATGTATCCGGCCACGATGATCGGCAGCTTCCAGTAACGCCGGTTATAGACCTGCCCCAGACCGGGGAAAAGCGCGCTCATCCATACGGCTTTTGTCGGGTCGGGATTGAATTCCCTCTTACCGTTGAGCCCGTAGGGTGAATAATCCTTCGAGGTCACCACGTTGAGTGGTTCCTCCTCATCAGGGAGGGTCGCAGAGGCTTCCCGGTCTTCAGGATTCTCCACGAGGGCTTCCACATCAAGATATACGGCCTTGCCGGCAGCCAGACTGTCCGCCGGAGCAGCTGAAGCGGGCGTGGCATCCTGCACCTCCTCCGCGTGGAGGGGGGAGTTGGCCGCCATAAGGGCCACCGTCAGGATTATGAGCAGACAGTATATGCGTTTCATTTAAGTTTCTCAAACAGTTGCATCAGCTGATGCAGCTGTTCATCGGAGTCGAATTTCAAAGTGATGCTTCCCTTGCCGTCGTCGCCTCGCCGGAATTTCACGGTGGCCGGCATCACCTGCGTCATCTCTTCTGTAAAGAATCGGCATTCGGGCGACTTGTCGGGCTCGGCAGGCTTTTTGACCGGGGTCAGGTCGGGAGTCTCGCCACGCTGTATGGCGATGTTGATTTCACGGGCCATCTCCTCTACGCGTCGCACACTGAGGCCCTCCTTGAGGATGAGATTGTAGAGGCGCAGCTGCTGTTTGGGGTTCTCCACCGACAGGAGCGCACGGGCGTGCCCCATGTCGAGCCGGCGGTCGCGCAGGCCGATCTGGATTTCGGCGGGGAGTTTGAGGAGGCGGAGATGGTTGGCTATTGTGGCGCGTTTCTTGCCCAGGCGCACAGAGAGTCTCTCCTGGGTGAGGCTGTAGGTATCGATAAGTTTGCGGAAAGTCAGCGCCACCTCTATGGCGTTGAGGTCTTCGCGCTGGATGTTTTCGATGAGCGCCATTTCGGTCATTTCCGAGTCGCTGACCGTACGCACGTAAGCCGGCACTGTGGTCAGGCCGGCCATCTGGGCGGCGCGCCAGCGGCGCTCGCCTGCTATTATCTGGTATCGTCCGTCGTCCTTCATCCGGAGCGACAGGGGCTGTATTATGCCGAGCTCGCGAATGGAGTCGGCCAGCTCCTGGAGTGTCTCTTCATCGAAGGTGGAGCGGGGCTGTTCGGGGTTGGCATCGATTCGGGCCAGTTCGATTTCATTGATGGCCGAGCCGGTATCGGCCGGCATGTCGCCCATTGATATCAGCGAGTCGAGGCCGCGCCCCAGAGCGTTTCGTTTCTGCATTTTCAAATGTAAGGTAATCTGTAGGTTTCAACACGCCGTGCATGCGGGCAGTAGTCCGCTTTTCCGGAAGGAGGGAGGGGTGTGCTTATCCGGCATCGGCCGAGGCGCGGCGGCGCTGACGCTGTATCAGCTCCCGGGCCAGCTGGATATAGGCTATGGCGCCGCGGCTGTCAGGGTCGTAGAGCAGCACGGGCAGTCCGTGGCTCGGCGACTCGGAGAGCTTGATGTTGCGCGGTATCACCGTCTTGAACACCATATCGCCGAAATGCCCCTTAAGCTCCTCGTAAATCTGATTGGCAAGACGCAGGCGGGCGTCATACATGGTCAGCAGGAATCCTTCAATCTCAAGACTCGGTTTGAGACGGGCCTTGATGATGCGTATCGTATTCAGCAGCTGCGATATCCCTTCGAGAGCGAAGTATTCCGCCTGCACCGGTATTATCACTGAGTCGGCGGCCGTCAGGGCGTTGACGGTAATCACGCCGAGCGACGGGCTGCAGTCGATCAGCACATAATCGTACTCCTCCTTCAGCGGAGTGAGCACCCGTTGCAGCACGCGGTCGCGGTCCTGACGGTTCATGAGGGCCACCTCGGCGCCTACCAGATCTATGCGGGAGGGTATGATGTAGAGATTGTCGATACATGTCGGGGCACACGCCTCGGCGGCTCCCCGGCCATCCACCAGGCAGTCGTACAGGCTCAGCTCACACCCCGACGGGTCTACGCCGATGCCGCTTGTGGCATTGGCCTGCGGGTCGGCATCCACGATGAGCACTTTCTTACCTTCGCGAGCCAGACATGAGCCAAGATTGAAAGCTGTAGTGGTCTTCCCCACTCCACCTTTCTGGTTGGCTATAGCTAAGATTTTTCCCATACTGCAAAATAACAAAGTTTCGATGACTTATCAAACCAGCAATCCTTAAATTCTCTTAAAATCGGCCATATCGGCGTGTTATTGCACCATCCGGCCGGTTTATTCCGCATTTTTCTGTGCTTTTATCCTCTCTCCATCCTCTGCAGGTGCGGGCTGACGCTCAAGCCATGCCACGGCACGCCGGTAACTCTGCCAGAGCAGCACGGCGGCCACTATCAGGGCGATGCTGAAGCTGTAGTATACCCCGACGTTGTGCATATCCAGACCCTTGGCAAACCAAAGTATCACCGGGCATCCCACCACGATATAGGCCAGCAGGGCCACCCAAAGCAGGGGCTTTACGCGGGCCGTACCGCGCAGGGCGTTGGCGTAGGTGAGCTGCACGGCGTCGCCGTACTGGTAGAGTATCAGCGGCAGCAGCAGCGGCACTGTGGCCAGCTGCACGGCCCGGTCCGGAGTGAAGAGGCTCACCATCGGATGGAAGCAGAGCCAGAACAGGAGCGAGGCGCCGGTGGCCAACAGCAATATGAGGTGAAGTCCGGCGGTGGTGATGCGGCGCACTCCGGTGAAGTCTCTGACTCCCACCAGATTGGCCACGCGTATTGATGTGGCCACGCCAAGCCCCATGTATATCATGAAGCCAAGCTGCGCTATGGTATTCACCACCTGGTAGGAGGCCAGCTGCACCTTGCCGAACCATCCGCTCACCACTCCGCCGAAGCTCCACAGGAAGCATTCTATGCCGCTCTGTATCATCACCGGATATGATGTGACCCACACTTCGCGGCATCTCTCCCTATGGCCCGATCCTCCGGCCTGACGCCACCCCTCCATATAGGGTCGGCGGCTGCGCGTGAGCAGGTAGATGAGGAGTATTCCGGCCATGGCCGCCACGCGGGCTATGAGAGTGGAGAGGCCCGCTCCGGAGAGGCCGAGGCGGGGCATTCCGAGCTCGCCTCCGATGAGCACCCAGTTGCCGAAGATGTTGAGGGCGTTGGATCCGATGATCAGCCACATCGGAGTGGCCGTGTCGGTGCAGCCGTTGGATGTCTGCTGGAAGGAATTGAATATGGCCATCGGTATCAGGGTGCAGAGCATGATCAGGTAGTACGGGCGCACCAGCGGCATCAGATCGGGCGACTGCCCCATCCTGTCGACAAAGAAGTAGATCACTCCCAGTATCAGCGTAAAGGCGGCCGATACGGCGAGATTAGTGTAGAAGCCGGCTTTGAGCATGGCGCCTACCCCGGCTTTGTCGCCACGGCTGAACAGGGCGCCTACGAGCGGCGTCAGTCCGGCCGCAAAGCCGAACTGCATCACTATGGCCACCATGAAAATGGAGTTGACGAATGCGGCGGAGGCAAGTTCGGCAGTGCCGCAGCGTGCCACCATCATCGTGTCGGCAAACGACACGACAATAATCCCGAGCTGAGTGATCACCACCGGCAGCCCGAGACGTGCAAGATTCTTATATTCAGCCTTATATTGTGATGCGCCGCGCATTGCCGCACCCAGACGGCCGATTCCTCTGAACAACATAAAGATTCACCGTTAAGGATTCCGGCTGCAAAGTTCGCAATTTATCCGCAATCTACCAAATCTCACCCTCGCGACATAATCCCTGCCACACCGGAGGGGGGCAAAATCAATCCCCCGTGCCGAGGATACGGCACAGGGGATTTTCTGTCAATTTTCTTGTAATTTTCTGTCAATTTTATTGTATATGCGCCCTCTGAGAGGAGCACCATAGAGGCCGGGAGATCAGCGCACTGTCAGTTTGGCCGTGCGGCCACCCACGGTGACTGCCACCACTCCGGCAGGCACTTCGACTGCGAAGCGGTCGGTCTCTACACGCCCCGACGCGATGACGCGTCCCGACATGTCGGATATGCTGTATGACGCGCCGTCGGCTCCGCCGATGAGCACACGCCCATGACCTGCACCCACATAGAGCGCACCGTCCACGTATTCCACACCCGAACCGTCGACCGAAGCCGGGTTCGACAGGGCTCCGCGGAACAGGGTGCCGTTGTCGTCGACGTTTACGGCCACGTAGTAGGTGCCTCTGTAAGGCGCATCCTCAGAGGTCCAGCTCAGACCGTCTACCCCGGATTTCACTGTGCGCAGCTCCCCTTCGTCAGGACAGAAGAGCACATCGTAGGAATCCACCGCACGTGCCACACTCTGTGCCGGACTGTATTCCACATCATCTATCATTGCCGCGAAATCGCCGTACGACGCATATACGAAGGCAAAATAGCGGGCATCGGCCGGGAGGGCGGCCTCGCAGTATTCCCAGGTCTCTTCTCCGGATTTGGTGAAGTTGCGGAGTTTCACGAAGTCGCCGCATTCGGTCATCTGGCCGTTGGCATCGCGCTTGGCGTTGTCGAAATCAAGGGCGGTGCCTGTGGTGGAGTACCATATCTGCACCGTCTCGGGATACTGGTCGGAGATGCAGTTCATCCAGAATCCCACTTTCGAGCCGCCGATGACTTCGGGCGAGATGAGCCAGTCGGAGTTCTGCGTGGGCTGCTCGTCGTCGGCATACTGGCAGGAGCGGGCTATGAGCATCTGCGTGCCGCTGCGCGGCGAGAGGCGGTCGTTGTACATTGTGCCCTGTTCGCGGGCATCATATACGGTCCATGCACAGGGCTGGTCGTCGTTGTACCATCGGGCTCCATCGATGCTGAACGGCACCTTGCCGTCGAGGTCTACATTCTGCCAGACTCCGATGCGGTCAGTCAGCACGAACGGGGTGATGGCCTCGAAACTTTCCGGAAGGCCTTCGGCTGCCACCGGCTGACTCCATTCGAGTGTCACGCTGCTGCCGTTGCGGCGTGCGGTGAGATCATGCACGGAGGGTATCACGTTGTCGTAGACGATGAATTCCACCGTGGCCTCGTCGTTGTCAGGATTCTGATCGGTCGTGGCCTGTGTGCGGACCCGGAATTCCATCTTCCGGCACTGCCAGTATTTCTCCGTAATATCGAAGCTGACGATATGTTCATACGTATCTCCGGCAGCCACATTGCCTATGGCGGTCTCGATTCTGTCCGCTACCGTGCCGTCGGCGAGCAGCTCCATGCTGAGGCGTCCGGCAGAAGGGAGTGATCCGGCATTGGCCACAGTCACCGTAAACTCGGCCTGACTCCCTATGATGGCGCTATAGGGGGCTTTGACCGCTGCTATCGAGAAGTCCTGTGATATATCCTGAAGTATGCGGTAATTGTCGATCAGCACAAACTGCGATGCGTCGAGCAGAGCGCGGATGTTGACCTGAATCCACCCCTGTCCGATAAAGTCGTCGGGGAGCGGAGTCTCCCATTCCTTCCATTCGGCATCCTTGGCTTCGGGGGTAAGTTCGGCAAGCTTGCGGTATTCCTGGTCGGAGGCGGTGCGTCCCCAGAGTTCCATATGCGCGGCGCCGGGATAATCCCAGTAGCGTATGGCCACTTTGGCG
Organism: uncultured Porphyromonadaceae bacterium; assembly: GCA_947176605.1. GTDB lineage: Bacteria > Bacteroidota > Bacteroidia > Bacteroidales > Muribaculaceae > Lepagella. Next base: position 17,610 of record CAMWRH010000018.1, read on the forward strand.
GCCTTTACTCCGGTAGTGGTGGCCTTTGGAGCCACGCATTCACCCCATACCTGTTCGGCTGATTCGGTGGCCACTTTCAGCCCCCCTCCTACTCCGAACAACGGGTTGCCGTAAGGCTCGCCGGTAGAGGATGTGGCATGAGTCCATTCCACGTGATTGAAGGGCTCGGCCAGGTTGAATGTCCATTTCTGGCAATTGAACTGCTGGGTGCCGAATTCCTCCTGCATCGGCACCGTATAGGGGGTGCCGAGATAGTCGTTGAAGAACATGCCGTCGGTGCTGTTGCCGGTGGCATTGACGGCTACCGGACCGATATTTATGGCCGACTGAAGCGCCGGAGCGGGCAGACGGTAGGTGAATTCTGTGGCTGACGTGCCCTTGGCGATAAGGGTAGTGCCGGTGGTGAGATGCGAGTAGATGTCGTATGTCACTCCGGCCGGGTCCACATACCCACCGTTGACACCTACGGTGCCTATGGGGTCCCATGTGAGGATCACTCCGAGATTGTCGTCGGTGATGACACCCTTCACTCCTGTAGGTGCGAGGGGCACGTCGATACCGGCGAATACATTGCCGGTCAGCGTCTTGCCCTGTCCATCGGCCGACATGGCCGATACATAGGCCACATATTTGCCCGATCTCGACACCGGCACACTGAGACTTACCTTGTCGCCCGGCTTGCCGTCGGCGCTCACACGGGTGCCGTCGATGGTAGCCGTGAGGCTTATCTCCGATGATGCCGGGAGTGTGCTCCCGTCGAGTGCTGTGAGCGGCAGTGTGGCGGTCACGTCTACGCCGAGCGCACCCTCCGGAGCGCCGGCCAACTTAATATCTGACGGGGCGGCAGGCGCTTTCGACGATCCCTCGGCCTTGCTGAGGGAGAAGTCGCTCAGATGCACGCCACGGTAGGTAGTCGCGCCGCCCGGACGTGAATGGAATCCGATATAGTATGTGCCCGGCTCGGCCACTGCGAAGTTACCTTCTATGCGGGTATACTCCGTCTGGCACCGCTCCGAGTGCGAGTATATCATTTCCTGCATGGCTCCGGGGAGCGGATCGCGTCCGATATAGACGTCGAGATTGTCGGTATGCAGCGCGTTGGCCGTGGCGTTGCGGTAGGTAAAGGCGAGGGCATACAGAGATTCGGCTGAATCAAGGTATACCGGAGGCATAAACAGCCAGTCGTCGGGCGCCACGTTATGGTCAGTCGTATATACACGGAACACCGGGACTCCGGCATACTCCATATACTGGAATTCATATGCGTCGCCCGTCACGTTGCACGTGTCGAAAAGCTCTGCGTCGGTGGCCGTGGGTAGATACGATACCGGGAGCGAGGCTCCGCGACCGGTCACGCGGCTGAGGGGATCCGACAGTTCGGAAGTGGTGTCGTGCGCCGTGGCGCTTACGCGTATCTCATGACGTGCGGCCGACTCGTCTATACTGAAGGGTATCGAGGTGCCGCTCACGGGGGAGTCATTGTATTTCACACCATCCACGAATACATCATATGTCAGGTCCGACATATCGATATTGCCGCCGTAGACTCCGGTGGCAGCCGGCGCCTCCCACGACAGTATTCCCCCTTCCAGTGAGAGTCCTGTCGGTGGGAGCGGACAGTCGTAGCCTGCATAGAATTCGCGGCGCACCGTCGGGCCATCCTGCCGCGTATCGGAAACGTAGGCGGCAAACTGATGTAACCCCTGGCTCACCTGCAGCTTTCCGGTGACGCTGGCGCCGGGCTGCACACTCTCGGAGTGTACCTCATCGCCGTCGATGAGGATATGGAGCGTCAATGAACCTGACAGGGTCTGTCCGCCGAAGGTCACCGACGGGATGGTCAGGCTGTAGGTGCCGTGGAGCGCGTCACCTTCAAACTCCACTCCCGCCACGCTTACGCGGTCAGGAGCGTCATCCGGGGCATACGGATCGGCGCAGTAGAGAGTGGTGACATAGCCGAGGGGATAGATTTCCGACATCTCCATCGTCTCGTAGCTCTCTGCATCAATGCTGATCAGGCGGAATTTCTCCTCATTCGAATCCGAATATATGTAAAGATAGCTCTTATCATAAGGGCTGTAGCATATCGGCACACTGACATGCGACATAGGGAAGCAGTAGTATTCGTTGAGGTCGTCAAACTGCATCACCTTATAGGAATTCCCCTTCACGGGGTCTACTTCATAGAATGCTCCGTTGTCCTTGATGCCGTAGAGTTTTCGTTCGGCAGGATTGAACACGATGTTGCACATGAAGTCGCCCACCGTTCCGCCGAGATTTCCGATAAGTTCGGGGCGCCAGCGGTCGGCTGCCGTGCAGTCCACCTTTACGAGCTGACCGCCGTTGCCGGTCTGCAGATCAAGCGACAGCCCGTAGAAACAGTCATTCACCTCATCGTAGGTCATGCTGTAGAAGTACATCTTCAGGGCTTCCTGACCGGTGCCGTATACGAGCGGCTCCATCTCACGCCCGTAAAGCAGGTCATAACGTTTCCAGCGGATGGTATACTCTCCGGTCACCATCCCGTCTTCATCATAATAGAAATCGGGGATATAAAGGATATTTCCGCGCACGGTTCCGGTCTGGGCATAATACTCATCGCCATTAGTGAACAGCGCGCTCTGATAGATTGGGGAGAGGAGTCCGGTAGTGGGATCAAGTCGGCCGAAATAAGCCTTGTCATAGCTGGTGAGCGCCTGATGGCTCGGCACTACTGCATAGACCTCCGCACCCGGGCGCGAGGCCGAACGAAACGGATTGTCAGGCCGTGACGCAATATCGGTCAGTGCAGCGTAAGCGGAACCCGCCGAAGCCACCGACATCACAGCAGCCACAAAGAGTGATAATCGATTCATACAGGTGTATAAATATTAAATTAAAAAAATGGTTAGTACATAAGTGTGTTTACAGGAGGAGTGTATATTCATTTCAATTTTATGGTTTAGAGTGGAATAGACTACTTTTCCGGCAAACTTACAGCCACAAATATACAAAATATTTCCATTTCCGCATCATCCCGCATTCCCCGCATTCAATTAATTAATTCAATTCAACTGTCAATATTCTCAGAGCATTCCGACTGTTGGAATCTGATCAAAAATTTACGGCTCCATATCCGGAAGCCGGGCTGTGGGGTCAGCGGGAGCGTTTCCAGCGGTTGTGGCTCCAGAGCCAGTAGGGGGGATTGCGGCGGATGGTGCGCTCGAGTTCGCGGAGGTAGGCGCATGTGTAGGGGTTTTCGGCATCGGCTACTGGATGGAGCGGGCGGAATTCAAGGCGGTAACGGCCTCGGGCCACAGGGAGCATCTCGACGTAGACGTAGGCCGCTCCGGTGCGGGCACCTATCACTTCGCCGCCGTTGACGTAGGGGGTGTCGATACCCATGAAGTCGGTCCAGTGTTTGAGCTCGGGGGTGAAGGGGCGCTGGTCGGCTATGAAGCCGCATACGAATCGCCCTCCGCTGCGGTCAATCTCCAGCAGACGGCGCACGGCCCGCGACATAGGGATGTTCTCGGTGCCAAACCGGCTGCGGAGCGTGAGCATCACACGGTCCATCACCTTGTTGCTCAACGGATGATAGATTTCACACATCACCGCCTCCGGGAGGAAATGCCGGGCACTGTAGGTCACCCATTCCCAGTTGCCGTAATGGCCAAGATAGAGTATGACGGATTTTCCCGATTTCAGGGCATCATTGACCACACCGGCGCCGCGCACTTCCACGCGCCGCGCCATTTCGGCATCGCTGATGCGGGCAAGCCGGGCCGTCTCCACAAATACGTCGCAGAGATAGGAATAGAATTTCCGCTCCCACTCCTGCCGCTGCTCATCGGAAGCATCGGGGAAGGCACGGCGCAGATTGTCGGCCACCATCCGGCGGCGGTATCCGGCCACATCGCGCATGATCCATGCGGCGAAGTCGCTCACGGCGTAAAGCGCTCCCGCCGGCAGACTCCCTGCGAGGCGCAGACTCCCCTTTACCACACGGCAGAGCAGCCTCTGGCTGCGGGTCATAGACTTATCTGAAGGCGACGGCATATCCATTGTTCGAATTCTTTCTGTTGGGCAGGTGAGGCCTTGTCGAGCGAACTTATGCACCCCAGACGCAGGTCAGTCCGGCGGTCGGCACGCGCAAGGCGCACTGTAAGATAGTCCGGTCGCGAGGCTACGGGCTTAAGGAAGAGGTTGATGTCGGAGCGCTCGATGCGCAGCAGTCCGGCACGCTCGGCGAGCAGATTGCATAGCGAATGGGGGGAGAACTGTGAGCGCTCGCGGAATTTCGGCAATGCGTTGCGGCGCGGCAGCTCGGGATGCTCGCGGAAGAAATCTTCAAGCAGACGCCGGTTCTGAGCCGTAGGGGTATGGTAATAATAGAGCAGATGGCTGGCGCCTACGGTGCGCGCGGCGGCTATCATCGGGGTCTTGAAACCGAGTATGTTCCTCCCCCCGCTCATACGGAGGCGATCGAGCAGAGCAGCCCACCAGAGGGGCATCCGATGGCCATGGAGTATCATTTTCTCGCCGTCAAACCAATCCGATGGCGCCATCGGAGCCATTACGAAAGTATCATCGTTGAAGTAGAGGTAATGGTCGCTCAGTCCGGGGATGCGCCAGAGCATCGTCTCGATTGAATTGCAATTGAACACCGGCAAGATATCCTCCATGCCGCGGAAGATGGTGCGGTGGTCCACCACCTCGACCGGAATGGGATTCTCGAAGTTGCGGCGCGTGAGTTCAAGTTCACGCGAGGGGTCCTGTCCGTCGGTCACTATGTAGATGCGGCGCACCCAGGGCATAAAGCGGTTGACCGAGGCCACGGACCATGCCAGTTCGCCAAGATTCGAATAGCGTGTGGCGCCGCCGGTATCATCGCGCATCTCTTCGGTGTCATGGCCTGAATATTTGCGCCGCAGGGCATTGAGCCGGGGGTCATTGCCGTCGACCCATGTGTATACTATATCTATAGGTGGATGATTCATACTGTATGACTGAAGCGTTCGGGAATACGGGCCACGATTCGCAGCCCGTAGGTGGAGGGTTTGTTGAGGGCAAAGATGGGGCGGCATACGCTCTGGAGCAATCTTGCCAGGCGCACTCCCCTTTCCCAGCCGATGGCGCGGACGCGGCTGATGCGCTGCAGGGCACGCTGGCGCTTGAGCTGATGGCGCGTCCAGCCGTTGTCTACACGTGTGGCATCTGCCGAGATCTGGCGGAGGCTCTCCTGGTCGACACCGCCGAAATGAAAGAGGTAGAGGTGGCGGACGATATGGAAATCTGTCCCTTTCACGCGGTGATACCCCCCTCCCCACGTCAGCGGGCGGGTGATGACGGACGGTTTCGTATAGCGCGAGTAGAGCCACCCCCGGTGGCGCTGCGCCAGGAAGGGGCGTGAGAAATCTGCGGCGCCCTCGGTGGGGAGATGCTGCAATACATCCACTCCGAGACCCGAATAGCAGGGACGGTCAGGCTGACGCGAGAGGAACTCGGCAAGTCCGAGCCCCAGTGCCGGATCGGGCACGAGGAACTCATCGGCATCCGTGGCTATCACCATATCGGCCCCCTCATCGGCCATAAGCGCGGCTGCACGGGCCGACATGAAACGTGCCCGCTGACGGTCGGTGGCCACCACATCTCCCTGCATCTTGGGCAACACCTCGACCACCGCCCCGGCGCAGCATGGGGGAATCTCCTGATCCTCCCCATCAAAAAATATGCGCAGGTGCGACATGCCGAGCTGGCGGCCGTAATACTCCACCCATTTGGGGAGAAACCGGTCGTTGCGCACCATCGTCATGGCTATTATCTTCTTCAGTGGCATAGGATGTATCGTATTTTTTACGGTGCAGGTCAATTTGCTTCCACAAATTTAATAAAAATTTTGACCGGAATTTATAACTTTGCACGGAAAACGCCCATTGGCGGGCGAAATACTCACATTAACCAATGAATCAGAATCCCGAAATATCAATCATCGTGCCGGTCTATAAGGTGGAGCTCTATCTTCGGCAATGCCTTGATTCAATTGCGGCACAGACATTCAGCAACTGGGAGTGCATCCTGGTGGATGACGGTTCGCCGGACGGCTCGGGAGCCATCTGCGACGAATATGCAGCCCGCGACAGCCGCTTCCGGGTGATACATCAGAAGAACGGCGGACTCTCAGCCGCCCGCAACACCGGGATACGGGCTTCCCGGGCACCCTACATCGGATTTGTGGATTCCGACGACTGGACAGAACCTGAAATGTTCGCCACCCTGCATCAGCTGATCACCACACATGATACGGATGTGGCACAGATAAGCCTCATCAATGAATACCGCTCCTTCAGCCGCCCGAAACACATGGTGCACCACACTGTGCGTTACGACAGGGTGCAGGCGGTGCGCCACCTGTTCCTGGGCGATTCGATTCCTGATTACATGTGGATGAAGCTCTTCAGGCGCAAGGTGATTAACTCGCCATTCCCCGAAGGAAAAGTGTTTGAAGACATCCATACCCTCAATTCATGGATAAAGGAGATTCATTCTATCGTAGCGTCACCGGCTCCTATGTACCATTACCGCCGCCGGCGTGGCAGCATTGTCAACTCCAGTTTCTCATCCCACCGATGCGATTATCTGGCCGCCTGCATAGCCCGCGTCAAGGCATTCCGCAATGTAGAGCCGGAGGCATTCACCGATGCAGAGGCCTCCGCATATCTATGGAAGACTGCCATAGGTGCCGCGAAGGCAATCGCCCGCTTCGAGCCCGATGATGAGGCACGCAGAGTGAGTGTAGGGCAAATCAGCGGTATCTCCCGGAAGTTTCCGGTGCCTCCGCTCTTCGGGCTCGGCCTTAAGAAATACTTCCGGGCGCGTCTGCTCAGTCTCCATCCGGCAGCCTTCATCCGGCTCATGCGGCTCGTCTATTCGGGCGACCTGCACAGCCACCACCGCCTGAAAGCATATTTCGACTGATTCCCGGCCACCTAAGGCGCTCCCATGGGAATATTCCTGCCGCCCGGCGGCATCGCGACATCCCTTTAAACAATAATTTCAGTATTTTTGTATTTATATATAAGGAGATACGCTGCGTACCCACGACTTACACAGACTCTCTCCACACATCATGACTGAAACACCACTTATGGACAAGATCTTGAAATGCGCCCTGGCCTTCGGCCTGTCGCTGATAGCTCCGCTAAATTCTCTGGGAGCCGTCAGCCTTGACTCATGCCGCAATATGGCGCTCCGCAACAATAAGACGATCCGGCTGGCCGAGGAGGGTATCCGAAGCGCCGGATATGAGAAGAAAGCCGCTTTCGCCAACTATCTCCCCGGAATCGACTTCACAGGCGGATACATGTACAATCAGAACCAGATCGAACTCCTCAGCGAGGACGCCAAGCTCCCCACTATGAGTTTCGACCCGGCCACACAGACCTTCAAGTACAATATCCTCACCACCCCGGACGGCACTCCGGTCAAAGACCCCTCTACCGGAGGACTTATCCCTACGGAAGTGGCCGTAATCCCGAAGGAGGCCATGGAGTTTGACACCCACAATGTGTTTGCCGGTGCCTTCACGCTCACCCAGCCTATCTTCATGGGCGGCATGATCAAGGCTATGAACGACATCACGAAATATGCCGAAAACGCTGCCGTGGCGATGAAGAACTCGGCGGTGCAGGATGTGGTGTTCGGTGTAGATCAGGCTTACTGGACTGTGGTGTCGCTCGGCGAGAAGAAGAAACTGGCCGAGAGCTTTGTGGCTCTCGTTGACTCGCTGCGACAGAATGTGCAGGCTCTTCTGGATGAGGGTATGGCCACACGCTCCGACCTGCTGACGGTGCAGGTGAGCCTCAACCAGGCTAAAATCGCGCAGACGAAGGTAGACAACGGTCTGTCGCTGGCCCGTATGGCTCTGGCGCAGATATGCGGTCTGCCCGTCAACTCCGACCTGCGCCTGGCCGACGAGGAAGGGCCGGTCACTGCCGAGGCCGCTCCGCAGGATGTGAATATGACTGACGTCTACGCCCGCCGGCAGGATCTCGAACTGGTGCGCCAGACAATCAACATACTCGGCAGCCGCGAGAAACTCGCCCTCGGCATGATGCTCCCCAAGGTGGCCGCCGTGGGTATGTACTCTTTCTCCAACCCCAACCTCAATCACGGTTTCGAGAAGAAATTCGGAGGAGGCTTCAGCGTAGGCGCCACCGTCACCATACCGCTCTGGCACTGGGGACGCGACTACAACCACTACCGCGCCACTAAAGCCACTACCAACGCGCAGCGCCTGATGCTTGAGGATCTTGAAGAGAAGGTGGAGCTGCAGGTCAATCAGGCCCGCTATAGCTTCAACGAGGCTCACAAGACCTATGAAATGACCCTCAGCAACATGGCGAGTGCCGAAGAGAATCTGCGATGCGCGCAGATCGGGTATCAGGAGGGTGTGCTCACCACTGATGATGTCATCGCTGCACAGACCGCATGGCTGGCCGCCAATTCTGAGAAAATCGACGCACAGATCGGCATACGCCTTTGCGAGGTATACCTCTCCAAGGTGCTCGGCACATTGGGCTACTGAGGCTATCTCCTCTTAATAGAATCTCTCCTTATCGCTATCCGGTTCCCGGTGCGCGCTGCCCGCTGGGTCAAAGATACCGACATCCGAATTTCAACCCCGTTTAGAATCTACAAGACTCCGACATGAATAATCTCAACAACGATTCGCTTGAAGCCACCAAAAAGGATAAGCTTCTCATTCTCACCATAATCATCATCGTGCTGATCGTGGCGGCACTGGCCGTCACGGGATTCCTCTTCATCAAGCAGGGGCCCGACACCGTGCAGGGACAGGCTGATGCCTCCGAAGTGCGCATCTCCGGCAAGCTGCCCGGACGCGTGGCCCAGCTCTATGTGGAGGAAGGGCAGAAGGTGAAGGCCGGCGACACTCTGGTGCGCATACACTCCACTCTGGTGGAGGCCCGCATGAACCAGGCCAAGGCGATGGAGGATGTGGCCGCTGCGGCCAACCGTAAGGTAGATGCCGGCACCCGCACCCAGATCATCTCGGCCGCCCACGACCTCTGGACCCAGGCCCAGGCTGCTTCCGGGATAACGGAAAAGACCTACCGCCGCGTGGAGAACCTCTACGCCAAAGGTGTTGTGAGCGAGCAGAAGCGCGATGAGGCGAAGGCCGCCTACGATGCCGCAAAGGCGGCCGAGGCTGCGGCCAAGAGCCAGTATGAGCTCGCCAAATCAGGCGCCCAGAAGGAAGACAAGGAGGCCGCCTCGGCCATGGTCACGGCGGCAAAAGGCTCTGTGGAGGAGGTCAACGCGATCCTTGAAGACCAGTACCTCACGGCTCCCTGCGACGGTGAGATCATAATCGTATACCCGGAGGTGAGCGAACTCGTGGCCACCGGCGCCCCGATCATGACCCTGCAGAAGGCCGACCACTGGGCCACTTTCAATGTGCGCGAGAATCTGCTCAAGGACATAGCCTTGGGCACGAAAATCAAGGTATATATCCCGGCTCTCGACCTGCATACCGACATGAAGGTATACTACATCAAGGATCTCGGCACATATGCCAACTGGCAGGCCACCAAATCCACCGGCGATTACGATGCCCGCACATTCCAGATCAAGGCTCGACCCGAGAAGCCGATCGAGAACTTCCGCCCCGGCATGTCGGTAATCTATGAAGGGACTGCGAAATGAGCGCTTTCTGGCAGATATTCCGACGCAGCGTGCTGCAGCTTGTGCGCCGGCCCATCTATTGGGTCGGCATATTCCTGCTGCCGCTCTTCTGCTTCCTCCTTCTGGCCGACCTGATGTCTGAGGGGCTGCCGGTGAAGGCTCCTGCCGCCATAATCGACAACGATGGCTCGCCTCTGTCGCGCCAGGTCAGCCAGCAGCTCGCCGGGATGCAGATGGTGGATGTGGTGGCCACTCCCCACTCCTTCACCCAGGCCCGCCATCTGATGCAGGAGGGGAAGATCTACGGCTATTTCCTGATTCCGGAGAATTTCGAGGCCGACCTCCTCTCCGGACGCGCACCGGAAATCACCTTCTATACCAACATGACCTACTACGTGCCGGCATCGCTGCTCTATAAGACGTTCAAGACCACGGCTCTGTATACGAAGGCCGGCGTGGCCACAGACGTGATAAGCAGCGTGGGATTCACACAGAATCCCTCGGCCATGCTGATGCCCGTCAATATCAATGTGCGCGGACTTGGCAATCCGGGGCTCAATTATGCCTATTACCTCTGTGTGAGCTTCATGCCGTGCGTGCTGCAGCTGATGATAGTGCTCGTCACCTGCTTCAGTCTGGGGCAGGAAATCAAGTACGGCAGTTCGCGCCGGCTGATGGAGCTGGCCCGGGGCTCGATTGTAAGGGCCGTGAGCGCCAAACTCCTGCCGCAGACCCTCATATGGTGGGTCATGGCACTCTTCCTGGAGTCGTGGATGTTTGGCTGGCAGGGATACCCGATGCATGGCTCATGGTGGTGGATCACGCTGTCGGAGCTGATGTTTGTACTTGCCTGTCAGGGATTCGGGCTGATGATCTACTCGGCGCTCCCCAACCTGCGGCTGTCGCTTTCGGTGGGTGCGCTGCTGGGGATACTGTCGTTCTCGATCGCGGCGTTCTCCTTCCCGGTGCAGAGCATGTATGGCGCCATCGCCATCACGAGCTACATCGTGCCTACGCGCTACAACTTCCTGATCTACATCGACCAGGCGCTCAACGGCATCGACATCTATTATTCGCGCTGGTGGTATGTGGCATATATCATCTTCATGCTGGCTCCGCTGCCGCTGCTGCCGCGCCTGCGCAAGGCGATGATCAATCCGGTGTATGTGCCCTGACGGGCACGCTGCATTGCGACTCGGCATCTTCGCCCCGCCACGCGCCATTACCCCTCATACTCCTCCCTTTAACACGTTGATTTATGAAGAATTTCTTCCGACAATATTACCATGCGCTGATTCAGGAGTTCCGCCTCGTGAAGGGGGATGTCGGCGTGCTGATATTCATGCTGCTCCTGCCTCTGGCCTATCCGGTGGTATACTCGCTGATATACAATCCCGAACTTGTGAGGGACGTGCAGCTTGTAGTGGTCGACAATGACCGTACGCCGATGTCGCGCGAGCTGGTGCGCCGCATCGATGCCGCGCAGGGAGCATGGGTGATCGGGTATGCGGCCAATCTCGGAGAGGCCAAACGCGCCATGCACGAGCATGAAGCCTACGGCATTCTGGAGATTCCCGAGGGATTCGAGCGCCGCATCGGGCTCAATGAGCAGGCGCAGGCTGTGATGTACTGCGAGATGTCGCTGCTGCTCCGCTACCGCGGACTGCTCGTGTCGGCCACCGACGTGATGCAGGATCTCGGAGCCACCATCACCACCGAACGCATCGATGAGATAGCACCTCTGGCGGAGACCATAGCCACAGGCGACCTTATGCCCGTCAACAACATCCAGATGGGCAATATCGAAGGAGGGTTCGACTCATTCGTGATGCCCGGCATCCTGATGCTCATACTGCAGCAGTCGCTGCTGCTTGCCGTGTCGATGTGCGGCGGAGCCAAGCGTCAGGATCCCCGCAAGGCCTCCTTCCGCCCCCTGCAGGGGCAACGCCCCTCGCTGCTGGCCACCATGGGGGGACAGACCACCGTATATATCATCATGATCCTCGTGCCGGTGATCTATATCGTGCACTATGTGCCGCTGATGTTCAAGTTTCCGATGGCCGGCGACACGCTGCAGGAATTCCTCTTTATCGTGCCTTTCGTGCTGTCGTCGATCGGTCTGGGATTCGTGCTGCAGGGTATTGTGCGCGAGCGCGAGAGCATCTTTGTGATATGGGTGGTGACATCGGTGATTTTCCTCTTCCTCTCCGGCCTGACCTGGCCCCGCTACGCCATCACGGGATTCTGGAGGGTACTGGCTGATGCCGTGCCCGGCACATGGGGAGTCGAAGGGTTTATCCGCATGAACACCAACGGAGCCTCCCTGGCTCAGGTGCACGAGGAATACCGCAACCTCTGGATTCTGGCCGCCATCTACATGACGGCAGGATACCTGGTGCAGCGCTTCGTGCAGCGCCCCGACATTGAGGCTGCCGCCCTCGAAATGGAAAATGATACCGCCACAAAGGGGTGATTGACGTGAATATAGTTGATTGCTGACGAAAAATTGCTTATATTTGCAATTTGAATCAGAAGCCGTCGGCAATTCTTTAACCGGCGGCTTCCAAACATCATGTGACTCATATCTATATTCTATATGAAAGACCTGTGGATGTTCATTCGCCGGTTCGCCTGGCCATACAGGGGCACGCTCATGCTGAGTGTGCTCTTCAACATCATCACTGCCTTCTTCACGATATTCTCATTTGCCTTTCTGATTCCGATACTGCAGATGCTCTTCGGGCTCGATACCACTCATTATGATTTCATGCCGTGGGGAGAAGGGAATATCAAGGAGGTGGCCGTCAACAACTTCTATTACTTTACCGACCGCCTTATCCTGGAGCACGGACAGTCGTACACGCTGGCCGTACTGGGCATAATACTGGTAGTGATGACGATTCTCAAGACCGGCACCTATTTCCTGTCAGATTATTTCATCATACCGCTGCGCAACGGCGTGGTGCGCGACATACGCGATGCCATGTATGCCAAAATCGTCAGTCTCCCGATCGGCTTCTTCACCATGGAACGTAAAGGCGACATCATGGCCCGCCTTTCGGGAGATGTGAGCGAGGTGGAGAACTCCGTGCTGGCCTCGATACTCTCGGTGATACGCTACCCGATTATGATTGTGGTCTGCCTCGCGGTGATGATATACATATCCTGGCAGCTCACGGTATTCGTACTCGTGCTGCTACCCATAGCCGGAAGCGTGATGGGGTATGCCGGAAAGAAACTGAAGGTGTCATCACGCCGCGCCCAGGATCTCTGGGGAATCATACTCTCCACTGCCGAGGAGACTATCGGCGGCCTACGGATCGTAAAGGCCTTCAACGCCGAAGGACAGATGCGCCGCCGCTTCGGCTCCGAGACGGGGGAATACCTGAGCATCAGCAATGCCGTGCAGCGGCGTGTGGCCCTTGCCCACCCCATGAGCGAGACGCTCGGCACGATTGCAATAGCCGCAGTGCTCTGGTTTGGCGGCAGTCTGATTCTGTCGGGGCATTCGAGCATCGATGCCGCCGAATTCATCTATTACATGGTGATCTTCTACAGTATCATAAATCCCGCCAAGGAGCTGTCGAGAAGCTCGTATACAATACAGAAGGGTATGGCGGCACTGCAGCGCATCGATGTGATAATGAACGCCTCCAATCCCATTGCCGATCCGGAAAATCCCGAATCTCTCCCCGACAGCAGTGAATACGGCAGTGAGATCGAATTCCGCGACGTATGCTTCAGCTATGACGGATTGCGCCAGGTAATCGACCACGTGTCGCTGCATATAGCCCCGGGACAGACGGTGGCGATTGTGGGGCAGTCGGGGTCCGGAAAGTCTACACTCGTCGACCTCGTTCCCCGGTTCTGGGACGTGCAGCAGGGCGCTGTGCTCGTCGACGGTGTGGATGTGCGTCGGCTCCGGGTCTGCGACCTGCGCTCACTGATGGGCAACGTCAATCAGGATGCAATCCTTTTCAACGATACCTTCTTCAACAATATCGCTTTCGGATGTCCCGACGCCACACAGCAGGATGTGGAGCGCGCCGCACGCATCGCCAACGCTCATGATTTCATCATGGCCACCCCCGACGGCTATCAGACCGTGGTGGGCGACCGCGGCTCACGCCTCTCCGGTGGTCAGCGCCAACGCGTCAGCATAGCCCGCGCAATCCTTAAGAATCCTCCGGTGCTGATCCTCGATGAGGCCACTTCGGCCCTTGACACCGAGAGCGAACGCCTCGTGCAGGAAGCTCTGGAACGCCTTATGAAGGACCGCACCACCATCGTCATAGCCCATCGGCTCAGCACCATCACCAACGCCGACCGGATCTGCGTCATGCAGGAAGGACGGATCATCGAGGAAGGCACACACGAGCAGCTCATGGCTCTCGACGGCCACTACCGCAAGCTCATCCGCCTGCAGTCGGCCTCGGCGTAGATGCATCCGGCTTCCTGCGCCCTCCCCTACCCCTCCATAAAATCCTCTGAATATGAAAAAAATAGCAATCCTCTGCTCAGGCAACGGCACTAATGCCGAACACATATACGACTATTTCGCCCACGGCAACCGCGTAAAGGTGGAGCTCGTGATCTACGACCGCCCCGATGCCCCGGTGGCCGAGCGGATGCGCGCCCGCGATGTCGACACGCTCTTCCTCCCCCCGGAGGTATGGACCGACAGGCCGGATGAAATAGTGACCCTGCTGATGCAGCGCGGCATTGATCTGGTGGTGCTCGCCGGATTCCTGCGCCATGTGCCCGAAACGATTACCCGCGCCTTTACCGGACGGATGCTAAATATCCATCCCTCGCTTCTACCGGCTTACTCGGGAAAGGGGATGTATGGCCGACGTGTGCACGAAGCTGTAATCGCAGCCGGCGATACACGCACGGGTGCCACGGTGCATTACGTCACCGACCGTCTTGATGCCGGCGAAATCCTGATGCAGGAGGAGGTGGAAGTGAGCCCCGACGACACTGCGGAATCGCTCGAGCAGAAGGTGCACCAAGTGGAATACTCGCTCTATCCCCGCGCCATAATGGCCGCTTTGGGACGCCTCGACAATATTACAGCCGCGCCTCAACCCGCCGGTCAGTTTCCGGCGCCCCCCGCTCCCCCCGCTCCGCCGGCATCACCCGCGGAGCCCGGGCAGGCTCCCGGTCAGCAGGCTCAGGCAGAATCGCCGTCGGCTCAGCCCCGGGAATCACTGACTCCGGGCGAGGAATGGGCCGACACGCTCGGAGTGGCCTACGACCCCACGAAGCTACCTCCGGAATATCCCGGTGCCGTACCCCCGCCCATCCCCGGCGGCCACGCAAAGGAGGCTCCCTCCCATCAGGCATCACACCCGGTGCCGGCCGGTGCTGCCGCTTCCGGACCGCAACCCGACGCACCGATGCCCCCGGCATACCTCGTATGGGCCGTGATCATGACGGTGCTCTGCTGTCTGCCGGCCGGAGTAGTGGCCATAATCTATTCCACACAGGTAAGCTCGAAGTATTATGCGGGAGATATGGAAGGCGCACGCCGATGCTCGGAAAGGGCGCAGATCTGGATCATTGTCAGCTTCGTGATCGGAGTGCTCGTACAGTCGCTTTACCTCCCTGTGGCACTGCTCTTCAATTGAGCAGGCACATACCTGTATCTCCTCCCACCGACACACAGAAGCCGCTTAGGCGGCTTCACAATCCCCGACGATTTACAAAGTGGTCTCTACAACTGAAAATTCACACATACCCCCGGAGGTGGAACGCGCCAAGCAGCGATTCTCCATCATAGGGAATTCTCCGGTACTCACCGATGCCATACTTCGCGCCATCAAGGTGGCACCGATTGATCTTTCGGTGCTCGTCATCGGCGAAAGCGGCACCGGCAAGGAGTTCTTCCCTCAGATTATCCACACCTCCGGAGCGCGTAAACATAAGAAATATATCGCCGTCAACTGCGGCGCCATACCGGAAGGCACCATCGACTCCGAACTTTTCGGCCACGAGAAAGGCTCCTTTACCGGTGCCGTGGCCACCCGGAAGGGGTATTTCGAAGAAGCCGACGGAGGCACCATATTCCTGGATGAAGTGGCCGAGCTCCCGCTCACCACCCAGGCCCGCCTGCTGCGTGTGCTGGAATCGGGTGAGTTCATGAAGGTGGGTTCATCCACGGTGCAGCGCACTAATGTGCGTATCGTGGCGGCCACTAATGTAGACCTGATCAAGGCCGTAAGGAAAGGGAAATTCCGCGAGGACCTGTATTACCGTCTTTCGACGGTGCTCATCAATGTGCCGCCGCTGCACGAACGTGGCGACGACGCGCTGATGCTGGCCCGGCGTTTCGCAGCCTCTTTTTCCGAACGCTATATGACGGAGCCGATACAGTTCTCCGACGAAGCCCGGCGCGCGATTCTGCTATACCGCTGGCCCGGCAATGTGAGGCAGCTGAAGAATATAGTGGAGCAGCTGGCCCTCTTTCATGCGGGTGAGGAAATCTCACGGCGCACCCTCCTCGAAGCCCTTCCCGCCCCCGAACGCCCCGGGGAGCCTGAAAGCATCCCGGTGGCCGACATACATACCTATGAGCAAGAACGCGAGTTTCTCTGGCAGACCCTCTTCGCCCTGAAAAGCGAAATCGCAGAGCTACGCGCCATAATAGGAGTCGGCACTCATGGAGCCGCTGCCGAGCAGACACGCGCACTGTTGCCAAAGCTCCCTCCACGGGGCGCATCAGCCGACACAGGCACCTCCTCCACAGGCCACGGAATGCTCCACGAAGTGCTCGCCGAGAAGGAGACACCGCCCCTCTCGCTCGAAGACACCGAACGCGAAGCCATCGCCGAAGCCCTGCGCCGCAACGGCGGCGACAAGCGCCGCGCCGCCGAGCAGCTTGGCATCTCTCCACGCACCCTCTACCGCAAAATTCACGACTTCGGTCTGACCGACCTCTAACTCTCCGTCATCCCCCCCTGCAGATGAGACGCATATCCATTTCAATCCCTCTGCTTATCGCCATGGTAATCATGACGCTCGCATGTGGGCTCTCCTCATGCCGTATCAGCTATAAGCTGAATGGATCGGCTATAAATTATGACCTGTACAAGACGATACACGTATCGGAATTCCCCATACGCGCGGCACTCGTATACCCCCCGCTACAGCAGGAGTTCCAGAATCAGCTGATGGATGCCATCACCCGCCAGACGCGCCTGCAGATCATCGACGGCAACGCCGATGCCGAAATCACCGGCGAAATCACCGGCTACGCACTCTCGCCGCAAGCCGTGGGCGAGGATGCCTACGCCACCGAAACCCGACTGACCATCACGGTGCACGTAAAGTATACCGACAATATCAATCCGGCCAACAACGTCGACCAGTCGTTCTCGGCCTATCGGCAGTTCAGTTCGTCGCTGCTGCTGATTGATGTGCAGGATGAACTCTGTCAGGAAATCTGCGACGAACTTGTAGACCTCATATTCAACGCGACTCTCGGCAACTGGTGATTGCACAGGCCGCCGATCATCAACACGTATCACCATAACCCATGCATCACGACATATCCTACCCGGAAGCCCTAAGACTGCTTGAAAAATACCCGTATTTCATATACGCGGCAATCATGGCGCTCCCCCTCGCTCCCGACGAGGAGGCACGTCAGCGCCTCCAGGCCGTCATAAGCCTCAATACTCCGGGCAAACAGCACGTAGCCACTACCCATCAGGCACCTCCGAAAAAGCACCCCCTCACCACGGGCGATGCCATCGACGCTTTCCTGGCCGGTCATGACGCTCCGACAGCATCATCGACTGCCTACGTACCGGGCGACGGACTCCCGGAAGCCCCGGCCGCCGCACCCCACACCCCTAAGAAAGAGACGGATCCGCTCCCTTCGCTCATAAAAAATCGCAAATATGCCGAGGCTTTGGCAATTATTGAGGAGTTAAATTTGAAAAATCCGGAAAAAAGTATTTACTTTGCAGACCAAATACGCTTCCTTAAGAAGCTTATTATAAATCAAGAAAAAGCAAACTGTTAAAATATGTACATTTTTCTCAGCATCCTAATCGTTCTGGCATGCGTGCTGCTCATCGCCGTAGTGCTCATCCAGAAGTCAAAAGGGGGCGGTCTGGCCTCCGATTATTCAAGCGGCAACCAGTATCTCGGCTACCGCAAGACCACCGATTTCATTGAAAAGGCCACATGGGGTCTGGGCATCTTCATCTGCGTGGTGAGCATCCTCGCATCGTTCGCCATCAAGACACCCGTCACCCGCTCAGCCATCGAGACCAAAGCTCCGGCCACCACTCCGGCTGCCGCTCCGGCCTCTACTCCGGCTCCGGCCAACCAGGTGCCCGCAGCGAAATAATCCGCCTCAAGATCAATCCGGCCTCCGGTCTCCGGATTCCGGATTCATACCGGCTCTCCGGCCATACGCACCCTTCCGCTTCGGAGGAGTGCGTATGGCCGGAGGGTCGGTATGTGTATATACATCCGCATCCCCTCCAGGCAATCCGCGCCATGAAGTCCACGCGGCTGACCCTGTGCATGACCCGGCTGCCGACCCCTCAAATTGACGTCCCGAATCCTGACTGTGCTAAATTTTACACTCTTTTTGGTACAGACTCCATATTTTTCACTAATTTTGTATGTTAAGCTCAATCGGCCGCGACCAATCGGCCGACAGCCACCGACACTTTCTATATCCGACAGCATATGTTTGATACCGACATATATTATTCAGTGGTGATAGGCATGGTCATTCTGGCTGCCATCGTATTCATCGCACTGCAACGCGTCACTCCCGGATACGGCATGACCTACGACCGCAAGTGGGGTCCGGCCATCAACAACCGTATAGGCTGGGTGCTGATGGAGGCTCCCGTATTCCTCACCATGCTCCTGATGTGGATCATGGCCCCCCCGGAGCGGCGCGATGCCGCCCCTACGGTAGTGATGACGCTGCTGTTTCTGCTGCATTATTTCCAAAGGTCGTTTGTGTTCCCGCTGATGATCAAGGGCACGAGCAAGATGCCCCTGTCGATAATCCTGTCGGGAGTAACATTCAATCTGCTAAATGCCTACATGATAGGAGGATGGTTCTTCTATCTCACTCCGCCGCCACATATCTTCGGCCACTCGGGATATCCGGCCGACTGGCTGTCATCGCCGATATTCATACTGGGCACCCTCGTCTTTGCAGCCGGCATGGGCATCAACCTGCATTCCGACCATATAATACGCAGCCTGCGCAAGCCGGGCGACACGAATCATTACATACCGCGCGGAGGGATGTTCCGCTACGTGACTTCGGCCAATTACTTCGGCGAACTGCTCGAATGGTCGGGATTCGCACTGCTCACCTGGTCGCTGCCGGGGGTAGTGTTCGCCATATGGACATTCGCCAATCTCGCCCCCCGCGCCAAGGCCACCCATGGCCGCTATATCGAAAAATTCGGCGATAGCTATGCATCTCTCCGACGCCGATACATCATACCGTTCATCTATTGAACTCCCTCCTCCACTATACACACAATGCTTTTCACACCTGCCAATATCGGTCCGGTGACTTTGCGTAACCGCACCATACGCTCCGCCGCCTTCGAAGGGATGGGGCGCGACAATAACCCTACGCCTCAGCTGCGCGACTACCACTGGAGTGTGGCCGACGGTGGCGTGGGGATGACCACCCTGGCCTATGCCGGAATATGCCGCTCGGCCCTTTCTTTCGATACCCAGCTGTGGCTTCGCCCGGAGATTGTCCCAAGTTTGCGGGAGATTACCGACGGCATTCACCAGCGCGGCGCGAAGGCCTCGATACAGATAGGCCATTGCGGCAACATGACACATATCCGCACCGCCGGAGGTATCCCGGTAGCCCCGAATACGGGCTTCAACCTCTACTCACCCACCATTTGCCGCGGACTCCGCCACGATGAGCTCCGTCAGCTGGCTCGCGATTTCGGCAACGCCGTGCGCACCGCACGTGATGCCGGATTCGACTGTGTTGAGGTACATGCCGGACACGGATACCTCATCTCCCAGTTCCTGTCGCCTTACACCAACCGCCGCCGCGACCGCTTCGGCGGGTCGCTCGACAACCGCATGACGTTCATGCACATGTGTCTTGATGAGGTCATGACGGCGGCCGGATCGGATATGGGCGTGCTCGTGAAGACCAATATGCGCGACGGCTTCAAAGGCGGACTCGATATCGACGACTGCCTCACGGTGGCCCGCAATATCGAAAGCCACGGCGTGCATGCCCTCGTGCTCTCGGGTGGATTCGTAAGCAAGGCCCCGATGTATGTGATGCGCGGCGAAATGCCGATCTGGACCATGACCCACTACATGAAGCAGCTATGGCTGAAATACGGCGTGCGCATGGCCGGAAAGTTCATGATCCGCCCCGAGCATTTCGAGCCACTGTATTTCCTCGAGGATGCCCGCCGCTTCCGCGCCGAGCTGAAGATGCCGCTGGTGTATGTGGGTGGAGTAATCGACCGTCCCGGTGCCGACAAGGTGATGGCAGAGGGGTTTGAGTTCGTGCAGATGGGACGCGCCCTGCTCAATGAGCCCGATTTCGTCAACCGCATGAAGGCCGACTCGTCCCACCGCTGCGGATGCGACCACGTCAACTACTGCATCGCCCGCATGTATTCAAAGGAGATGGCATGCCATAAGCATCTTAAAGAGCAGCTTCCCCCGGCCATAATGCGCGAAATAAAGAAAATCAAGGAGCGCGACGTATGAAAAAAACTCTGAAGGGTAAGCTGGCCATTGTCACCGGCGCTTCCGGCGGAATAGGGCTGGAATTCTGCAAGACTCTGGCAGAGCGTGGCATGGTCCTGCTGATGATTTCGATTGACGACGAGCCCCTGCGCGAGGCGGCGGCGCTTGTGGCGGAGGTGTATGGCGTTGAGACACATCCCCTCACCCTCGACCTCTGCCGCGAGGATGCCCCCGACAGGATCTTCGGCTATCTGGAGAATCTTGACCTCGATCCGGTGATGCTTATCAACAATGCCGGAATCTTCTCTTTCGCTCCTGCCACCGAAATCGCTGAAAGGAAGGTGCAGGCGTTCATCGATCTGCACGTACATGCCGCCACGATGCTGAGCATCCGCTTTGCCTCCTACTTCCGCCAGAGAGGAGGGGGATATATACTCAACATGAGTTCGATGTCGTGCTGGATGCCGATGCCCGGACTGTCGATGTATGCCGCCACAAAGGCCTATATCCGGGTGTTCAGCCGTGCGCTGCATTACGAGATGCGCGACTATGGGGTGAAGGTGATGGTGGCATGTCCCGGCGGAATAGCCACCGACCTGTTCGGACTCCCCGACAATCTGAAGCGTCTCGCCCTGCGTCTGGGAGCCATCGCTCGCCCCGAGGTGTTCGCACGCCGGGCCGTGCGCCGGCTGCTGCGCGGACGCAAGCAGTATGTCAACGGTCTGACCAACCGCATGGCGATTCTCTTCATCGGATGCCTCCCCACCCGGGCCCGCATGATGGTAAAGCACCGCCTGCTCGACCGTGGAATCACCCGCCCCTGAGGCGCAGACGCAGCTCTGCAGATTTATGACTGGTTATGGGCCGACGATTCGTTTTCTCTACATCCACCGAACTGGTGCGGGTGCCGCCGGAAACGCTGGTATACATCTCTGCCGACGGCAACTACTCCGTCGTAGTCACCGCCGATGGAGAGCGGCTTCTGCTCACCATGCAGCTCGGACAGATGGAACGCCGCATAGGCGACATGGCCGACAGCAGTGAGCATCGCTTTATCAGAATAGGTAAGAGTCTGATTGTCAACCGCGATTACATCGCCCTTATCAATCCCGTGCGGCAGCGGCTCATACTGTCTGACTGCCGCACATTCCGCCATGAAGTGTCGGCCTCAAAGGAGGCACTGAAGGCTTTGAAGGATCTCTTGGAAAAGGAGGCTATACAATGAAAGACCGACATAACGATATCAATGATGATGAAATACGCATCATCTCTACCGATGACCCCGTATCCCGTCCTGACCGCAAGCCCCGCAAACGGACAGTAGCCGTGCTCTGTGGCATCGTCTCGTTCGTGCTGCTGGCAGCAGTGGCCTTAATCCTCTTCCTTCCGAAGGTTACGGATCCGGAAGCCGGAACCCCTATCCCGGCGGCGGCAACCCTGAAAGCCGTCAATACGAATCCGGCTCCCGCCGAAATGGCTCCTACGGCACCCTCTCCGGCCTACACGCTGCGCTCAGACACAGCCGTCAACGGCATCCACCTCACGTTCCTTACTCCGGTCAATGCGACCCCGGTGCTTGAAGTAGGCAATGCCGTGATCAATGATTCCACCCCGGTACTGATCGCCCAGGCTGCCGACATACGGGGCGACAACGGCGAAATCGTAGGTGCGTTTATACTTAAGGGCAGACTGATCAGCAAAAGTGAGGCAAAGGCGGGTTTCTGCTCTATAATCAACGGGGAGGTGACGTTAGGTGTGGCTGATGCGACTCCGATGTTTGAACAGGCTCTTGTGGCTGATGGATATTTCTTCCGCCAGTACCCGCTTATCGCCGGTGGCCAGATGGTGGAGAACAAGCCCAAAGGGCGCTCCATACGCAAGGCCCTGGCGGAGACCGACGGCCGCCTCAGCGTAGTAATAAGCACCGAACGCGTCACATTCCACGACTTCTCCCAAGCCCTCGCGGAGGCAGGAGTGCGCAACGCCATCTATCTCACCGGAGGCTCTACCTACGGGCGCTACACCGATGCCGACGGCGCTGTATCTGTCTTCGGACACTACTGGAAAGACACCCCCAACGTCAACTATATCGTCTGGCGCTGAGTCGCTCCTCCCCTGTCATGCCCGGCCGGTGCATGCCATGCGTCCCCGGCCATCCCTACACAAGGCATTTCATACATCTCTGACGGCACTTCATACAAATCCGGCGCATCCTCTTCGCCGGATGATTTTTTTATACGAAATTCGCAGCATGAAAATGTGAATCGACATTCACTACGCTTCCTTGCTCCCGGGCTCGCTGTCCCGGGCTCTTATATCGGTTACATCACTCAAAGTCACGCTACCCGTAAGTTGCCGCATAGGGATGCGGATATGGAAAGCCCCGGCTGAATCAGCAGTCAGCCGGGGTTGATTGTATCTGTGCCGCTGCCGAAGGCGGAGGCGCAGTGTCTGTCGGTCTTATTTGATGCGGGTCACGAGGCGTGCGTAGGCACGGTCGGCCTTGGCGCGGGCCTCTTCGACGGTATCGGCTGTGGCCAGGATTACGGCCATGCGGCGATGACCGTGCACCTCCGGCTTGCCGAAGATACGCATGTCGGTACCGGGCTCTGAGAGCACTTCCTCAAGGTTATCGAATTCCATCTCGCAGGTATCACCTTCCACCACTACTGCGCGCGATGCCGAGGGACCGTAGAAGCGTATTTCAGGCACCGGCAGCCCGAGCAGCGCACGGGCATGCAGGCCGAATTCGCTGCGGTCCTGCGAAATCATGGTCACCATTCCGGTGTCGTGGGGGCGCGGGGAGACTTCACTGAAGATCACGTCGTCACCCTTTATGAAGAGTTCCACACCGAATATGCCGTAGCCTCCAAGGGCATCCGTAATCTTGCGGGCTATCTCTTTGGCACGCTCCAGAGCCACAGGGCTCATGGGCTGCGGCTGCCATGAATAACGGTAGTCGCCGCTTTCCTGGATGTGGCCTACGGGTTCGCAATATACAGTGCCGCTGACAGAGCGAAGCGTCAGGAGCGTGATTTCATAGTCGAAATCCACAAATCCCTCTACGATCACACGTCCGGCCCCGGCGCGTCCACCCTCCTGGGCCTCACGCCATGAGGCATCGATATCGGCTTCTGAGCGCACCACGCTCTGGCCATGCCCAGAACTGCTCATCACGGGTTTCACCACACAGGGCATCCCGATTTCCTCGATGGCACGGTCAAACTCCTCGCGTGTCGATGCAAAGCGGTAGGGCGAAGTGGGGAGTCCGAGTTCTTCGGCGGCCAGACGGCGTATACCTTCACGGTTCATGGTGAGCCATGCGGCATTGGCAGTGGGAGTCACGTTATACCCCTCCTTCTCGAGCTCCACAAGCACCGGAGTGGCGATTGCCTCGATTTCGGGGATGATATGGTCAGGCTTCTCAAGCTCTATGACGCGGCGCAATTCCGCCGGGTCGAGCATATTGAGCACATGGCTGCGATGTGCCACCTGCATGGCCGGCGCGTTGGGATAGCGGTCGCAGGCGATTACCTCGACTCCGAGGCGCATCAGTTCGAGAGCCACCTCCTTGCCCAGCTCGCCGCTGCCGAGCAGCAGGGCCTTGCGGGCCGACGGGGTGAATACGGATCCGATCTTTGTCATTCTGAAAAATTTGATTTATTGGTTATGCGGGATTTATCCCGATTCATCGGGTTCATCTCGATTTATCGGGTTTATCCCGATTTATCTCGATTCTCTTGATTTATCCCGATTTATTAAGAAGAATCGGGATTTACCGGATTAATCCCGGTAAATCCCGACTTTGTGATTTAAAGATATGACAGGTTATACCCTGAGAATTCCAGGTCTTTCTTGGCGCGGTCGAGCAGTCGGCGGTCAAGCTTCACGGCCTGGCGCAGATTGCTCATCACCATGCTCTCGTTGTGGGTGCGGGCCCCGAGCACTGCCGTGAGGTAATATGTCGTGGCATCAGGCATCGGGATAGACGCAAGTGTCTGGCGGGCCGCATTGTAATCCTTGGCGAGGATCTGGGCAAGGGCGGCATTGTTGGTCTTCGTGTCGCCGAAGGCAGTGCGCGCTTTGCTCACATCACCCTGAGTGAGATAGTACACGCCAAGCGCATCAGCATTCTCGGGCACACCGGCGGCGGCGCCAAGCTGCTCGTTGGCACGGGCGAAGTCCTTGTTGACCATTGAGATCAACCCCTGGTTCATCTCCACTTCCTTGGAGGCCGGGTTCATGCGGGCAGCACGGTTGAAGCTGGCTGCCGCACCCTCGTAGTCGCCTGCCACATACTGTGTCAGACCGAGGTTATTGACGGCGCGGTAATCATCCGGGTAAAGCTGCACGGCCTTTGAGTATACCGACATCTTGCGGGTATTGTCGTCGGTCAGCGTAGCCACATACAGTATCTCGTCGATTGAGAGCTTCTGGGGGTCGGTGTTGAAGAGTTCGATCAGCTCCTGGTCGCTCTTGCCGATTACGTTGATGGTGGCCATCACGCGTGAATAGCGGAGCTGGGGCAGGATCTGGTCGGCCAGTTCGTTGAATACGGTGGCTATGTTGCGGATTTCGCGCTCGCGCTCTTCGGGATCCTTATAGAGCGAGAGCACGCTGAGGATAAGGTCTTTGTCCTGGATATTGCTCTTCTCCACGAGTGAGCGGAATCCCTCCCAGTCCTCGGGAGTGAAGGAAGAGGTCAGTTCGCCGAACTCTGTGATTTTATCCTTCTTCATCTGCCCTTCGACGTAGGTCTGGGTGTTTTTCTCACGCTTTTCGGCCAGTGAGGTGTTGAAGTCGAGCTTCCCTTCGGGAGATGCGTATGAATTGATTGTCACCCCGGCTATCTCCATATTGGGAGCCGCATGAGCCTCCATGAGTTTGCGGTTGAGGTCGATATAATCGGCCTTGGATGTCTCGGAGGCACGCACATTGGCCTGATTGACCAGGAAGTGGATATCGGCGCTGTACTGCTCCGAAATCACACGCTGGAAACCGTCCTTTGCCACGGCGGGGGTCACCGTCTGGGCGCTGGCCAGAGTCGAAGTGGATACCACACCGTGTCCTACCTTTACGCGCGGGAGTGTATACAGCTTGCCGTTCTGGTCAACCTGGAAGTCAAGATAGAGGTCGCTCTGCGCCATCTCGGGCTGCCAGGGCATGGAGAAGGGTATATTGACTGTGCCGCCGTCGGCATAACTTACCACCTGGCCGTTGTCGCGCACATTCTCACCCTGGAAGAGCACCGGTGTAGCCGAGGCCTCACCCACGGTATTGTCGGCCGTATGCCACTGCAGCACCGGTGTGGCGCTTACTTTGGCATTGCGGAGCATGAATTTCGCCGGGAGTTTGGCAGTGACGGCACCCGGCACGTTCTGCCCTACCGTCTCCAGCGGCTCGGGATTTGTAGAAAAGAAGTCAGACTGAAACTGATTCAGCTTCTTCGAACATCCCCCCGCCAGCAGCACGGCAGCCACTCCGAGAGAGATGTAGATAGCGTTAGATTTCATCATCGTAATATGATTGTTAGATTTTTCAACTCTGTGTGATCCGAATCCTCCTCAGAAGTCCCGACCGCAGACCGCCCTTGCGACATGCTTTATCTCAGTCATTCACAGCAACTTAGCGAAAGAATCGAGATAAACGACACGCGTCTCGGACGATTTCGATTGTAAAATTAGAAAAAAAAGTTGAGAAAAAGTTTGCACAACTCGAAAAAACTTACTAACTTTGCACTCGCAAACGGGAAACAACGAAGCTCACCGCGAGCAGCGCCACCTCCCCGAGCAATACCAACAATGACTCCGTAGCTCAGTTGGTAGAGCAAATGACTCTTAATCATTGGGTCGTGAGTTCGAGCCTCACCGGGGTCACCTCAAGAGCTGAAATCTTCATGATTTCGGCTCTTTTGTTGTTTTATCCGGTAGAGCAAATGACTCACCGTATCTTTTTGGCATTGGGTCGTGAGTTCGAGCCTCTCCGGGGTCACATCAAGAGCTGAAATCTTCATGATTTCGGCTCTTTTTCGTTATATCCGGTTGGTGAATGTTTGACTTTGAACTGTGGAGACAGGGATGCCTCCACTCCGGGGTACCGAAAAAAGTGCGCATTCCTCGGAGGAATGCGCACCCTGACACATAGTGCGTGCGTAAGAAATCTTATTTTACGGTGATCTTGACAGTGGCGCCGGAGCGGGCACGGAGCACATAGAAGCCGGAGTTCGGACGGAAGGCATCGCGAGCCCCGGAATAGACGCATATGCCGGAAATGTCATAAGCATCGACATATTCGTCGGCTGCTATGGTCACAGCTGCCACAGATGTATTGACATTGGAGACCATGCGGATTTCAAGGGCGCCGGCGGCATCGGCAGGCAGCAGCAGCGAATTGTTCTCGTCAAGAAGGTCGGTGATGTCATTGCCGTTGACCAGAATGGCCTCCAGCTCGTCTTCGGGCTTGAGATTGAGGAAGATGCGGTTGCCACGGCCGGTGCCGGGAGTGTTGAGCGAAGCGCCGTTGAAGAGTGAGGCAAAGTACTTGCCGGTGCTCAAAGCGTTGCGGGAAGTGCGGACTGCGCGGGCCGCGCGGCGGCGTGCGGCGACAGGCTCGTCGGAGTCTTCATCCGCGGAATCCTCATCGTAGTCATCCTCGTCGAGACCTGGGGTGCTGTATTCCTCGGCCAGTTCGTCGAGGCGCTCTTCCTCCATAATTTCCTGATACTCCTCTTCGGGAAGCACAGTCACATCCACATCGTCGGGCATTGTCACATCGAGACTTACCTCAAGTTTGCCGAAGGCACCCCACTGGGGAGCGTTGAGGTAGCTGAAGAATCCGGCGGCAGGCACGGTGAGTGTGCACTTCTGAGTGAGTATGCCGTTGAAAGCGCCTGACGCTGTGGCGGGAGCCTCCGTGGCGCGACAGCTGATGGCGCTCACCTTCGGAGAATTGTTCAAGATATTGCTGCCTACGTTTTTGAGCGTGGAAGGGAAGCTGACCGACACCAGACGCGGACAGTTTTCCAGAGTGGATTCGTAAATCTCTGTCAGACCTTCGCCGAAGCTCACAGCACGGAGTCCGGTCTTGTAGAAAGCTTCTTCTTCGATCTTTCTCACAGCTCCGGGAAGCTCAAGTGTGCGTATCGGATTGATGGCAATTGCACGATAGTTGATTGTTTCTATTGTCGAAGGGAGCAGGAGTGTCTGCAGGTTGCAGATATAGAGAGCATTGGCTTTGAGTTGTGTGATTTTGGTGCGGCTGAGGTCGACATACTCGAGCAGGTCGCAAGAAGAGAAGGCAGCTTGTCCGAAATCCAAGAGATTCTCATATGCAATAATCTCCTTTATTGAGGTACATGAGGAAAATCCTTGATAACCGATAGTGCGCAGTGCGCGGGGGAGATGGCTTACTGTGA
Source organism: uncultured Porphyromonadaceae bacterium (assembly GCA_947176605.1). Taxonomy (GTDB): domain Bacteria; phylum Bacteroidota; class Bacteroidia; order Bacteroidales; family Muribaculaceae; genus Lepagella. Next base: position 45,430 of record CAMWRH010000018.1, read on the forward strand.
TGGCATAGCAGTCTTTAAAGGCGTATTGTCCGATGGTTTCGATGCCGTCGGGAAGAGTTTCCAGTCGCATTGAGTTACAGCCCTGGAAGGCATAGTCGCCAATGGAGGTCAGGCCTTCGGGCAGTTTCATTACGGAGAGCAGAGTGAAGTTCTGGAATGTTTTGGCAGGAATCACCGTGTTGTCAGTTCCGCTGATGTCGAGAGCTGTGAGCGAGAACATGTTCTGACGGATAATCTCGAAATCATCATCCGTGAGATGGCCGGTGACGGTGAGCGAAGTGACACGCGAAGGCAGAGTACCGCCCGACTGCAGATAGATTGCCGAGGCCAGCGGCATGCTGCCGTCGAGGTGTACGCTCACGGTGGAGGCCGACTCCTCGATAAGGTTGAAATTTTTCCAGCGTGGATGCTTTTCGTAGAGGTTTTTACAGCCGTCATCCACCACCACGGTTATCTGCTGCATCTGCATCTCGGTGAGAGGCACATCAGCCGACAGCGAAGGAGGGGTGGCGGCGTGGATGCGTATCATACGCAGATTGTCGAATGAGAAGGCGTTTATGTCGATATCCTTTAGGCCGCTGCCCAGTTCCACCATCTGAGGAATACCGAGGGAGTATGCGGGGAGGGATGTCACGTTGTCGCCCACCTTCACACTGATGATATAAGAGTCGACGAAGGCGTTTGCGCTGAGTTCGGACAGCGCGGCCGGAAGCTCGAGGGCACTCATGTGACGCGAGGCATTACGGGCACAATAATCGAATGCGTGTGCTCCGATTCGCTTTATATTGTCCGGGAAGGATAGCTCTTTCAGCGAGTAGCAGTGCTCGAATGTATAATCCTGTATCTCCTCAAGCTGTGTGGCCTTATCCATAAAGGCGGATACGAGCGGAGCAAAACGGAAAGCGTATTTGTCGAGGCTTTTGAGGGTGGAGGGGAATGTGACCGACTTTAGTCCACGGTCGTCAGCGGCGCTTCCTTCAAAGGCATAGCTGCCGATATGTTCGAGACCCTCGGGAAGGATTATGTCTTCAAGCGCATAGTCTTTGTAGAATGCGTGGTCAGCGATGGTTTTGACACCGAACGGAAGGTACACTTGCTCGAGTTGCGGGCATTCGGCAAAGGCGTAGGAGGGGATTTCTTCAATCCGGCTCTCGGCCATGACTACACGCTCCAGAGATGTCATGTAGGCGAACGCCTTTTCTCCGATTTCCTTTACCGAAGCCGGGAGTGTGAGCTTGGTGATGGCGTTGCAGGCTGAGAAGGCCAAGTTGCCGATGGTTTCCAGCGATTCGGGTAAGGAATCGACGGTGAGGATGGTGCAGTTCTGGAATGCCGACTCGCCTATGTCGGTAAGTGTCGGGGGGAAGGTGACATAATAGAGCTCGGTGTTGGAAAGGAAGGCCTTGGGGTTGATCTGCACTACAGTGAATGGTTCGTTGGTGAACTCAAGCGACTGACCGAGATCGAAGAATGTGCCGGTAACGGAGACTTCGGCGGGAATCATGGCGAAATCTTCGGAGACGGCAGCCGGGCCGGCGACAGCTGCAAGGCGGCTGTCGAGGTCGAGCAGTTCGTAGCGGAGTCCGTCCTGTTCTACATACTGCTTAAGTCCCTGACGGATTTCTGCTGATGCCGTAAGGGAGCTCGCGGCTATCAGTGAGATAAGTAGATAACGGTTCATGATGATAATAATTGGATGTATATTTGGATGTATATTAAGTAAGTACGAGCGGTATGGAGTATGCCGCTTATGTCTGTGATGTCGAAACAGGATCTCTACCCGGGGTGCACGCATATGCACACGAAAGTTCCTCCGGCGGAGCATGTAACGCCGGAAACAGCAAATGGCTGCCGATACGATGTATGGCAGGCTGAACAGACAAATAGTTTATGTATAAGGGGGCAATTGGATACAACATACCTGTAATTCTTTAATTATTAAAGGATTTCTGCAAGACGAATTGCAGATATGTTGTATGGTTTTCGGCCGGAGCCGAGGGATGAAGCGCCGTCGTTCCACTTATTTTCCGTATTGCAGGAAAATATTGCCTTAGGTGGAGGAATCATCCCATGACCTTGCTGCAGGAGCGTTTCAGGTCATTTCGCACTGCAAAGATAGTGAAAAAATCAAAAAAACACAAGAGTGTGTTGATATTTTTTGAAGATGGAATTAGGCGGTCAAAGTGGCAATCAGTAAAACTAATGAAACGACCTGTAATATTTCCAGACTTCGATGGGGTGCTCAACGCTGAGCAGTATCAGACGCGGCTTGCCGTCGAGGGGAGCCACCTACATCTCACGCGGAGAGGATATTGAATTTTGGCTCGACGAGCACGGACACCCCGATTACGTGATCATCTATGACCTCGACGACTTCTTCCCGGCTCAGCATGACTGTTTCATCGAGACAAATCCTATTGTCGGCATCACGGATGCCGACGCACAAAAGGCAATCGAAATACTAAACTATAAAGTATAATACAATGAACAACGGAAT